>NZ_JBFUEY010000003.1:63911-541534 GCF_056403715.1 Mesorhizobium sp. P2_F5 | reverse complement strand
GCCTTACTCCCCCGGCCCCTTGCACGCCACGATCTGCTCCTTGGTGTACGTCGTCCACTCAGGGATCGAGATCGAGACCGGCCATTCCGGGCTCAGTGACGGATCTGCCGCTGCCTTCAGCTTGGCCTTGCCTTCGTCGGTGGCGTTGTCCCACAGCTGCGGGTCGACCAGCACGGTCTGCTGCGCCGGCTTCTTGCCGTCGAGGATCTGTAGCGCAAGCGTCACGCCCGCACCACCGATCGAGCCGGGGTTGGTGACGGCCGCACCGACCAGACCCTTGACCGAGCTCAACTGGCCGACGAAGCCGGCATTGTCGGCGCCGACGATCGGCACCAGCGGCGCCTGCGATTCAACCAGCGCGTCGACGATGACGTTGTCGATGCCCGACGTCCAGATGCCGTTGAACGGCGTTCCCGTCGACAGGAAGGAGAGGATCTGCTGCTTGGCCTGGTCCTGCTGCCAGCCGGTGAAGACTTCCTGCGCGACCTTCACGTCGGGGTTTTCGGCCAGCGCCTTCTTGAAGCCTTTGTCGCGATCAGAGTCGGCCGATGCGCCGGCGGCGCCGCGCATGTAAAACACCTCGCCCTTGCCGCCCATCTGCTGGAACAGCCATTTGGCGCCGAGATAGGCGTACTGCTCCTGGTTGTTGGAGATGATGTAGGCCGACGGTTCGGTGACCGCCTGGTCGACGGCGACGACGACGATGCCGGCCTTGGTGGCTTCCTCGAGGCCCGCCTTGATGCCGGCGGGATCGGCGGGGTTGACGACGATGGCGTCGACCTTGGCGCTGATCAGATTGCGGATGTCTTCGAGCTGGCCGGCGGCATCGGTGTTGCGGTGGGCGATGTTGAGCTTGGCCACCTCACCGGACGCCAGCGCCTGCGCCTTCATCGCGCAGACCATCTCCTCGCGCCAGCCATTGCCCTGCACGGTGTTGGAAATGCCGATCGTGTATTTGCCTTCGGCCGACGAGACGCCCACCGAGGCGAGGATGGCTACGCCGGCAAGCAGCGGGACCATGGTCAGTATTTTCTTCATGTCAGTACTCCTCCACATTGTTTTTCAGTTCCAGGGTTTTGCTCCCGACGGGGTCAAAACCAAGCCATTCACCTCGTCATTTGACGAAGGGACGCAGCACGTCGCGGGCAAGCAGGAAACCGCGCTTGACCTGATCGTCGCTGCCTTCAAAGCGCCTGTCCTCATGTTCGATGATGACGGAGCCGTCATAGCCGGCGCGGTAGAGCCCGGAGAAAAAGCCGCTCCAGTCGACATCGCCCAGCCCCGGCATGCGCGGCACCTGCCAGCCTATCCCGGCCGAGAGGATTCCGCGCTCAAACAAACCATCATGATCAATCATCAGGTCCTTGGCGTGGACATGCAGCATGTAGGGACCGAATTCCCTGATGAAACGGGCCTGGTCGATCATCTGCCAGACCAGATGCGAGGGGTCGAAGTTCATGCCGACCTCACCGCCCCAGGCCTCCAGGATGCGGCGCCAGATCTGCGGCGAATAGGCGATGTTGTGCCCGCCCGGCCATTCGTCATAGCTGAAGATCATCGGGCAGTTTTCGAAGGCGAGTTTTACACCGTGGTCGCGCGCATAGGCGACGATCTCGGGCCAGACTTTCAGCGCGTCCTGCCAGTTGACGTCGACGGTCTTCGAGGCATCGCCACCGCAGAAGGTGTTGACGACGGACACATCCATAATGGCGGCCAGCACGATGACCTTCTTCAGATGGCCGATGACCGCCTCGCGGTGCGCAGGGTCCGGATGCAGCGGGTTCGGATAATAGCCAAGGCCGGAGACCGTCAGCTTCTTCTCGGTCAGCGACGCGACGATTTCTTTCGCCTGCGCGGACGAGGTTGAAGCGGCGTCGATATGGCTGGTGCCGGCATAGCGCCGCGTCGCGCCAGAGGTCTTCGGCCAGCAGGCGATCTCCAGCGCCTCGAAGCCGACGGAATGCGCCCAGCCGGCGACCTCGCCAAGCGGCGTCTCCGCAAACGGCGCGGTGAGCAGTCCAAGTTTCATAGTGCCTCCCCTGGTCGTGGCTTCACGGCCAAATCCTATAATGCCGATTGTTTGGATCGCTTCAACCGTGCGACCTCATCTTGTTCAAGACTGTGCCGCACGGCCGCCATCGGATCGTCCGAAAGCAGGTCGCCCAGCGCCGATGTCACGGCCGCGCGGAACGTCTCGTCGGCGGCAAGGCCGGGGTCGAATATCCCGTCGATGGCAAGGATGGCGGATGCCAGCGCCTGTGCATCGCGCCCTGTGGCGTCGGCGATCGCGGCGACCTTATCCGCATAGGGGTCCGACCCCGGCCAGTGTTTGCCGAAGCGCTCTGAGGCCTGGATGAGGTAGGCCATCCAGCCGGCAACCGGCACCGACAAAAGACCGATGCTGGCGCCCTGGCTCAGCCGGTCGCGGATCGGGTTGAGCAGGCGCTGGACGATCTTCTGCGAACCGTCGGTGGCGATCTGGTGATTGCGATGCCGGATCGCGGTGTTCTTCAGCCGGGCAAGGCTCTGCTCGACATAGGCGAGCGGCAGGATGCCGGATACCGGCATCAGCGTCGGCACAGTCTCCTCGACCAGCATGCGCCTGATGAAGTCCGACAGCAGCGGGTCGGCCATGGCATCCGATGTGTGCTCGAGACCAGCAAGCACGCCGAGCGTGGCAAGCGATGTCTGGGCGCCGTTCAGCACCCGCATCTTGAGATGCTCGAAGGGCGTGACATCGTCAACGAAAGTGGCGCCGACCAGATCCCAGCGCGGCATGCGGCCGGCAAACTTTTCCTCGATCACCCATTGCCGGAACGGCTCGCCAACAGCGACGACGGCATCGCGGTAGCCGAACCACTGCTCAACACTGTCGAGATCATCCTGCGTCACCGCCGGCGCGATGCGGTCGACCATGGACGAAGGGAAGGCGGTATTGGCTGCGATCCAATCCGCCAGCCCATTGCCGCGCCGTTCGGCAAAGCTGCGCACGACACTGCCGAGGATGATGCCATTGGCAGGAATGTTGTCGCAGGAGAGCAGCGTCAGTGGCCTTCCATGCGTGGCCATGCGCAGCTCCAGCGCCCGCACCAGCAGGCCAGGCACGCTGCGCGGCGTCTCCGGGTTGGCGAGGTCGTGGACGATGTCGGGATGGCCGAGATCGAGTTCGCCGCTCGACGGGATATGGCAATAGCCCTTTTCGGTCACAGTCATCGTCACCAGTTCGATGTCGGGCGACACCAGCACGCCGAGCGCCGGTGTGGCACTTTCCTGGCTGTCGACCACCCTGACGATGCTGCCGATGACGCGCGCCTCGATGTGGCTGTTTTCGCGGATCAGCCTGGTATAGAGCCCGCTCTGCCGTCCCAGCGTGTCGGCAAGGCTGGGCGGGCGGATGTTGATGCCGACAATGCCCCAGCGGTCGAAGCGCAGCGAGATGAGATCGTCGGTGTATTCGGCCTGGTGGCAGCGGTGGAAGGCGCCGACGCCGAGATGCGCCATGCCGGGCGCCAGCATCGTGCGGTCATAGGACGGTGTCTGGACCGATGCCGGCAAACGGTCGAGCAATTCGGGCCCGAGCGTTTCGACGGCGCTCACCGGTTCGCCCCGATCACCGCCTGCTCCTGGTCGATCACGGCGCCGGTCATCGGCCCGGCAGCGTCGGAAAGCAGGAAGACGGCGAGGCTGGCGATATCGTTCGGCGTCAGCAGCCGGCCGAAGGGCTGCGCGGCGCTGGCCTTGTCGAGCCAGCCCGGGCCGTTGCCAAGCGTCTCGGCCTGCATGACGCGTTCGGCCGGCGTGTCGGTCCAGCCGACATTGATGCCGTTGACGCGGATGCGGTCGAAACGGTGGGCGTTGGCGGCGTTCTTGGTCAGCGTCGCCAGCGCACCCTTGCTGGCGGAGTAGACGGCGAGCTCCGGCGAGCCGCAATGGGCGTTGATCGACAGGATGTTGACGATCGCTCCGCCCTGGCCGCGCTTCTTCATGTCGGCAATGGCCGCCTGCATCAGGAAGAACGGCGCGCGCGCGTTGACGGCGAACAGTGAGGCCCAGTCGTCGAGGCTGGCGTCGAGGAAGGAGGCGCGGTCTGTCAGCCCGGCGGCGTTGACGAGAGCGTCGATGCGGCCGAAGCGCTCGATGCAGGCCTGCGCCAAAAGGGCGGGGGTTGCCGGGTCAGCGAGATCGGCGGCGACGAAGATGGTCGGCGTGCCCAATTGCGAAAGCTCAGCCGCCACGGCCTCGCCACGCTTCTTCTCGCGGCCGGTTACCAGAAGGCCGGCCGCACCGGAGCGCGCAAGCGTCTCGGCAATGGCGCGGCCAATGCCTTGCGTCGACCCGGTGACCAAAGCCACCTTGCCGTCCAGCCGGATCTCCATTCCTCCTCCCGGAACAAAGTTTCTATTTCTGAAGATATGGAATGAAAATTCTGGATAGTCAATTGTGCCAGTTGTGCTTGATGGCACGCCAATCGCCGAAGTCAGCGCCCCTCACCTGCCTGCCGGCATCCTCTCCCCGTATAGTGACGGGGAGAGGGGCGCTCTCATCGCCGCCTTCGCCAACCATCCGCGTCGCAAGAAGAGTGCCAGCGTTGCGGCCAGCCCCTTCTCCCCGTCACTATACGGGGAGAAGTGCCCGGCAGGGCGATGAGGGGCAGCGCTGACTTCGGCTATTCATGGTCGCCGTCACAAGTCGAAAACTCGATCAACATTCATTCGCCGCGCCGTGCCGCCACCCCATGGACCAGCGCCATTCCTACAGCGAGTGACGCCGCTAGCGAGCGAAAGCCGGCAAAGTCGGATTCCACCACTTCCAGCCAGCTGTCGGACAGCGGGATCAGCGGGCTGAAGGTGCTGTCGGTGATGGTGACGATGCGGGCCTTGCGCTCATGCGCCACCGCCACGAGGTCGGGCGTGATCGAATTGTAGGGGCTGAACGAGACCGCCAGCACGGCATCCCGGCCGCCGATGCAGCCGATCTGATCGAGTGCCGAGGAGCCGACATTGTCGACCAGCACGTTGCGCACGCCCTGCTGTGACAGGGTCAGCGACAGATAAGCGGTGACCGGAAAGGCGCGCTTGGAGCCGATGACATAGATCAGCTCGGCGTCCGCCAGCAGTGCCACCATCTTGTCGAAACTCTTTACGTCGAAGCCGGCCTCGATGCGGCCGAGCGAGGCCTGCGATGCCCCGACCATGCCGCGCAGGAAATGCAGGTTGGGCTCGGTCTCGGTGCGCGGCTCGCCACGGCCTTCCGGCCACGATCCCTTGATGTGTTCCTTGAACAGGCCCTGAAAATCGGAAAAGCCGGAATAGCCGAAGATCTGGGCAAAGCGCACCAGCGTCGAGGGCTGCACGCCGGCCTGCGCCGCCACCTGCGCGATGGTGCCGAGCGCGACATCGCTCGGGTGCTGCCACAGGAAGATCGCCACCTGGCGCAACCGCTTGGGGAAATGCACCGTGCCCGACGACAGCACCGCGCGCAGCTCCTCATAGGTCTGCGGCTGGATGTAGCCGAGTGCCGCCAGAGAGCGCCCGCGCTTGCGCGTCGCCGCCTCGTCGGTACTGGATCGCCCAGACGCCTTGCTTGCCCCACTCATGATTTCAGGCTAGCGCGGTACGATCGTTTTACAATATGAAAATTGGAAATCGTGTTCGAAGTGGTGACTGATGCGAACAGTCAAAAGCAGCGCTCTACGGCGCCCCCCTCTGTCCTGCCGGACATCTCCCCCACGGGTGGGGAGATTGGCAGTTTCGCCTTCGGCTCCCCTCTTGCAACGCCTGAGATTGGCGAAGGCCGCTGTGGCAGCCGATCTCCCCCCTTGTGGGGGAGATGTCCGGTAGGACAGAGGGGGGCGCGACAGAATTCGACGACGGCAACAAAACAGTCCTTCCTGGGAGGAAACATGGTCTACGCAACATCGGATGGATCGGCGGGCAAGCGGCTCAGGGTCGGCATGGTCGGCGGCGGCCGCAACGCTTTCATCGGCGCCGTGCATCGGCTGGCCATGCGGCTCGACGACCAGATCGTGCTGGTCGCCGGCGCGCTGTCGTCCGACCCGGAAAACGCCGCCGCCTCTGCGGCCGAGATAGGCATCGCGCCGGAGCGCAGCTATGACGACTATCGCGCCATGGCGCGGGCTGAAGCGGCGCGGCCAGACGGCATCGAGGCGGTGGTCATCGTCACGCCCAACCATCTGCACGCGCCGATCGCCACCGCCTTCCTCGGAGCCGGCATCGACGTGATCTGCGACAAGCCGCTGTCGACGACGCTAGCCGATGCCGAGGCACTGGTGGCGTTGGCGCAGGCGAAGAAGCGACGCTTCGTCGTCACGCTGAATAACACCGGCTACGCCATGGTTCGCCAGGCGCGCGAGATGATGTCGGCGGGCGAACTCGGGCGGATCGTGTCGGTGCATGGCGCCTACATCCAGGACTGGCTGACGAGGCCGATCGACGCCGAAGGCCAGAAGCAGGCGGAGTGGCGCACCGATCCGGCGCGCGCCGGGCAGTCGGCGGTGCTGGCCGATATCGGCGTGCACGCCTTCAACCTGGCAAGCTATATCTCCGGCTGCGAAGCCGAGGCTGTGTCGGCCGATCTGTTCACCGCCGTGCCCGGACGGCGGCTCGACGACAATGCGCATGTGCTGGTGCGCTGGACCGGCGGCGCGCGTGGCACCATCCTGGCCAGCCAGACCTCGCCCGGCCACTACAACGATCTGTCCGTGCGCATCTATGGCGACAAAGCCGGCCTCGAATGGTCGGGCGGCCGACCGGAGGAACTGCGCTTCTCCGTCTATGGCGAGGAGACCCGCACGCTGGTGCGCGGCGGCCATGGCTCGACTGCGGAAGCCCAGCGCGTGTCGCGCATGCCGGCGGCGCATCCGGAAGGCTATATCGAGGCCTTCGCCAATTTCTACCGCGACGCCGCGGATATTATTCGGGTGCATCGCTCGGGTGGGGTGGTCGATGCGGCACGTGCGGCGCAAGTGCCGGATGTTGTGGATGGTGCGCGGGGGGTGAAGTTTGTTGCTGCGGCGGTGGAGTCGAATGCCGCTGCTGGGGCTTGGACGGCGGCGCGGTTTGGGTGAGGGGGCAGCTGTGGTTCAGCGGCAATGGCAATTCCCTACGGCGTTCCCCCACTCCGTCTCGGCTTCGCCGAGCCACCTCTACCCCCACATTCGTGGGGGAGAGGAAATGCTAATCGCGAGAGGGCTCGGCCTCGAAAAACTTGGGTTTCCTTTCCATCGAAAAGCTAGCGTTTCCTCTCCCCCATGGACATGGGGGAGAGGTGGCTCGGCGAAGCCGAGACGGAGTGGGGGCTGGCGCTGCCCTAATTGGTTGCTGCGGCAAACCGATCCGCATTGAAGCCATCGACTCTCAGCCGCGCTTCCACCGCCACCGCCATCGACAGCACCTCTTCATCCGCAAACCGCCGTCCAACAATCTGCAACCCAACCGGCAACCCATCCGCCGCCAATCCGACAGGCAGCGACAGCGCCGGCAGTTGCGGCAGCATGTTGAAGGGGCAGGTCAGGTCGAGCCCGTTGAAGCGGCCGTCGGGCAGGGTCGCAACGTAGTCGTCGTCGGTCTCGCTCACCGGCGGCGCCGTGATGGCGCAGGTCGGGCACAGCAGCGCGTCATAGCGTTCGAAAAGCCGCGCCATGTCCCGCCACATCGACGTGCGCAGCAATTCGACCCGCTTGTATGTGGTCGCATTCATCGCCAGCCCGCGTTCGATCATCGAGACCACCGACGGGTCCATGTGGTGGCGATGGTCGGCAAGCTCATCGCCGAAGAAGGCCGACATGAAGACGCACCAGAGATCGAACCATTCGTCGTTAACGGCGCGCGTCCAGCCCATCGGCACCTCGTCGACTACGGCCCCCGCGCTGCGCATCTCGGCGACGGCCTGTCGGATCACGGCTTCGACCTGCGGCTGGATCTGGTAGTAGCCGAGGTCGAGCGACAGCGCGAAGCGCTTGCCTTGGAGCCCGCCCGACCGCGCCGCCGCGCCGTCAAAGCCGATCGGCAGCGAGGAGATGTCCTCGTCGCTGCCGCCCGCGGTGGCTTCCATGAAGGCAGTGGCATCACCGACGCTGCGCGCCAGCGGGCCGAAATGCGAGATGTTGTCGAACACGCTGGGCAGGATGGTCATCGGGATGCGGCCGAGGCTCGGCTTCAGCCCGACGACACCGCAGAAGGCTGCAGGAATGCGCACGGAGCCGCCCATATCCGTGCCCTCGGCAAAAGGCACCACACCTGTCGCGACGGCTACACCAGCGCCGCCGGAAGAGCCGCCGCTGGTACGCTCCGGATTCCACGGGTTGCGGGTCACGCCCCAGCGCGGGCTGTTGGTGAAACTGGAAAAGGCGAATTCCGGTGTCGTCGTCTTGCCGATCAGGATGGCGCCGGCCGCTTGCAGGCGGCGGACGCAGAGCGCCGTCTCGGTCGGTACCCAATCGCCTTTCGTCCACGAGCCCAGCGTCGTCAGGTCGCCGACGGTCGGCGTCAGATCCTTGGCCGCGAACGGCACGCCATGCAGCGGCCCGGTCGCTTCGCCACGCGCCACCGCGCGGTCGGTGAGGCGTGCCGCTTCCAGTGCCTGCTCCTCGCGGATGACGGCGAAGGCATTGAGGGTTGCGCTGACCGCCTTGGCACGGCGGATGGACTCGCCCACAATCGTCTCGGCGCTGAAGGCACCCAAGCGGATGCCGTCGGCGATCGCGACGGCGTTGAGGTCCAGCGGATGGCTCATGGCGAGGTTCTCCTTGTGCTGGTCGGGCGGACCTGTGCAATCTCGCCGATGCCGCCGCTACGAGACCTGTCGTTTCGATGAAACCCGCCGCCAGAGGTTCGCCTCCGTCCTTCGATGCGTGGAATGCCGGCCTCGGTACCGCGGCAGCCGCCATCGGCGCGCGTGGATTTCCCGATGCGCTGGCGGCGGCGCTGCGGCTGCTTACGCCCTTCCAGATGATGAACGGTTTTCTCTATTCGCCCGCCGGCCGCGCCTTCGACCTCTACAATGAGAAGATCGTCGCCGAGCGTTCGATCATCGTCGACCGCTATCTCGCCGGCGCCTATGTGCTGGACCCGTTCTACGACGCGGTGCGCGGCGACGGCAGCGAGCGCATGATCGTCATGCGCGAACTCGCGCCCGACGATTTCCTGCACACCGAATATTTCCGGCGGCACTACGCCACCACCGAGATCGGCGACGAGATCGGTTTTGTGCTGAAGCTGGAGAATGGCTTTGCCGGCGTGCTGTCGCTGTCGCGCACGGGTGCTGCGCCGCTGTTCGCCGAAGACGAGCTGGCACGGCTGAGATCCGCCGCGCCCATCGTCTGCGCGCTCGCGGCACGGCACTGGTTTCATGTGCCTGGCCTCTCGCTCGACATCAAGGACGCGACCCCTGCGGCGCGGATCGAGCATCCGCTGCTGACCCGCCGCGAGCTCGAGATCGTCACCTTGGTGCTTAAAGGGCACTCCAACCTCTCGCTCGCCGCCGTGCTGTCGCTGTCGCCGAACACAGTGAAGGTGCATCGGCGGCAGATCTATTCGAAGCTCGCAATATCGAGCCAGGCGGAACTGTTCCGCCTGTTTCTCAATTAGCCTATTCGGCGAAATCCATCTCCGGCGGCGCGACCTGGAAGAAGCGGGTGAGGTAGGCGAGATAGGCGACGCCGACGGCCAGCCAGACCAGGCCGAGCACCTTGGCGTGCTCGTCGAGGTTCCACAGCAGGAAGAGGTCGCAGACCGCCGCCAGCGCCGGGACGATCAGCCCGATCAGCATGCCGAGCGAGCGCACCTGCTGGTCGCTTTTGAGATAGAGCGCGATCACCGAGACGTTGACGGCGGTGAAGGCGAGGAAGGCGCCGAAATTGATGAAGGAGGTCGAAGTGGTGACGTCCATGGTCAGCGCCGCGAGGCCGATGGCGCCGACCAGGATCAAATTGAGGATCGGCGTGTGCCACTTCGGATGCAGATTGCCGAAGAACGAGGCCGGCAGCACGGTGTCGCGGCCCATGGCGTAAAGCAGCCGGCCGACACTGGCTTGAGCTGCAAGGCCGGAGGTGAACTGCGCCACGACCAGCGTTGCCAAGAAGATGGTCACGAACAGGTCGCCGCCGATCGCCTTGGCGATTTCGGTGGCGGCGGCGTCGACCGAGACGAAGTCGGCGCCGGGATGGGCAAGCTGGGTGATGTAGGCCGAGGCGATGAAGATCAGGCCGCCGGCCAGCGCGATGATCAGGATCGCCTTCGGCATGGTGCGCCTGGCATCCCTGGTCTCCTCGGTCAGCGTCGACACGGCGTCGAAGCCGAGGAAGGAATAGGCGGCAATCGCGGCACCCGCCACCGAGGCCGAGAACGGCACGCCTTCCCTAAAGAACGGTGTGACCGAAACCAGGCCACCGGGGCCATTCAGCGCCACCACATAGCGGGCGGCCAGCACCAGGAAGGCGACGAGCACGCCGAGCTGCACCAGCATCAGGATGAAGTTGATGCGGTTGGCGAAAGCGATGCCGACGACGTTGACGATGGTCGTCACCGCGATGAAACCGACGATCCACACCCAAGCCGGAACCGCGGGGAAAGCCGAGGTGAGATAGGCGGCGCCGATCAGCCAGATCACCATCGGCAGGAAGAAATAGTCGAGCAGCACCGCCCAGCCGACGAGGAAGCCGATGCTGGGGCTGATCGAGCGGCGGGCATAGGTGTAGGCCGAGCCGGCGACCGGATAGACGCGCGCCATGACGCCATAGCTGATGGCAGTGAGCAGGATGGCCGCGGCCGCCACGAGATAGGCCATGGCGGTGGTGCCCTGGCTTGCCGCGGCAAGCGCGCCGAAGGTGCCGAAGACGATCATCGGCGTCATGTAGGCCAGGCCGAAAAGCACGACGGACCAGAGTCCGAGCGCGCGGTCGAGTTTGACAGTGTCTTGCATTGTTCCGCCTCCGGGAAGCTTGTGTCCGATGCTTTTTCCGGAGGCTGCCAGAAGAGCAGGCGTCCGGTCGCATTTCTCGAAGTTGAGATGGAGCATGACTTAGCCGGCGCAGCTCGGCCATAACCCCAAGGGATTATGCGGGCGCGCTCTTGTGCGGAGAGTAGACGCGCTATCGAAGCGCAGATGGCGGCAGCGTTGCCAGGCCTGCATGCGGCGGATACCTTCGCACCTGCTCGAAGGAGGGACCTCTCCATGTCCATTGAAATCATCCGAACAGCCCAGGCACCAAAAGCGCCGCCTACTTACAGCCAGGCCGTGAAGGCAGCCGGCCTGATCTTCGTGTCGGGGACAGGTCCCTATGATCCGCTGACGGGAGCGATCGTTGGCGCCACGATCCAGGAACAGACCGCGCAGTGCCTGAAGAACATCTCGGCCATTCTCGTCGCTGCCGGGTCATCGCTTTCCCAGATCGTCAGCGCAACGGTCATCGTGCTTGAAGAGGCCGACTTCGCCGGCATGAACGAAGAATGGGTCAAATGGTTTCCCGAAAACCCGCCGGCGCGCCAGGGAGCGAAACTGCCCGTGCGTATTCCCGGATTGCGAGTTTCCATCGCTGTGATCGCTGCGGCCTAACAGGGCACAGCGCTGGCTTGTGTCTTGTCAGATAGCGGCTTCCGGCGGACTACAAAAGCCGCAGCCGCTGGTCGATCAACTGGAACAGCCGCTCATCATCAACCTCGGTGATGACATGCACCGGCTGGCCCTTGCCGGCGCTGTTTTCGACCGCCCGCGTGCGGCCATAGGAACCGGCCTGATCGCAGTCGACCTCGATCACCGCGTCGACGCCCCTGAACAAACTGGGGTCGATCAGGAACGCCATCACGCAGGGGTCGTGTAGGCTGGTGTCGCCGCTGCCGTAATGGCGCATCATGGCGATGGCGGTTTTCATGATCGGGCTGGCGTCGCGTTCGAGTTGGTCGAACCGCGCCTTGGTCAGCGTCGCGTGGCGGGTCACGTCGAGGCCGAACATCGTCATCGGGATGCCGGACGACAGCACCACTTGTGCTGCATGCGGATCGATCCAGATGTTGAACTCGGCATCGGTCGCGGTGTTGCCGGGGCTGAAGGCGGCGCCGCCCATGAAGGCGATGGCCTTGATCTTGCCGGCGATGGACGGCTCCTTGATCAGCGCCAGCGCGATGTTGGTCATCGGCCCGATGGGGCACAGCGTGATCTGGCCGGGCTCGCGCAGGATGGTATCGATGATGAAGTCGACCGCATGCTGGTCCTGCACCGTGTGCGTGGCATCGGGCACGCCAAGATCGCCAAGGCCATCGGTGCCGTGCACCGAGGCGCCTCTTTGTTCGTGCGGCAAAATGATCGGCCGGCTGCAGCCGGCATAGACCGGAATATCCCTGCGATTGGCCATAGCGGTGATGCGCAATGCGTTGCGGGTCGTCGCCGGCTGCGAGACGTTGCCGATCACCGTGGTGATGCCGACGATCTCGATCTCGTCGGGCGAGGCAAAGGCCAAAAGGAGCGCGATGGCGTCGTCGACGCCGGGGTCGCAATCGAGGATAATTCTGCTCTTGGCCATGCTTGAAATTCCATTCGTTCTGTATGGGCAAAAAGGGCCATCCTGGTCAGGATGGCCCCTTGGTCTGGGAGTGCCGCAGCGCCTACTTCAGCAGCTCGTTGGTGTAGTATTTCGAGGCGGGAAGGACCTCTTTGATCTGGTCGGTGTCCTTCAGCGCCTGCGCAATCGGCAGCCAGTTCTTGTCTTCCTGCATCATGTAGCCGGTGTCGCCCTTCATCAGGGCGGCGGTCAGCTTCCAGCCGGAGATGTTGTAGGCGAGGCTGCCGCCTTCCGGATAAGCTTTGGTGAACATTTCGGCGGCTTCCTCGGGATGCTCTGCGGCCCACTCGGTTCCCTTGATGGTGGCGCGCATCCACTTTTTGGCGATGTCGCCATGCTCGGCGAGGTAGGCGGTGGATGCGGTGTAGGTCCAAACCGGAACGTCGGGGGCGCCGGCGGCCTTGCCGATGAGGCTGGTCGGATCCTTCTTCAGCGTCTCCTGCACCTGCGGCACCAGATAGTTTTCGGTGTTGGTGGCGATGTCGATCTTGCCGGCGAGCAGCAGATTGGTGTCGGAATCCTGCGCGATGATCAACTTGACGTCGTCCTCGGTCAGCTTGGCGGCCTTGAGCACGAACGGCATCATCGCCTTGGTCCAGGAGTCGGTGTAGATGGCGATCGACTTGCCTTTCAGGTTGTCGAGCGACAGCGGCTCGCCGGGGCGGCCGAACAGGCCCCAATTGTTGCTCTTGGTGTAGAGGCCAATCGAGGTGATTGGGATGCCCTGCGAAGCGCCAAAGACGACGTCCGTCGTGGCCTCGAAGCCGATCTCAGCCTGGCCGACGGCGAGCAGCCGGGCGGTGGTCTGCGAGTCCGGCGGGAAGATGACATCGACCTTGATGCCTTCGGCTTCATAAAAGCCCTTCTGCTGGGCGACCAGCGTCGGGATCAGCTCGAAATCGGCGCTCGCCCAGTCATAGACGAAGCGAACCGTGGTGAGGTCGGCGGCGGTGGCCGGCGCCGCGGCGAAGGCAGCGCCGAGCGCCAGCAGGCCAACGGTTGCCGAGATCATTTTGGTGTAAGCACAGTGCATTGCATTCCCCTTTTTGGTTGTTGTCGACTGGTTGAAAATTGGCGGCGATTTCACGCGGCGGCTTGCGCCGGCTTCCACTGCGCCCATGCCGGTGCGATTGAGCGTGAGCGCCAGGGCGTCGCCAGCACTTCGAGCCCGAAGACGAGCAGGAACGAGCCGACGCCGATGACTGTGAGAAGCAGCATGGCGGCATAGACGCCGGCCGTGTTCATCTGCGCGTTGGCGGTGAGGAGATAGGTGCCGAGGCCCTGCTTGGACGACGCCGTCCATTCGCCGATGACGGCGCCAGTCACCGCATAGGTGGCGCCGATCTTCAGGCCAGAAAACAGTGGGCCGATGCAGGCCGGCAATTTGACGATGGCGAAGGTGCGTAGGCTTCCGCCGCCCATCAAGCGGGCGAGGTTCAGCATGTCGCGGTCGACGGACGCCAGTCCGTCCAGCACATTGACCACCACCGGGAAGAACACGATCCAGGCGACGATAATCAGCTTGGGCATCAGGCCGAAGCCGAAGATGATGACCAAAGGGGCGGCGATGGCGACGATCGGCACCGCCTGCGAGATGATCAGCGCCGGCATGACGAGGCGCTGGACGACGCGGATCTGCCCCATGGCGAGCGCCAGCACAAAGCCGATCAGGGCGCCGATGACATAACCGATTGCGGTTTCGTAGAGCGTCTGACCCGTCAGCACCGAGAGCCGCGGCCAGTTGTCGAACAGCGTCGAGAAGGCGAGTGCGGGCGGTGGAATGACATAGGGCGGCAGGCCCGAGACCCAAACCAGCGCCTGCCAGGCGACCAGGATCAGCACCATGGCTACGACCCAGATCAGGAAAGGTCCCGCCGCCGCCCCAAAACGTGTGTTCATCGCGTTGCTCCCGAATGCCCCGAAGTCAGTGATAGAGGTGCTGCATGATCTGCCGCTTCAGACCGACGAAAGTGTCGGTCGTCAGCACTTCCAGCGGCCGGGGCCGTGGCAGGTCGACGGTGAGGATCTCGGCGATGCGGCCGGGGCGTGGCGTCATCACCACGATCCGGTCGGCGAGAAAGATCGCCTCGTCGACATCATGAGTGACGAACAGGATGGTGCGCTTGAGGTCGCGCCAGAGCTGCAGCAGCCATTGCTGCATGCCGAGACGGGTCTGCGCGTCGAGCGCGCCAAAGGGCTCGTCAAGCAGCATCACCTGCCGTCCCGCGACGATGGTGCGCATCATGGCGACGCGCTGGCGCATTCCGCCGGACAGCGCATGCGGATAGTGATTGAGGAACTCGCCGAGGCCGTAGCGGCTGGCAAGCTCGGCCGCCTCGGTGCGGTCTTGCGAAGTGGCGCCGCGCGTCAGCGAGGCGGCCAGCGTGATGTTGCCGAGCACGGTTCGCCAGGGCAGCATCAGATCCTTCTGCAGCATGTAGCCGACCTGGCCGGGGCGGTTGCTGACATCCTGGCCGTCGAGCACGATCTTTCCGGAGCTTGCCTTGAGCAAGCCAGATACAACGTTGAACAGCGTGCTCTTACCGCAGCCCGAGGCGCCGAGAATGCAGACGAATTCGCCATTGGCGATATCGAGGCTGACATCGCTGAGCGCAACGACCGATCCGAAACGGACATTGAGGTTCTCGATCGACAGTTTGATCGGAGCGGATTCTTGCGATCCGGCAGTGCTGTGTGACTCCAGCGCCTTCGGCATTCAGAAATCCTCTCGATGCATGCTGGTTCGAAAACGCATAAGTCCTCCCATCCGGCACGGGCAGCAGACCGCCCATTGACCGAAAACAGCGCTGAAACAACGTAGGTAAACGTTTACCTAGATGATTATTTGGCTTATGTCAAATCGGCAGTCTGAGTTATGGAGAAGGCGACCTGTTTGTCGGGATCGCGATCCGTGCTAGTCGCGTGACGACGGTCGATGGCGACTGGAGACAGGCCATTGTTCGTCGAGTGGCGAGGGAATGTGGCAACAACGATCAAAGATATCGCCCGGCTGGCAGGCGTGACGGCAGCAACGGTCTCCAAGGTCCTCAATCGGAAAGACCAGTCGATCGGCGAGCAGACCCGCGAGAAAATCTGGTCGCTGGTCAAGGAGCTCAACTACACGCCGAACTCGATTGCCCGCTCGCTGATCACCCGCAGTTCGCGCGTCATCGGTGTCATCGTGCCGGATATTCTCAACGCCTATTTCACCGAGCTGGTGCGCGCCTGCGACCAGGCGGCGCGTGAGCGCGGCTATTCGACCATACTGTGCAATTCCGACAGCGATGCCGAAAAGGAGGCAGCGCATCTGACCTTCCTCGCCGGCCACGGCGTCGACGGCATCGTGCTTGCGGCCAGCGACCTGATCCCGGACGCGAAGCTTCTGGACCGGCTTCGGATTCCTCTGATCTCGATGGATCGCGAAGTGCCGGATCTCGAGTGTCTGGCGGCGCGCATCGATACGGACTACGAGCAGGGCGCCTTCCTGTCGGCCCGCCATCTGATCGAGGCCGGACACACGCGCATAGCCTTCGTCAGCGGCAATCCCTCGGCGTCGAACACCAAGGTCAGACGGGCGGGATACGAGCGGGCGCATCGCGAGGCCGGGCTGCCGGTCGATCTCGACCTGATCGAGTGCGGCGCCTTCAATCATCGCTTCGGATTGCTGGCGACGCGCACACTGCTCGACCGCACCAGTTTTTCGGCCATGTGCTGCATGAGCGACATGCTGGCGATGGGGGCGACGGTCGCGCTGCGCGAGCGCGGTTTGAGCGTTCCCGAGGACTGCGCGGTGATGGGTTTCGACAACATCTACATCGCACCGTTGCTGGTGCGGCCGCTGTCGACGATCGAACGGCGCATTTCCGAGGCCGGCTACCTCGCGATCGGCGCGCTGATCGATTTTCTCGACGACCCCACGCATCCACGCCGGATGGTGGTGATGGAGCCGACCGTGATCTTGCGGGAGACGACGTGACGAGTTCGTGTCAGGCAATTAATGCTGCGATTTGCTTTTCGCCATTACTGTGTGCGTTTCCGGGCCGCTGGCTCCGGACTATCCCTGCGGGCGCAGTGCGTCGGGGTTGAATTCGATGTAGCGCTGGACGTCTTGCAGCGTGGTGGCTGGATCGCCGCTGAACTTGGTCTGCGGGTACATTGATTGTCCGGGATGCACGGTGCGGACGTAGGCGGGTCTTTTGTCGGCGATGATGGTCGGCGCGCTGCGATAGGCGTCGAAATGCGGACCGACCTCGTAGACGGACCGAAACCTCGTTCCCGGCGCGACGATGTAGGCGAAGCCCATGGCGATCATCGGAATCCGGAACTGCCTTAGAAGCAGGACCCCGGCGTCGTCGAAACCGGCGAAGTAGCCATTGGGATGGGTAATGATGTGGCCGTGGAATGCCGGCCGCACATAGGCCGACAGGCGGCTCAGGAAATCGCGCGACAAGGCGTCGTCATCGTCGATGCGCAGATGTGCGTGCGGCTCATCGGGCCCAACGTCAGGATAGTCCATCGCGCCGATGGGAACGGGCACGATCCGCGCCCAGTCGTAAGGCGCAAGCGTCGCTTCGAGCAGCTCACGATGCGACGGCGGAAGCCCTTCCGAGACGTAGATGACCAGTTCGCGGCGCCCGCGCAGCATCGGCAGATCCTGGGTGAGCAGCGACGGCAACAGGATGGTGGAGAAAAACGTCAGGCGTTGCTGCAGCCTGTCGCTGTCGAAGAGCCAGGCCAGATGGTCTTGCGGACTGAGCTTGCGCTTCACCACCCAACCCTCCTTGCCGCCAAGGAAATGCACGCTGTAGCGGACGCTCAGCACGATCCTGGCGTCAGGATCCAGAAGCATCGGCCCATGTCGCCACAGCATCACGCTGCTGTAGAGGCCGATCCAGCGGATCCAGAGCCGGCGCCGGTAGGTGTAATATCTGGCTCTCAGCTTCCAGAGCTTCACGGTTCGCCCCGCAGGCTTTGCGGCAGGGCCTGTCCCGGCGGCCCTCCGCCGAGTTCAAGGGCAATGCTCGAAAAGGGCAAGGCATCGTAGCGTGCCTTCCTTGCCGGGCCGCCATCGCCGCGAACGAGCCTGGCCGGGCGCGACATCAGGATCAGCTCGGTCTCGCCGGGCAGGATGTCGATCTCACCGTCAATGACCAGCGTGATCGGGTGGGATCCCCTTGTCCATTTGCGGTAGCGGACGCGACAGATATGGCGCGTAGCGGTGTTGAGCTCGAATTCGATCCGGCGGCGCACCGGTGGCACGGCAAGGCGCAGCACGGCGTGGAAATGCACTGGCCCGGCGCCAAGCTTCGGGGGTATCGCGATGCGTTGCTCGACGGTTGGAGGCGAAGGGTCGCCGTCGCTTGCCGCGACGCCGCGGACCGCCAAAAGCCGATCCGGCGCGCGCGGCATTTCCTGGCCGGCGGCGCGTTTGCGCAGCAGCCGTGCTACGCCCTGCAGTGCCTTCGTGGCAATGCCGGCACCATCCCTTGGCCGCGCCTCAGCTGAAGCCAGCAGGTAGGAGAGCGGCCGCGCCATGCCCGCTTCCGACAGCGCAGTCATGACCTGCGTGGGGACGGGCAGTCCGGCCTCAGCACTAAGGTAGGCAAGTGCCAACAGCGCCGGGGCCTGCAACCGGCGGGATGCGACGACCGCTTCGAAGCGCTGCCAGTCGATCCTATGGCGCGACAGGATCGCCGCGGCGTCGACGAGCCAGTCGCTGCGCGTCTGTCCGGCAATGCCGCTATCGGCGATGGCCAGCGCAAGGCCGTCCTCTGGCGAAGGCAGCCACAAAGCGAGTTTCCCAAGCGAGGCCGGTCGTGCGCGTTCGCGCAAGCTAGCGTCGTCGCCGATACTGCCCCTGCCGGGAGGGAAAGGCCGGTTGTGGAGAAGAATGTCGCCGACTTCGTCCTTGAAAAGCCTGACGCCGCGCATCGATGGCAGATGCTCGCGCACATAAAGCGGGCTGACGCTCTGGACGGGCATCCAGCCGCGACGAAGCAGACTGTCGAAGGCGGTTCCGATCTCGTCGGGATGAACCAGGATGTCGATGTCGCGCGCAATGCGCGTGTCGGCATCGTTCGTCTCGGCAAGGCGCGCGGCCTCCCTTATCAGCAGCGGTCTTGCGCCGGCGTCGGCCATGGCCGACAGCGCCGGCATGATCTCGCGCAGCCCCATTTGCGAGCGGGTCCACAGCATCCGGCGCAGCCCGACCAGCCTTGGATAGGCCGCATGTCCGCTCAGGCGAGGTCCGAAGCGCGTGGCGATTTCAACCAGCAGGCGATGGTCGCGGGCCGGGGCGATGTCGATGTCGTTGGCCCTCAGCCAGGCATCGGCGTGCGCGAAAGCGATGGCGTTGTCGGCATGGATCGCGGCCTTGATCAGCCGGTCGTGCCAGCCGGTCGGGAAGGCGCGGCTGGGTGCCGGAAGCAGGGGCGGTCTCACCCAGGCAGCTTTCCGGCGCGGTTACGCAAGATCCGCTGGCGCGCAATATGGAGATAGCCCTTGTCCTTGAGCGGGTCGCGCCCGTAGGAAAGGCTCGTCGTGCTCACACGCCGCCGAACCAGCACTTGCGCCAGCATGTCGAGGCGAAATCCCGCCTCGCGGGCCCGTGCCAGCCAATCGACCATGTCGCCGCGATTTCCCGGTGGGTCGATGATCGGCCCGATCCGGTCGAACACATGGCGCCTGATGACCATGGTGGAGCGGAGCCAACCCGGCTGAACGCGTCCTGAAAGCGAACTCTCGCCGAAGAGTTCCAGGTTCGAAAAGACACCGTCAGTCGGCGCCTGCGCGGACAATAGCGACAGTTGCTGCTCCATCTTGTGCGCAAGCCAGACATCGTCGGCGTCGAGCGTTGCGATCAGCGCGTGCCGGCTTTCGCTCATGCCGCGCGTGGTCGCCGCGCCGGGGCCTGCATTGTCCTGCCTGATGACGCGCACCAGCCTGTGTGCCTGCGAAGCGAGAGCTGCGGTCTCGTCCGTCGACCCATCGTCGACCACCAGGATTTCCGCCGGCAGAACCGTTTGCGCGAGCACCGACGCGATCGCCTCGCCGATGGTCGCCGAAGCATTGTAGGCGGGGATGACCACGCTGTAGGGTTCGAGCGAGCCGCTCATCAGTCGACCTCGAAGTGGACGTTTTTCAGGGCCTGCATGTTGAACAGATGCTCGGGAATGCGTGCATCAGGATTGCCGCGCCGACGGATGATCGACCGGCGCAAGGCATGGATGAGGAACTTGATGACGGCTTCCTTGTCCCGCGTCATGTTGCCGGCGTGTTGCCGGTAGTAGAGCGCGTTGGTTTCCGTCAGCCTGTAGGGCACCCCGGTTTCGAAGGCGCGCAGCAGGAAATCCGTGTCTTCGCCTTGCGGCAGGGTCTCGTCGAAGAAGCCGATCCGATCGACCAGCGATTTGCGGAAAATACCCGCGCCGACATGGATGCTGCGGATGATGGCGCTGTTTGCATCCGTCGCCGGCATCAGCGTCTCGGGATCGATCCTGTCGATCATCGTCATCTGGCCATAGGTGAGCCCGATCTCGGGCGCCGCATCGAATTCCGCCAGGTCGGCGGCCAGCCGGCCGACGGTCGAAACGTCGTCGGAATCGAGGAAGGTGACGAAATCGCAATCCGGCGGCAGCTGCCGCAATCCGACATTGCGCGCCTTGGAGACGCCCTGGTTTTCTGTCCGCACCATCCTGATGCAAGGGTGCTGCTCGGCAAGACCACGTACGATGTCCGGCCCCTCATCGGTCGACCCGTCATCGACGACCATGATGTCGAGATCGCAGTCGGCCTGTTGGGCAAGCAGCGAGCGAAGCGCTGCTTCGATGAACGCCGCCCGGTTGTAGAGCGGCAGGATGACCGAGACCTTGCTCACGGCAGCGCGTCCAGAAAATCGCCGATGACCCGCGATGCGTCACCGGGTTGGCTGCCAAGGGCAAGGCCGAAACAGGGCAGGGAGCGAACCAGCGCGGCGAAGCGCGCAACGCCGCTATCGCGCTCGCCGGGCATCTGGAACAGTCCGGATGGCGCCAATGCCAGCATAGCCTTGGCCTGCGAGATCGACGTCACCCTTGTATGCTGCGTCTCGGCGACATGAGGCACCAGCAGGGCTCTTATGCTGAGCAACGGCGTCATCCGCACACCGAGGTCTTCGCTGAAGAATTCATACTTGCCTTGCCAGTTCTCCTTGCGGCCAATGCCGATGGTTTCGAAAAGGCCGAGGCGGCGAAGTCCGTCGGCATTCTGCTTGAGCGTGCGGAACACCGGACGTGCGGTCGGAAATCCATCCGTTGGCTCGAGCAGGACATAGTCGTCGCCGACGGACTGCAGCCCTTGCATCATGCCGTCGACGACGGTGCCGGATTTGCCCGATCCGCCGCGACCGATGAGCAGCGCGCCCTTGCCGTTGCGGCCGAGCGTGCCGGCATGGGTCAGCCGCATGCCACGGGCGCTGTAGAACCAGTGCAGGAAAACACGCAGCGGCGAGCCGGGCTCCCAGGGCGCATAGGCTTGCGCCGACTGCATCCACAGAAGACCGATATTCCGGCTGAGATCGAAGATGTGCCAGGATTTGCGGTCGTGATCGAATTCGGCCCGAAACGAGCTGTCCTCCAGCGCTTTCTCAAAGCGCCGCGAGTGGAATTCTTCTGGACCCCAATGCGGCGGCGTCATCAATCCATCGATGCCGGTCGAGGTGACAAGGATACGGCAAGCTTCGCGCCGGCCGGTTTCGTTGCCGTTCTGCCAGAGACGTTCGCTGGCCAGCGCGACATAGCCAGGATCTTGCGAGCAGAGCGAAACGTCGACACCGTGCAACGAAAGCCGCGCGGCCGGCGCCATCCGCTCCATGGCCTTTTCCGCCTGCTCGATGGCCGAGGCGGCGAACGGCAGCAGATTGCGGAGCGTTATGCCGTCGTCGATGGTCGAGGCGGGCGCAGCCAGCGTCATGGGCCGAACCTACGCCTCTTTCTTTATCGGCCAGCCGGCGGCTTCATCGGTGTCATGGATCGGGTCGGCGGTGATAAGATCGGCGATATCGTCGAACACTTCGAGCAGCATGGAATCTGACGCTTCATGCGCCGCACTGATCCAGTCCGCGGCCAACGGCAGGGTAGATGCTTCGAGGTCGGGGATGACAATTTCGTAGCCGGCGATCTGCGCGGCGAAGGCGCCTATCTCGTCTCGCTTGGCCGGCTGGGCGGCGGCCAGCGTCTCGATCATTTCGGCAAAGTCGAAGCCCCTGACGAGACCATCGAGCAAGGTGCTGCCTGAACGGGAGACTGAGAAATAGTGCCCTGTCGCCAGATTGAGGACGACATATTCGCCGTCGAAGTTCTCGCACGAAACATCCGTGCCGAGTTTGTACCGCCCGGATAAATTCAGAACCAACCCCTGTCACGCCCGCACCGCCTATCCCGGGGGTGCCGGGCCAAGAATAGACAAATTTCCCGAAAAAACCAAGGACCATGAGCCGGCACTAATGATCAAGGTGGCACAGAATGGTGCCCGACCTGTGCAAAACTGCCAATTCGGAGCACCGAAAAAGCACTACCCGCTCAGCGCCGCTTTGGGCGACCGCCGGGAGATTTGTTGCCGCGCGGGCCGCTCTGAACCGGCGTATTGCCTTGGTTTTCCTCGGACAGTTTGCGCCAACGGGCAAGGCGCTCTGGATCGAGCGTGCCAGCCTTCAAGGCAGCCTGCACCGCGCAGCCCGGTTCGTGGACATGGGTGCAGTCGCGGAACTTGCACAGCGGGGCCAATTCGGTGATTTCGGCAAACAGCGTGTCGATGCCGGAGGCGACGTCGCTGACATGCAGCGTGCGCATGCCCGGCGTGTCGATCACCCAGCCGCCGCCGGCAATGGCGTGCAGTGATCTGGCTGTGGTGGTGTGGCGGCCCTTGGCATCGTGCTCCCGGATGCCCGCGGTCAGCTGTGGCGATTGCTGCGCCGAGCCGGCCAGCGTGTTGACCAGCGTCGATTTGCCGACGCCGGACGAACCGACCAGCGCCACCGTTTGACCCGCTCCGCACCAGGCGGCGAGGGCGGTTGCGGCATCGGCGACGCGCGGGTTCAGCATCACCACGGCCAGTCCACGCTGCAGGGCGGCGGCCTGCGTTAAGTACGTCTCGGCGTCATCAGCTGTATCTGCCTTGGTCAGCAGGATCACCGGCGTCGTGCCGGCCTCGTTGGCCAGCGCCAGATAGCGCTCGAGCCGGGCGATGTTGAAATCGGCATTGCAGGAGGTGACGATGAACAGTGTGTCGACATTGGCCGCGGCCAGCTGCGGGACCCTGCCGCCCTGGGTGCGGCGCTCCAGCACCGTCTTGCGGGTAAGGCGGCGGCGCAGCAGATGCGTATAAGGTTCGACAAGCACCCAGTCGCCGACGGCATAGTCGCCAGTGTTCGCATTCGCCGGCAGCGTCAGATCCGTTGGCCCTGCCAGAGACAGGCCGGCCAGGCGATCACGGTGCACCGAGGCAATGCGCGTAGGGACGAGATTTTCCTCATCGGCTTCAAGCTGGTCGCTGAAAAACTCCGCCCAACCCAGGCTTGCGAGTGAGGCGGGATCTGTCACAGCCTTGGCCAAGGGGACGGTGTCTCAGGCATCGAGGGGATCCTTGGCACATGGCTGCGGACAAACAGCCTTCGGAGCGGGGCGATGTTCCGAGCCGTTCTATGGGCGGCATGGCGGGGTTTGGCAAGCCAGGCCATCAAAGCATGGCCTGGCATCCGCCCCTGCCGGGAGCGTGAGCAAATTCATAGAGGAGCACCGGCTGAGGCGTAAGATGGCTGTGCACCGCAATGTCTTTGCGAGGCTGTCATCCAATTCTTGCATTGTTCAGCATTCAACTCCAGCCACTGGGAGCAGCCATGCGTGTGACTAAGGGCAATGATCATCTCAAGGTGAAGGCGGTTGCCGGCACGCGTGTCGTGCTGCTGGCGCTGGATATGGACGAAGCGTCCCGCGAGGGCTTGCTCGGCTTCGCGGTCAAACGCGGGGTCAAGGGACACGAGCAGACCTGGCTGAGAGGCACCAAATATTTTAGGGATCTGGTTCCGCATCCCGACCCCAAGGACGACTATTCCTCGCGCGACCAGCCGTTCCAGACCTTCCTGTGGTCCGACTACAAGGCATTCGCGGATACGGACTACGATTTCACCATCGTCGCGCTCTATGGCGACATTCATGCGTTCGAGGAAAGGTATGAGCTCACATTCTCGATCCGTACTGAGGCTGAGGACGATCAGTATCATGGCGTCTGGTTCAATCGCGGTGCCATTGCCAGCCACGCTTTCGAGACAAAATTTCACAACAAGCGGCTGACCGACGAGATGACGGACAACGTCAGCGACGACGGCAAGCTGCTCGACGCGGAAACCGAGTGGCTATCGCGCGGCCTGGCGGAAGCCTGCCTGAAATACATCAACGAAACCGGCCCCGGCGAGGGGCTCCGCGTCTGCGCCTACGAGTTCACCTATCTGCCGATCCTGCGGGCGCTGAAACGCGCGCTCGATCGCGGCGTCGACGTCCAGATCGTTTATCACGACACCAAGAAAGACGACGATGCCAACCGCGCGGCGATCGTCAAGGCGGGGCTTCCGGACAAGGTTGTTCGCGGCGGCCAAGAGACGCAAATTCTGTTTCGGCGCACGCGCACGCCGATCCCGCACAACAAGTTCATCGTCAAGCTCGTCGGCGGCAAGCCGAAACGGGTCTGGACCGGATCGACCAATTTCACCGACACCGGCTTTTTCGGACAGACCAATGTCGGCCATCTGGTGACGGACGTGGATACGGCCAGGACCTATCTTGCCTATTGGACGGAACTGTCCGGTGATCCGACGCACAGCGTCGCGTTGAAGAACGCGACCGGGCTGACGCCCAATCCTCCCAACGTCATTGCAAAAAAGTCGATCGCGGCATTCTTCTCGCCGCGCATCGCCGACAACATGCTCGACTGGTACGGCCAGCGCATCACCGACACCACGACGCTGGCGATGATGACGATCCCGTTCAACGTGGCCAGCACGATACTTGCCGCGCTCGGCAAGAAGCAGGATGCGATGCGGCTGGTCGTGCTCGAGGACGTGCCGGCCGCCGAGGTCGCCGCGGCCGAAAAGGCCAATCGCGGCAAGCTCGCCTTCTCCAACGGCGCAATCCTGGGAAAATCCTTCATCAAGTACAAGGTGGGCGGCGCCAAGGTGGTGCCGATCGCCAATTCCGATCTCGATGAGTGGTTTGTCGAGGAAGAGCTGGCGCGCCCGACCAACAATGGCCACGTCTTTTTCATCCATTCCAAAGTGCTGCTGATCGACCCGTTGTCCGACGATCCGCTGATCTGCTCGGGGTCGGCGAATTTCTCCACCAACTCGCTGATCTCCAACGACGAGAACATGCTGCTGATCCGCGGCAATACACGTGTCGCCGACATCTACATGACCGAGGTCGATCGCATTTTCCGCCACTTCCGCTCGCGCGACATCATCAACCACAATGCCGAGGCGGGCGAGCACAACAAATGGCTGGAGCTCGACACGACCGGCAAGTGGATAAGCCCGAATTTCAAGGCGGGCAACTACAAGAACAACCGCCGGCTGCTGTTCTTTCCCGAGGCGGATGCCGGGACGTGGAGCGATCAGGCGGCCAACGATCCCGATCCGTTTGCGGACGAGAAGGAACGCGCCGCTGACAAGAAAAAGAAGAAACCGCCGCAGGCGTGAGCGCCGTTGGCGCTCGCCGTGGCGTGCTGTCTTCCTTGCGAGGGGAGGGGGATGGCCGGCGCCACAGGGGGCGGGGGGTTGGGATGGGGTTGCCTGAAGCACCGGCCAAAGCGGGACAAGTCCCACGCCCAACAAGCTAGCAGAGGTTGGATCGGTTCATATGGTGTGATCGCGGAACTGGCGCAAAGCCGCGTTTGCCGCGCCGCTTCGGTGTCGCCAAAGGCCGCGCAACCGGGGGTTTCCAGTGGGTTGCGTGGGTTGCGCAAGCGCCGGTTGAAGCTCGGCGGACGGCTGTCGTTTTGAGTGCGGCTCGGGCGTGACGTGTTCATAGCAAGGCAGGGCAATCGCATAGGGCGGCGCCGGCCCCCACTCCGTCTCGGCTTCGCCGAGCCACCTCTACCCCCACATAGTGGGGGAGAGGAAATACCAAGCTTTTTGAGGGGAGAGCGAACCCAAGTTTTTGGAGGTCGTGGCCCTCGCGATTAGCGTTTCCTCTCCCCCACGGATGTGGGGGTAGAGGTGGATCGGCGAAGCCGAGACGGAGTGGGGGAGCGCCCTATGCGATTACGCTGCCGCTCAAGGCGTCGGCGCGGTTGCTTCAATCAACCCGGCCTGCTTCAGATCGGCCCACAGCGCTGGCGGAATGGTCTCCCTGAGATAGCCAAGGTTCTGCTTCAACTCATCGACAGAGCGCGCTCCCGGAATGACGCTCGATACCAGCGGGTGACCGAGCGGGAACTGCAGCGCTGCCGCCGGCAGCGACACCTTGTGTTTGGCGCAGATCGCCTCGATGCGGCGCACGCGCTCCAGCACCGGCTCCGGTGCCGGCCTCGTGTTGAACGTCGCGCCCTTCACAGCGCCGGTTGCCAGGATGCCGGAATTGTAAGGGCCGCCGATGATGATCCTGGTGCCGCGCTGTTCGCAGAGCGGCAGCAAGGTTGCCAGCGGCTCCTGCTCCAGCAGCGTGTAGCGGCCGGCGAGCAGGAAATAGTCGAAGGCGCCGGCGACGACGAAATCGGACAGCATCTGCCATTGGTTGATGCCGACGCCGACCGCCTTGATGACGCCTTGCGCGCGCAACTCGTCGAGTGCCGGATAGGCGCCGTCCATCGCCTCCTTGAAACGGCTCCTGGCATAGGGATCCTCGCCGGGACCGAAATGGATGGCCTCGTCGGGATCGTGGATCGAGACCATGTCGACATAGTCGGTGTCGAGGCGCTTCAGCGTGCCTTCGAGCGAGCGCATCACGGCATCGCGCGAATAGTCGAACTCGGCGCGGAAGGAGCCGGGCTGGTCCCACAGCGCCGGCTTCAACTCTTCGGGCGGGATCGGCACGAGGTCGTAGCCGATCTTGGACGAGATGACGATGTCCGCGCGGGGCAGCGACTTGATCGCCAGCCCGAGACGCATCTCACTGACACCAAAGCCGTAGACGGGTGCTGTATCGAAATAGCGGATGCCATTGTCATAGGCTGCCTGCACCGTGTTGACCGCGGCGTCCGTATCGACGGCGCGGTACATGTTGCCGAGCCCTGTGCCGCCGAGCCCGATCGTCGTCACCTTCAGGCCATTCTTCGCGACAGCCCTGAATTCGATTTCAGCCATTTTCTCTTCCTGTAATCCCTGATCGTCATTTTTGCCGGCCGCCTTCCCGCGCCCATTCAGACCGCCAAGGCCGTCGTGAATTCGGCGGCGAAAGACCATTGACACAAAAGTTGTCATATAACAATGTAACCAGACGACAAATGTAGCGACGCCTACAAAACGACAGGGGAGGAATGCATGGACGACGACACGAAAAATCAGATGGCCGGCATCAGCCGGCGCAGCGCTTTCGCGCTGGCGGGAAAACTCGGCCTCGGTGCCGCTGGCCTCGCCAGTGGACTGGGCGCCGGCCTTGCAGGCGGTGTCAGTGCCGCCCGGGCAGCCGATTCATCGCCCGGCCTGCCGAAGAAGCCCTACAAGTTCCACTTCGTCTGCCATGTGACGCTCGACCAGTTCTTCAC
Source organism: Mesorhizobium sp. P2_F5 (assembly GCF_056403715.1). Classification (NCBI taxonomy): domain Bacteria; kingdom Pseudomonadati; phylum Pseudomonadota; class Alphaproteobacteria; order Hyphomicrobiales; family Phyllobacteriaceae; genus Mesorhizobium; species Mesorhizobium sp. P2_F5. The sequence goes on along the minus strand of NZ_JBFUEY010000003.1, from coordinate 514,227 downwards.
GCCGACGGTCTATGGCATCCAGGATGCCTGCGCGGCCTTCGGCTGCAGCTACCAGTGGACGGGTTCGCAAAAGAACGTCGTCTCCGAAATGGTCAGCGCCATGCAGACGGCGATTGCGCAGAAGTCGGACGGCATTGCCGTTTGCCTGGTCGATCCGACGGCGTTCGACGCCGCCACCGACATGGCGGCGCAGGCCGGCATTCCGGTCGTCGCCTTCAACGCCGACGTGCCGGTCGGCAGCCCCAACAAGCGCCTGTCCTATGTCGGTCAGCCGCTCTACCAGTCGGGCTACAACTCGGCGCTGAAGTGGCTGAAGCTGATCCCCAAGGGCGGCCATGTCATGCTGTCGATCGGCGTGCCGGGTTCGCTCAATACGCAGCCGCGTCTCGACGGCTACATCCAGGCGATCAAGGACAGCGGCAGCGGCGTCACCTACGATGTCGTCAACACCGGTCCGGATCCGGCAACGGAAATCTCGCGCGTCGAGAGCTATTATCTCAGCCACAAGACCGTCAATGGCCTGTTCGGCACCGGCGGCTCCGACACCTATGCCTGCGGTTTCGTGTCCAACAAATACGGGCTGGTGAAAGCCGGCGGTGCGGTTGCCGGCTTCGACCTGTTCCCGCAGACGCTGGACTTCATCAAGGGCGGCGACGTCAACTTCACCACCGACCAGCAGGCCTATCTGCAGGGCTTCCTGCCGGTGCAGCAGATGTATCTCTACAAGCTCTCCGGCGGTCTCGTCGGCCCGGCCAACAGCGACACCAGCCAGGCCTATGTGACCAAGGACAATGTCGACGCCTATGTCGGCAAGTCCCGCTTCGAGGGCCGCTCGGACGTCGAGCCGACCTGACGCTGTCAGCCTATAAACTCCAGCCCTCGCCGCGTCATCCCGGGATGATGCGGCGAGGGTGCCGGTTGCTGCCGTTCAGGCAGTCGTTTCAGAAATCAGGAAGACAATAAGTGCCGCCAAGCAAAGCCATAACAGCCGGGAAAGGCGCCGTCGGCGTCAAGGTTCCGCAGACGATGACGGAAAGGCTGCTCATCCTCTTGTCGCGTTACCGCGAGGCGAGCATCGCGGTCGTCGCCATCGTGCTGGTGATCTATTTCCAGGTGGGCAGCGACGGCGGTTTCCTGTCGCCGCAATTCATGAGCGTGGTGCTGCGCGACACCGGCCGGCTCGGGCTGATCGCCGCGGCGGAAGTCATGCTGATGATCACCGGCGAGATCGATCTGTCGCTCAGCGCCATCTTCTCGATCGCGCCCTATGTCATGGCGCTGCTGTCGGTTACCTATGGTGTGCCGCTGGCCGTCGGCGCGCTGATCGGGGTCCTGATCGGCATCCTGGTCGGCGCCATCAACGGCATCATCACGGTGCGCTTCAAGGTGCCGTCGCTGATCACCACGGTCGGCATGCTGTTCTTCCTGCAGGGCATCGTCGTCTCGATCTACAACAGCCAGCCGATCGTGGCGCCGGTCGAGCAGCCCTTCAACGCCATTTTCGGCCAGAGCCTCTACCAGCCTTCGGACGGCCTGTTCTCGTTGCACGGCATCACGGCCTTCACGCCCTTCCTGTGGGCGGTGGTGCTGGTGCTGGTGCTGGCGCTGGTGCTTTCCCGCACCACATTCGGCCTGCACACCATTGCCACCGGCTCCAACATTATCGGCGCGCGCGAGATCGGCGTGCGCACCGACCGGATGAAGATCTACAATTTCATGATCGCCGGCGGCTTCGCTGCCTTTGGCGGCATCATCAACACGGCCCAGTTCACCTCGGCCGACCCGCAGGCCGGCAGCCCGTTCCTCACCTTGCAGGCAATTGCGGCCGCGGTCATCGGCGGCACTTCGCTACTGGGTGGCTCCGGCACCGTCATCGGCGCGCTGATCGGCGCCTTCGTCGTCGCCTCGCTCAACAACGGCCTGGTGATGATCGGCGCCCAGGCCACTGTGTCCGACATCTATCTGGGTGCTGCCATCATCGCCGCCATGATCCTCTCAATCCAGGTCGACCGCCTGCGCACACGGAGGCGCGTATGAACACGCTGACCATTCCACCGCTCGCCGCCGATGCGCCGACTGTGCTGGAGATGAACAATATCTCCAAGAGTTTCGGCGCCGTCACCGCGCTGGTCGATGTCTCGATCAAACTGCGCAAGGGCGAAGTGCTGGCGCTGGTCGGCGACAATGGCGCCGGCAAGTCGACGCTGATCAAGATCCTGTCCGGCTTTCACCGGCCCGACACCGGCACCATCGTCTCGCAAGGCAAGGAAGTGCGCTTCGCCTCGCCGCGCGATGCGCGCGCGCAAGGCATCGAAACCGTCTATCAGGACCTGGCGCTGGTCGGCGACCTTAGCGTCTTTCACAACATGTTTCTCGGCCGCGAGTATCACAAGCGCTTCCTCGGGCTGAACCTGCTCGACAACAGGAAGATGCGCGAACAGGCGAAGCTCTATCTCGACACGCTCGGCATCACGATCCCCAGCGTCAACAGCACCGTCGACCTCCTGTCGGGCGGACAGCGCCAGTGCATTGCGGTCGCCCGCTCGATCTATTCGTCGCCGAAAATCCTGGTCCTCGATGAACCGCTGGCGGCCCTTGGCGTGCGCGAGAGTGCGCATGTGCTGGGCCTGATCCAGAATTTGCGCCAGCAGCGCCAGGTCTCGGTGATCCTGATCGTCCACAACTACAACCAGATCTTCGAGGTCTGCGACCGCATCAACTTCCTGCATGCGGGCGAGGTCGCGCTTGACGCCTCCACGGCCGACACCAGCGAGGAAGAACTGATCCGCATCGTCAAGTCGGGCCTTGGCACCAGGGCGATCGAAGCCGCCGCGGCCGAAGTCCGGCCGGGCCTCGTATGAACCAGCCGCCGTCAGCGGCTGCCAAAATCCTTGCCGGCAAGAGCTCCCACTTGCCGGTGCCTCGCATGGAGTATTCGTCTTGACGTTCTCACCCACTGAACTCACCAGATCCCTTGGCCGTGGCCTGCTGTCCTTTCCGCTGACCTTTTTCGACGATGACGGCGCGTTCAACGAGGACGGCTATCGTGCCCATGTCGCCAGCCAGGGCACCGCCGGCGCGAGCGGGCTTTTCGCCGCCGGTGGCACCGGCGAGTTCTTCTCGCTGACGCTGGAAGAATACAAGCGCGTGGTGCGCGCGGCGTCGGACGAAGTTCCCGACACCATGCCGCTGCTCGCCGGCGTCGGCTACGGCACGCATATGGCGGTCGAGTTCGCCAAGGCCGCCGAAGCCAATGGCGCCGACGGGCTGCTGGTGCTGCCGCCCTATCTCGTCAAGTCCGAGCAGGAAGGCCTGCGCCGGCATCTCACCGCCATCTGCCGCTCGGTCGGCATCGGCGTGATTGCCTATAACAGGGACAACGCCATTCTGACGCCGGAGACGCTCGAGCGTGTTGCGCAGGATTGCCCGAACCTGATCGGCTTCAAGGATGGCGTCGGCGATATCGAACTCCTCACCGCAACGCGCTACCGCATGGGCGACCGGCTGGTCTTCATCGGCGGCATGCCGACGGCCGAAGTCCATGCCAGTGCGGCGGCGGCGATCGGCATGACGACCTATTCCTCGGCGATCTACAATTTCGCGCCTGATATCGCGCTGCGCTTCTTCAACGCTCTTCGCGCCGGCCGCGCGGCGGAAGTCGGCGATCTCATCCGCTCGTTCTTCCTGCCCTATCTCGCCATCCGCAACCGGCGTGCCGGCTATGCCGTGTCGATCGTCAAGGCGGGCGCGCGCATTGCCGGCATCGATTGCGGACCGGTGCGGTCGCCGCTTCTCGACCTGACCGCCGACGAAGAGCGTCAACTCACTGATCTCATGCAGTCCTGCAAGATGCCGGTGGCGGAGCTGGCGTAGGCACAAATGGATTGGGCGGGCGAATTGAAGACCAACGGCGCGTCAGGGCGGTTCGCCGTTTCGCGGAAACGCCGAACAGCCTTATCCCTTTGTTTGGACGCAATTCCCAAGGGAAAGCGCTATGCGCTTTTCCCGGGAAAACCGTCTCACACTTTTCCTGGAATTGCTCTAGCCGTCGACCATGCGGCGGTAGCGCTCGCGCCCGGCTTCGAGATGCTCGCGCAAGGTGAAGCGGGCGGCTTCGACATTCTGCCGCTCGATCGCCTGATAGATGCGGCGATGCTCCATCTGGACCTGCTCCAGATAATGCCGCCGCTGCTCGGGCGTCTCGTCCCGCGGGCGCATCAGCTGGCGCGGAATGAGGACGGGTCCGAGGAAATGCATGAAGCGTTCGAAATAGGGATTGCCGGTGGCAGACGCGATCGCCCGGTGGAAGGCGAAGTCCGGCTCGATGGCGCTTTCGCCGGCGGCGATCGAGGCGTCGATGGCATCGAGGCAATCGCGCATGCGTGTAAGGTCGTCGTCACCGCGCTTTTCGGCGGCAAGGCCCGCGGCTTCCAGTTCCACCGCGAGCCGAAGCTGCAGCACGTTCTGGACTTCGGTCAGCGAATGCAGCTCGTCGGAAATAATGCGGAATGTGGTGTTGGTCTCATGATCGGCAACGAACACGCCGGAGCCTTGGCGGCTCGTCACCAGTCCTTCGGAGCGCAGCGACGCCATGGCCTCGCGGATCACCGTGCGGCTGACGCCGAATTGCGCGATCAACTCCTGCTCGGTCGGCAATTTCTCGCCACTGGTCAAATGACCTGCCCGTATTTCGCGCGCAAACCAGTCGGCAACCTGCGCCGTGCGGCTGATCTGCGGGGGAAGGCCAAAGGAACGTTTCATCGTCCCCAAGCAATAAACGAACCGCGTTTCTTGGCAACCCATTATTTGTCTGGTGATATGATAAGATTTCCAGCGCGCCAGCCGCGCCCAACCTTCATTCGCCTTGCCTCATCCGCGCAAACATATCCGCCGTCTCGGCGAAAGGGCAGAGCGTGATGATCTCGGAAAAACCGGTGCTGCTGACTGGAGCTTCCGGCACGATCGGACGGCTGTTGTCAGCTAGGCTCGCGGCGCTGGGCTGGACCTTGCGGCTCACCGATATCGTGCCCTTGCCGATCCCGCTGCCGCACAATGCCAGCTTCACCATCGCCGATATCGAGGACCGGCAGGTGGTGAACGATCTCGCGCAGGGCTGCGGCCTGATCCTGCATTTCGGCGGCATCTCCACCGAGCAGTCCTTCGAGACCGTGCTTGGCCCCAATTTCCGCGGTGCCTTTCACATTTACGAGGCGGCGCGCAGAGAGAAGGCGCGCGTGGTGTTCCCGTCTTCGGTGCATGCGGTCGGCCTTTACGAGCGCACGGAGATTCTCGACCAGGACTGCCTGCTCAGGCCCGACGGTTACTACGGCCTGTCGAAGGCCTATGGCGAGATGTTGGCGCGGCTCTATTTCGACAAGCATGCGGTGGAAAGCGTGCTGATCCGTATCGGCTCGGTGCTGCCCGAAGTGCCCGACGAACGCATCCTGTCGACCTGGATATCGCATGACGATTTCGTGCGACTGATCGAGCGCTGCGCGGCGGCCGAAAAAGTCGATTGCTCCGTCATCTGGGGCCAATCCAACAACAGCCGCGGCTTCTGGCGGCACGATGCCCGAGAGACGCTCGGCTGGGCGCCGCTCGACAGTTCCGACAGCCAGGCCGAACGGGTGCGCGGCAAGGTGACGGACAATCCGGTGGTCGAGCGTTATCAGGGCGGCAAGTTCATCGTCGTCGACTACAGCCGCGACGGATTGCCGCCGCGCGAGATGTTTCCGGAGGAATAGTCCCTTAAGCCGCCGGCGCCTTCCGCCCGGCGATCAAATCCGCCGCCTTCTCGGCAATCATGATGACGGCCGCGTTGGTGTTGGAAGACACGATGCTCGGCATGACCGAGCTGTCGCAGACGCGCAGCCCCTGCAAGCCGCGCACGCGAAGCTCAGGATCGACGACGCTGTCGGCGCCCTGCATGGCCGCGCCCGGCAGATGCTCGCGGCTGATGTATTTGGCGAAGGCCGGCTGCGACAGGATCTCGCGGCTGATCTCGATGCCGTCAATGGCGCGTTCGAGATCGTAGCGCTCGGCAAACGGGTTGGGGTCGATAACAGGGGCTTCGCGCAGGTCTGCGGACTTGAGCGTGACGCTGCCGCGCGAACGAGGCCGCACATGGTAGGAATTCAGCGTGCAGCCATTGCCGCCGGGCACCGAGCCGATGCCTTCCTCGACGCCGGCGCCGGGCAGGAAATGGAACTGGATGTCGGGCGTTTTCTCCGCGCGGTCGCCCCACCAGAAGCCGCCGGCCTCGACGATGTTGGAAGCCACCGGTCCCTTGCCGAACAGCGCGTATTCGATACCGGCAACGGCCTGCCAGCGCTTCTTCTTGTAGCGGTCGATGCCATGCGGTCCGTTGAGCTCGGCGACGACATCGACATCCATGTGGTCGTGCAGATTCTGACCGACGTTTTTCGCGTCGTGGATCACCTTGATGCCGTGCTCGCCGAGATGCGCGGCCGGGCCGATGCCGGACAGCATCAGCAGTTTCGGCGAGCCGATGGCGCCGGCGGTGACGATGACCTCGCGTTCGGCGCGCAGCAATTCCGTGCGGCCGTTGACGAGGATCTCGACGCCGATGGCGCGGCCGTTCTCGACCACGATGCGGCTGACCGTTGCATCGGTGCGCAGCGTCAAATTCTTGCGGCCGAGCGCAGGCTTCAGATAGGCGACTGCCGTGCTTGAGCGTTTCCCCCGGCGCGTCGTCGTCTGGTAGAAGCCCGCGCCCGCCTGTTCGCCGGCATTGAAGTCGGCGCGGAAGGGAAGGCCGGCCTGCTGCGCCGCCTTGACGAAGACCCGCGTCAGCGGATGCGGTGCGCCGCTTGAGACGCCGAGCGGCCCGTCAATGCCGTGCTGCGCATCGGCGAAGGTGTCGTTGCCCTCGGAGCGGACGAAATAGGGCAGCACGTCGGCATAGCTCCAGCTCGTGCAGCCATCGTCGGTCGCCCAACCATCGTAATCCTGCGGGCAGCCGCGGGTGAAGACCTGGGCGTTGATCGAGGAGCCGCCGCCCAGCACGCGCGCCTGCGGATAGACCATGGTCCGGCCGTCGATCGCCTTGCCGGGCGCGGTGTCATAACCCCAGATCAGCGGTCCCGACGTCATCTTGAAGAAGCCGACCGGTAGATGGATGTAGCGGTCGGTGTCGGGCGGGCCGGCTTCGAGCAGGACGACTGAGACGTCCGGGTCTTCGCTCAGCCTAGCGGCCAGAATGCAGCCGGCCGAACCGCCGCCAACGATAATGTAATCCGGCATTCTCACTCCCTTTGCCGGGGCAAAATCACTGCCCCCTTCTCTTGCGCGCGACGATCTCAAGTCGCTTGTGCCGCGTCAAGAGAAAGGGTATGGTTATCGTGTTGAAGGGTTGTCGTACAAGTAGAGGAACTTGACGACCAGTCACCAGGAGGTCCCGGCCGCGCTCCCCGCGCAAGATGCCGGGCGGAACAGAATTCAATCGGGAGGTTTTCGAGACATGAAGGACACGAAGAATTTTACGGTCAATCGGCGCACGCTGATGATGGGCGCCACCGCCGGCGTGGCGGCACTCGCCATGCCGAGCGTGCTGCGCGCGCAGGACAAGCCGACGCTGGTGACATCGATCCGCTCTTTGTCCAACCCGTATCACGCGGTGTGGAAGACCGGCGCCGAGGCCTACGCCAAATGGGCTGGGCTCGAACACGTCACGCTGGTTTCGGAAGGCAACAGCGAGAAGGGCATTGCCGACATCAAGGCGATGCTGGCCAAGACCGGTGGCAATATGGTGCTGAACTCCGATCCGAACGACACGCCGGATGCGCGCCCGATCGTCGAAGCCTGCGCCAAGGCCGGCGCCTATGTGGTGACGCAGTGGAACAAGCCTGGGGATTTGCATCCCAAGGACTTCAACCCGAACTATGTCTCGCATATCGAGTTCGACGGCATCGACAGCGGCAAGACCATCGCCGAGATCCTCTTCAAGACCATCGGCGGCAAGGGCGGCATCGTCGCGCTCGGCGGCCTGATCTCGACCACGGCGGCGATCGAACGCAAGAAGGGTCTCGACGCGGCGCTTGCCGCCAACCCCGACATCAAGTTGCTCGACTTCCAGGTCGCCAACTGGAAGTCGACCGAAGCCTTCGACCTGATGGGCAATCTGCTCACCCGCTTCGGCGACGACATCAAGGGCATCTGGGCCGCCAATGACGATATGGGCTCCGGCGCGCTGGAAGCGTTGCGCGCCGAGAACCTCGCCGGCAAGGTGCCGATCGTCGGTGTCGACGGCATCAAGACGGCGGTCGACGCGGTGCGCACCGGCGAGTTCGCCTGCACCGTCACGTCGGATCCGTTCTGGCAGGGCGGCATGGGTCTGGCCATCGGCTACAACGCCAAGATCGGCAAGTTCGACCCGACCAAGGAGCCGCCGGAACACCGCGAATTCTACGGCAAGGCGGTGCTGATCTCGCACGACAATGTCGAGGAATATTACAAGACCAATGTCGACGCGAAGCCCGAGATCGACTGGAACGATCTGTGGGGCCGGGTGACCGGAGCGATCCGCACCTGATCCATCGGAGCGGGCTGCAACTCCCTGGCGGCCCGCTTCCTCCCGCAGCCGTCGCGATCCCCTTGTCGCGACGGCTGTCACCAGCAGACGGGAAGCGGTTTCTTGACAATCCATACAGAACCCCTGAAGTCCGTTTCGGACATCGAGCGGACGACTTCCATGAGTTTGATCCCCGGCCGCATCGCCACATTCTTCGGCGGCAGGCGCTGGCGCAGCCTGGCGCCGCTGGCGGTGCTGATTGTGCTGTGCGTCCTGATCGCCATTGCCAATCCCAATTTCATCGAAGTCCGCAATCTGGTGCGGCTTGCCAATTCGGCCGCCGTGCCGCTGACGCTGGCGATGGGGCTGACCTTCATCATCCTGATGGGCAGCATCGACCTGTCGGTCGAAGGCACTCTATCGGTGTCGGCGATGGTGCTCGTGCTGCTCGCAGCCAACGACGGCAATGGCAACGACTATGGCTGGTGGGCGGTGCTCGCCGCAATCGTCGCCGGCACCGCGATGGGCTTTGTCAGCGGTCTCGTCCAGACCATGCTGCGCATCCCGTCCTTCATGGGCACGCTCGGCATGTGGTTCATCGGCCTTGGCTTGTCGGTCTATATGCTCGGCGGCTCGGCCATCAAGCTGAACGATGCCTCGATCCGCGACCTCGCCCTGCACCGTTTCCTCGGCCTGCCGGTGGCGGTCTGGGTCGCGACCGGAGCTTTCCTGTTCGCCACTGTCATCCAGTACCACACCAAGCTCGGCCGCCACATTCTGGCGATCGGCGGTGACGAGGATGTCGCCAAACTCTCCGGCGTCAATGTGGTGCGCGTGCGCATCACCGCCTTTGCGCTGGCCGGTTTCTTCTTCGGTATTGCCGGCGTGCTGGCCGCAGCGCAGCTCGGCCAGTCGCACGCCGTCATCGGCGACGGCAGGCTGTTTGCGGCCGTCACCGCCGTGGTCGTCGGCGGCACGGCTTTGACCGGCGGCGAGGGCGGCGTCGTCAACACCCTGATCGGCGTGCTGATCGTCACCGTGCTTGCCAATGGCATGATCCTGCTCGGCATCTCGCCCTACATCCAGCAGACGGTGCAGGGCCTGATGATCATCGCCGCGGTGGCGCTGTCGCTCGACCGCGTCCGGCTCAGAATCGTGAAGTGAGCGCCATGCTGCAGGCGTCCAACATCATCAAGAATTTCCCCGGCGTCCAGGCCTTGCGCGACGTCTCCATCGAGGTGCGGCCCAACGAAGTGGTCGGGCTGATCGGCGAGAACGGCGCCGGCAAGTCGACCCTGATGCGAGTGCTGGCCGGCGGCTACCGCCCGGACGGCGGCAGTCTCACCCTGGACGGGGAACAGCTGCGCATGCGCAATGCCCGCGACGCCGCGCGGCACGGCATCGGCATGGTGTTCCAGGAACAGTCGCTGGTGCTCAACCTGACGGTCGCCGAAAACATCTATCTCGGCGAGGAGGACCGCTTCACCCGTTTCGGCCTCGTCAACTGGCGGGCCATGAACGCGGCGGCACGGCGGCAGCTGGCCAAGATCGGCATCGACATCGACGTTACCGCGCGCACCTCCGAACTCACCTTCGCCGCGCGCCAGATGGTGGAGCTCGCCAAGGCGCTGACCCTGGAGGAAGTGGTCGAGCGGCAATTGCTCATCCTGCTCGACGAGCCGACCTCGGTGCTCAACGCCGCCGACATCGAAGTGCTGTTCGCACGCGTGCGCTCGCTCAAATCCCGCGCCAGCTTCGTCTTCGTTTCGCACCGGCTCGACGAGGTGCTCAACATCTCCGACCGCGTCTACACGATGAAGGACGGCGCTGTCGTTGCCGAGCACCGGGCCGCCGAGGTGACCGCGCCGGAGTTGCATGAGATCATGGTCGGGCGTGGGTTGCAGGCAGAGTACTACCGCGAGGCCCGCCAGCAACCGCCGCGCAACACGGTGATGGTCGAGGCCAAAGGCCTTGGCGCGAACGGCTTCTATCACGGCGTCGATCTCTCGATTCGTGCCGGCGAGATCGTCGGCATTGCCGGCGTCGTCGGCTCAGGCCGCGAAGAGGTGACGCGGACCATTGGCGGCTTCGTGCAGCATGATGCGGGCGAAATGAAAATCGCCGGCGATGCCGTGCGCTTTGGCTCGCCGGAACCGGCGGTGCGCAAGGGCATCGGCTATGTGCCGCGTGAGCGCCGGCTCGAAGGGCTGGTGATGTTCCTGTCGATCGCGGAAAACATTTCGCTCGCCGATCTCTCCAGCGTCATGCGCCATGGCGCCATCGATTATGGCAAGGAGCGCAGGCTTGCCGCCGACTGGATCAAGCGGCTGCGCATCAAGGCGCCGGGTCCCGATGCCGCCTGCCGCAAGCTCAGCGGCGGCAACCAGCAGAAGGTGGTGCTGGCGCGCTGGATGACGGCGGGTTCGCGCATCCTGGTGCTCGACCATCCGACGCGCGGGCTCGATGTCGGCGCCAAGGAAGAGGTCTACGAACTGGTGCGCGATCTCTCGGCGCAAGGCGTGGCGATCCTTTTGATCTCCGACACGCTGGAGGAAACGATCGGCCTGTCGCACCAGGTGCTGGTGATGCGCGACGGCGCAATCACCGCGCGCTTCGATGCCAGCCCCGGCAACAAGCCCAAACAGGTCGATTTGTTAAGAGCGATGGTGTGAGCCGATGAATGAACCGTTCTCCATCAAGCGGGTGTTCGAAGGCAAGTGGACGCAGGGCGCCATTCCGCTGATCCTGCTGGTCGCGCTGCTGTTGATCATCGAGATCGCCGCGCCCGGCTTCCTGACCGGCGAAACCGTGGCGCTGCTGTTTGCCAACACCGCCGTGCTGTTCATCCTGGCGACCGGCGTCACCTTCGCCATCCTGCTCGGCGGCATCGATTTGTCGATCCAGGCCGTGGCGTCGCTGGCCAGCGTCATCCTGGCGCAATTGCTGCCCTCGCTCGGCCTTGCCGCCTTTCCGGTGGCGATCCTGTCCGGCCTTGCCTTCGGCATCCTGAGCGGCGTCGTCCACGTCAAGCTGCGGGTGCCATCCTTCGTGGCGACTCTCGCCACCGGCGGCGTGGTCACCGGTTTGGCGCTCTGGGTCTCCAATGGGCGCGCCATCACCATCGAGGAAGGCGGGCGCGAAAACACCGCGTGGATCAATGCCACCGTCGCCGGCATTCCGGTGGTGGTGCTGATCTCGGCGGTCATCGGCATCGCTGCCTTTCTGGCGCTGCGCTACACGCGCTTCGGCCGCCAGGCGATCGCGGTCGGCGCCGGCGAGCCCGCGGCCTGGGCGGCGGGCATCAATGTCGACCGCACCAAGATCATCGCCTTTGCCGCCTCTGGCATGCTCGCCGCTGTCGCCGGCGTCGTGCTGGCAGCCAGGCTGTCGAGCGGCTCGCCGGTGCTGGCCAACCAACTGCTGCTGCCGGCCATTGCCGCCGTCATCGTTGGCGGCACGGCGATCACCGGCGGGCTGGGCGGCGTTGCACGCACGGCGGTCGGCGCGCTGATCATCTCGATCGTGCGCATCGGCATGACCTTCGTCGGCGTCAACATTTTCCTGGAAAACATGGTGTTCGGCGCGGTGCTGATCGCCGCCGTCGCCATCACCATCGACCGCAGCAAGATCGCGGTCATCAAGTGATCCCGCCTCCCAAGCAAGCGCGGACAGGACGGGACCGCATCGGCGCGAGGCCGATGCGGTCCGGCCTGATCAGATCACATCGTGTCGAGGCCGATCAGTTCGATCTTGTAGCCGTCGGGGTCTTCGACGAAGGCGATGTGGGTGGTGCCGTGCTGCATCGGGCCGGGCTTTCGCGGGATCTTGGCGCCGCGCTTTTCCAGTTCCGCGCAGACGGCGTAGATGTCGTTGACGCCGAGCGCCAGGTGGCCGAAGCCGGTGCCGATCTCATAGGGTTCCTCGCGGCCCCAGTTCAGCGTCAGCTCGACAACGGCTTCCTTGTCCTCGGGGCCGTAGCCGACAAAGGCGTTGGTGAATTTGCCGCCGGGATAGTCGTCGCGGCGCAGCAAGGTCATGCCGAGCACTTCGGTGTAGAAGGCGATCGACTTGTCGAGGTCGAGCACCCTGATCATGGTGTGCATATAGCGAAAGCCCGGGGCGTCGCTCATTGGGTAAGTCCTCCGAATTCAGGGATTTGCTGGTCTGACCGTCCACATCAAACGGTAGGCGTGGCTTCGCTTGATGTTCTAAATCAGGGTTGTATGATAACACGACAACGCCAGTATTTGTCCAGTCGTTTTCCCGAGGGGTCCAGAGCCAATCCATGAATGCCGTGCCGCCACCCTCCGCATCGCAGATCGCTGCCCTGGCCGGCCTGCTGCCGAATGGCGGGCTGCTGACCGAGGAAGAGGATCTGGCGCGCTACAGCCGCGACTGGTCGGGCGACCATTTCGGCCGGCCGCTGGCGGTGGCGCGGCCATCCTCGGTGGAGGAAATGTCGGCGCTGATGCGATTCTGCCATGCCGAGCGCATTCCGGTCGTGCCGCAAGGCGGCCTGACCGGGCTCGTCGGGGCAGCGGTGGCGGCGGATGGCGGCGAGGTCGTCATCTCGCTGGAGCGCATGAACAGGATCCGCTCGATCAGCCCGATCGACTTCGCCATGGTGGTCGAGGCCGGCTGCATCCTCGAGGATGCCAAGCGCGCCGCCGAGGAGAGCGACTGCCTGTTGCCGATCACCTTCGGCGCACAAGGCAGCTGCCGCATCGGTGGCAATGTCGCCACCAATGCCGGCGGCTTCAATGTGCTGCGCTACGGCATGACGCGCGACCTGGTGCTCGGCCTCGAAGTGGTGCTGGCCGACGGCCGGATCTGGAACGGGCTAAAAGTGCTGCGCAAGGACAATCGCGGCTATGATCTGAAGCAGATTTTCATCGGCTCGGAAGGCACGCTCGGCATCGTCACCGCCGCGGCGCTGAAACTGTTTCCCAAGCCGACGCAGATCGAAACAGCACTGGTTGGCCTGCGCTCCGTCGAGGACGCGATGGCGCTTTATGCCCGCGCCCGGCGCGATTGCAGCGATCTGCTCACCGCTTTCGAACTGATCCTGCGCATCGGCATCGAGATCACCATGCGCGAAGGCCAGGATTTTGCCGATCCGCTTGATAAACCCTATCCGGTCTATGTGTTGATCGAGGTTTCCTCCGGCGGTCTGATCGACCTCTCCAGCATGCTGCTCGGTTTCCTCGGCAGCGTCGACGATATCGTCGAGGACGGCATCATCGCCTCGACGCGAGCCCAGGCCGAGCGGCTGTGGCTCTACCGCGAGATCATGGTCGAGCGGCAGGGCAGGGGCGGCCGCTATCTGCGCACCGATGTGTCGGTGCCGATCTCCAGGCTTGCCGATTTCGTCAGGGATGCGCTGACCGCTCTCGACAAGGCGCGGCCCGATGCGCTGGCGGTCACCTACGGCCATGTCGGCGACGGCAACATCCACCTCAATGTGGTGCCGCCGGCAGGCATGGCACCGGAAGCGATCGAGCATCTGTTCGAAGAGGCGGAAGCCGAGATTTTCACCGTCGTCGACCGCTATGGCGGCTCGATCAGCGCCGAGCATGGCATCGGCCGGGTCAAACAGAAGGCATTCCTCGAACGCATCGATCCGGTGACGCTCGATCTTGCCGCCGGCATCAAGGACGCGTTCGACCCGCGCCATATCTTGAGCAACGGCCGCATTCTGGCGTCCGCATCCGCCGTCGACTATAGGTGAGCGATGACGCTGAAACTCGACAAGGTCAATCGCGGCCCACACCTCTCCACTCTGGTGGCCAGTTCCATCTCGCGCGAGATCGCGCAAGGCCGGCTGAAGACGGGCGACCAGCTGCCGACCGAACAGGCGCTGGCGACCACCTTCGGGGTCAGCCGCAACGTCGTGCGCGAGGCCATCGCGCGGCTGCGCTCGGAAGGCCGCATCTGGTCGCAGCAGGGCCGCGGCGCCTTTGTGGCGGAGACCAACAACCCGACGGTGCTGACCATCGACCATGAGACGCTGCAGCGCGCCGATTCCTTCCGCAACCTGTTCGAACTGCGCGGCATCCTCGAAGTGCAGGCGGCAGCCCTTGCCGCGAAGCGGCGCGGCGACGCCGATCTGAAAGCCATGGGCGATGCGCTGTCCGGCATGCGCGCCGCGCCCTATGGCAGCGTCGCCTGGCTGCGCAGTGACCTCGAATTCCACCGCACCGTCGCCGAGGCGACGCGCAATTCCTACATGGGCCAGTTCCTGGTCTTCGTGTCCGAGCGCGTGCGCGAAAGCATTCTTGCCGCCGGCAACCAGCAGAAATCCGACGACATGGCCCGCATTACGCTCGGCGAGCACGAGCGCATTTTCGCCGCCATCCGCAATGGCGATGTCGAAGGGGCGCAAGCAGCGATGCGCGACCACCTGGCGGGCGCGGCACTGCGGGTTGGGCTGCATGATGGGGAGGCGGTTGTTGAGGCAGCGCCGGTGCCGGAGGTGGCATCGCCGGTGCGGCATTCGAGGTTGCGGAAGGCTGTGCGTGAGCAGTTCTAGGCCGTGAGCCCATAAATCAGCCGGGCGGACGACTTGCCGGCGTCCGCTATGCACCGAAAGCGACCAACGTTTGCAGCGCAGCTAAAAGAAGCAATGGGCCACAAGCAGAAGTTAACTCAACTTGCTCGTAAGGGGCGCACATACTGCTCCGGCAGGCCCGCCTTCCGCAGGGCATCAATCAAGTGTTGCTGAGCTTCAGGGCGTGCGTAGTGCAGTACCTGGATCACATTCCGAAGCGATAAATCCGGTTTCACCAGCTTCACCTTGGCGATCACCTCACTTGCACCAGTTAAGTCGCCTAATTGCGCGCGCGCGGCGGCTAGATACAAGAAGCCACTGGAGCGTTGTACAGGGACACTCTCGAGCGCTTCGACTGCGTCAGCATATCGAGCGAGGTCAAAGAGCGTCAGGCCGCGAACCGCTGCAAACCAATCGGGCACGAAGGGACCCAAGCCTATGGCGGCATCGATTGTGGCCAACGCATCGGCCGGCCTGCCACTGGCGCGCTGCCAGTTCGCGTAGTCGCCCTTAATCTGTATATCGGCCGGATTGAGTGTCAGCGCCCTGTCAAAATGGAAGCGTGAACGGTCATGGTCGCCTGTCCAAAGGTAGTAGAGCGCTCTTGCCCAATGAGACGTGGCGTCGTTGGCATCTAGTTCCAGCGCTTGTTTCGAAGCGCTCTCAGCCTTGGCCATCTGATCGTCATCGAGCAGAATGACATTGCTCATGGTAAGAGCTATCGCCAGCCAGGCATGAGCGAGTGCAAAATGCGGATCGACGGCAATTGCGCGCTCAAGTAGGGGTACGGCTTCGGCATCACGCTGATGGTCACATAGGTCGCGGCCTTGTAACAGACAGTCATAAGCCGACCAGCTAGTAGTTGGTTTTGCACGGGCTTTTGCTGCTTCTGCAGCGTACATACGGCCCTCCAGCGTTGTTACGATTGCGGCCACAACAAGGTCCTGGATAGCGAAGATATCCTGCGCATCGCGATCGTAGCGGTCGGCCCAGACGTGATTGCCGGTTCTGGCATCGACCAATTGGGCTGTGATGCGTATTCGGTCGCCCAATTTGCGTAGACTACCCTCAACTACATAGGCAACGCCCAGTTCCCGCGCTACTTCGATATGACTTTTTCCTCTGTTGGCAAAATGAAACGACGCGTGGCGAGCTACTACGGATAGGCCGCGAAAGCGGGCGAGTTCGGTAATGATATCCTCGGTGATCCCGTCGGAAATGTACTGTTGCCCGGGATCACCACTCATGTTGGTAAATGGCAGTACTGCTATGGACGGTTTGATTCGTTCTACCGCTGTTGGTCGCACCGATGTTCCTGAGGGAGCTCCCAGACGATAGACCCGGACCGGCTGGGCGATATTCTTGAGTTGCTGCTCACCCATGTCTTCAAACGAGAGATCAAGGCGACTTCCTACGCTGTCATGAACCATGCCGGTGACTGCAACGCCGCCCGCCGGGGCAAGTCCCTCGATCCGCGCAGCGACGTTCACGCCTTCACCGAAAACATCGCCATCCTCAGCAATCACATCCCCCAAGGTGACGCCAATGCGGAGTTGGATGGCTCGGTCCTCTGGCAGCTCTGCGTTCCGTGCTGCCATATCCTTCTGTAATGCAACTGCGCAGGCCACGGCCTTCACGACGCTGGGGAATTCCGCGAGAAAGCCATCCCCCATAGACTTAAACAGCCGACCTTGGTGCTCGGCGATCCTAGTTTCGATCACTTCGGCGCGGAGGTTCCGTACGACCGTCAGAGTGCCGTCCTCGTCCACGCCCATGAGGCGACTGTAACCGACTACATCGGCTGCAAGGATGGCAGCCAGATGGCGCTGAACGGAGTTCTCCACCACTCGATAGTGCCCCAGTTGGTCACCTGGGCTCCTTGCAGAGCCTGGTTGATGACACGATAGCACTGCCGCGCCTGGCCGCAACCAGTGGTCCCGGAGCGAAGTCAGGCTGCTACGCGTCATGTCTGCTAGGGGCCACTCCACCGCGCTATTTCAGCGGCAGAAAAAGCACAAGCACCACTTCGCGCAGCGGCCCGTTCGGTAAGAACGAAAAATGTCGTTGGCAATAGATCGGAAAGTCGCGCGCCTCCTCGCCGCTGGCGGGAAGCCATTCGCGATAGAGGTAAAGTGCTGCGGGCTCGAGATTGTTGGTGTTACCGGGATAGCGCAGCACCGCGCAGCGTCCGCCGGGAATCACGCCAGCCTTCATCTGCGCGTCCTCGATCGGCAGGTCGGTTCCGGCGCAGATGTCCATGCTGTAGTCGGCAGGCACCGCCGGCTCCCTTTCGGACCGGAAGATGTTGAAGGTCGAGCTTGTCTCGGGCGACAGGCCGGCGGCTTTGCACCAGGCGATGAAGCGCTGGATGGTGTCCTGGAGCGTCGCCCGGTCGCCGCGATGCTCCATGATCGCCACCGGTGTCGGCGGCACATCGCGGATCGTTACGTCGTTGGGTTCGAAGATTATCTGCATGAGCGTGGTCCTTGCTTTTTCGAGCGGCCCGAAGGCTATGAGCCACGCCCCCCAGTCGGGAGACTTCCGGAACGACGAAGGCGATTGTCCGAACCGTTGCCGAAAGGCTCGGGCGAAGGCATCCGGTGCGTCGTAGCCGGCGTCCATCGCAATATCGGTGACGCTTTGGGCGTCGCTCTCGGCAAGCCTATAGGAAGCGCGCTTCAGGCGGGCGAGCTGGACATAGCGATGCACGGACAGCCCGAAGGTTGACGTGAACTGCCGGTGGAAATGGAACTTCGAGAACGCCGCAACGCCGCTCAAAGCTTCCAGGCCCAGATCATCGTCCAGATGCTGGTCGATATGATCCAGCACCCGCTGCATCCGGGCTTGGTAGTTTTCAAGTGGCGTCATCAAACGTCTCGTCCTGCGTGGCGACACCAGATAGGCGCTCCGGGACATGTCGCGCTCGACCGATCTTGCGGTTTGACATGGAAGGACGAGTGGCCGCCAGCCTACAGGCGCGGCTGATCTGGCGGAGAGTGATGCGGCTGCGGAGGTGACGCCTGCGGCATTCACGGCTGTGGAAGGCTGTCCGCGGGTAAGCTGGCGGATAGGTAATGGTATTGTGGCGGCCAAACACATGGACCGCTACCTGCTGATTCACTTTCCGGTCGAACTCATGATCCACAACGCGATGTTCGACCTGATTGTGCTCCCGTCTAATCACTTTGGACGCCGCCCTAGGAAGGCGACCTCATCAATCAGATCGATCCCGCAGCTTCGGCGTGGCGGATAGATCCCACGAATGCCGCCGCTAAAGTCATATCTTAATTCCTTTCGCGCGGAGCAAATCGTTGAAGTCCATGTGCGACACCTTCTCAAGGCTGCATATGTCCGGGATCCGGCGCTTGTTTGTGCTCGGCTGGAAAACGTTAGCCTTTTCCATGCTCACCACAGGAAGTTTCAGCGTCTTGGCGAGAGCGATGATGGATATGTCGTTGAGGCCGACGGTCCCTTTTCGGTTCCCATTGTACTCTGAAATCACGGATTCATGAACGACCCTCATGCGTTCAACATGCTCCAGGTAGGCTTCCCAAGCCCAGTCACCGTTGCCTATTTCCCTGATTAGGCAGTGGCCATGATCCTTGATACAGGTGCCAAGGGTGCCTGTAATGGACAGCATTTCATCATAGATTTCGGGCGTGCAGCAAAATACGCCCTCCTTGATGAGGTTTTGGACCCGGTCCCACAGCCCCTCATAGATATCCCCGGGGAGGACTTCCCACGGATTGCTGATCCCGGATGTGTCCAAGCAATACTCAGTCATTCGACATCCAGTTCGACCGAATGTCATTAAGATGATCTAGGTTCCTAATCCCCATGAACTCGGCGGCGTTGTGGTTCGTGATCCGACCAGTGTTCCACGCCTCAAGGACAAGGCCCGTGTATAGATCACCCTTGGAACTGCGATAACGCGAGCCGTAATATTTTGGCCTACCAAAGCTCTGATATTCTTCTTCCTGCTTCACAAACTCTGGTCTTTTCACGCGCCAGTAAAACGATGGCTGCACATAACCAAGGTTGACAAGACGTATGAGAGCGGCGTGTGGGCTGACTGCGTATCTTGCGGAGACTGATGCCAGATGGTCATCTGCTATCGATTGAGAACCCTTCGGGAATTTCCCCATGAAAGCAGTCACCGAATCTGCTGGCATGAGAAAAGCAGCCGCGAAGCGATTGCACCACCCTTCTATTTTTTTTAGCGAAGTGCCATTTCCAAAGCGCGGGTAGCTGCTGAGAGCGCTTTGCCTCAGCAGGATATGTGCAAACTCATGTACCAGCGTGAATGCTGTGCCGCCCGGCGACTCGTTGCCAAAAACGATGATTGGGAAAGTCTCGCTATAGAGACATATACCTCGGGTTCTGACACGGCTCAGGCCGCTTTGTTTGAGTACAAGAATTCCAAGTTCTTCCAGCCTCTGCCGAAGGATGGCAGGAAAGCCATCTCGGTCCTTACTCGACCGCATCCTTGTCTGTATCTCTACGGGGAACTTGATCTGTTCACGGACCCGAGATGCCGCTCTGTCGACATTGTCTTCGATGCTGCAATATAGCTCGGATGGGAATGCAGTTGGATGCTCCCCAATCAGGTCTAGGAGATCGAGGGTGTTCAGCCGGCTCTCTTCAGCCCAAGCTTGCACTTCGACAAGGGCAGCAGCTTCAGAGGCCGCCGGCGGGATCCTATGGAAGCGAAAATCGGGAGCCAGTTTAGGCTGCTGGACAGCAGGTATGTCTCTTGAGAAAAATTCGAGAAACGGTCGCCCATACATATCCGCAAGCGCTCGTGCCTGCCTGACGGTCGGTGCGTCCGACCTTTCATCGTGCTCCCACGCGATAACTCTCTCTGGCGGAACATGTATCCGGCGGGCCGCGTCTTCAACACCAATGCTCACCCGCTCCCGCGCCCATCTCATGACGCGTGGATTGTATGGAATCTCCCTTTTTGCTGCCGTTGCCATGCAGTGAGTCTAGAAACCTCGCCCCTCGAAATCCATCGCTTTCTTGGCAGGGTGAACCGATTTCGTTAACGCCAGCCCAAAATCTGTGGTGGCACTCAAAATGCTTCGTAGGCCATCTGCCTATCTCGTCACTCCGCCGCCGGCCCCACCAGCGACACCCCGTTCAGTCCCGCCACAATATCCGACAGCGCCGGCACAAACTTCTCACCATGGCCGGTGGTAACTGCCGTGGCAAACCCATTCCGCACCGCCGAGCCGATCGGGTTGGCGACGCCGGCGGCCTGGGCGAAGGAGGCGAGGTAGGTCATGTCTTTCAGCGCGTTGGCGATGGCGAAGCGCTGGGCGTTTTCGTTGCGGTTGAGGACGAAATCGAAGAAGGCCTGGTAGAAGCCGCAATCCATGCGGCTGCCGGAGATGACGCTGTTGAAGACCTGCGGCGTCAGGCCGGCCTTGGCGCCCAGCGTCAGCGCTTCGGAATAGATCGCGGAATAGCCCATCGAGACGAAATTGTTGAGCAGCTTCATGGTGTGGCCGCTGCCGGTCGGGCCCGTGTGGACGACACGGGCGGCGAAGGCTTCGAGCACCGGCCGCGCGCGGGCGACGATCTCGGCCGGGCCGCCGACCATGACGTCGAGCTTGCCCTCGGCGGCTTCCTTGGGCGTGCGCGCCAGCGGCGCGTCGATCAGCGTTATGCCTTGCTGGGCGAGGTCGGCGGCCAGTGCTGTCGTCGATGAGGGATTGGAGGTCGAGCAGTCGATGATCAGCAGCGGCTTTCCTGCTGCAGCAAGGCCGTCCGGACCCTTGATCAGCATCTCGACTTCGCGCGAACCGGTGACGCACAGGATGACGATGTCGCAGGCGGCGGCGAGTTCGCGCGGGCTTGCCGCTTCGGTGGCACCGGCCGCGATCAAACGGTCGGCGGCGGTGCGGCTGCGATGCACATGCACCGTCAGCGGCCAGCCCTTGCGCAGCAGATTGTCGGCCATGCCGGCGCCCATGCTGCCCAGGCCGATGAAGCCGATGCGTTCCTTCATGCAATCCTCCTATCGCCCGCGCCTGCAGGCTGAACTTTCGTCACCTTGCGGCGGGCACCTGTCGATGCAATCCTTTGAACAAGAATCGAACCGGAGTCGCGCCGATGGCGGAGCCCATGACTTTCGATGCCATACCGCAGGCGCCCAATCTCAGGACCGGGCTGGTCAACACGCTGATCGCGCAGATCGAATCCGGCGACCTTGCGCCGGGCCAGCGGCTGCCGACCGAACAGGAGATCGTTGCAGCGACCGGCGTCAGCCGCACCGTGGTGCGCGAGGCGCTGGCGGCGCTGCGCGCCCGCGGGCTGATCACCACGCGCCAGGGCCTCGGCGCTTTCGTCGCCAAGGACCCGCTGCCGAAGACGTTTTCCGTGCTGCCCGACGATCTCGAATCGATCGACGAGGTGCTGCGGGTGCTCGAACTGCGCATGGGCATCGAGGTGGAAGCGACCGGCCTTGCCGCCGAGCGGCGCAGCGAGGCGGCGCTGGCGCAGATGAGCGCGCGGCTCGATGCGCTGGAGGCGGCGGTGCGCGCCGGCGGCTCCGGCTCGGAAGAGGATTTCGGTTTCCACCGCGCCATTCTTGCGGCGACGCAGAACCCGAATTTCACCCGGCTGTTCGACACGTTCGGCAGCGCCATGATCCCGCGCCAGTGGACGCGGCTCGACCGGATGACGGATGCCGAGCGGGAAAAATATCTCGACCGCATGCAGCGCGAGCATCGCGCCATCCTCGGGGCGATCGAGGCGAGGGACGTCAACGCGGCGCGGCGCGCCATGCGCAGCCATCTGACCAAGAGCTATGCCCGCTTCGAGGATCTGCGCGACAAAGCTGTTCACGAATAAGGGGCCGCTCACGAATAAGGGGCAAGTCACGACTGATTGCTTGCTCATCAGGCGACCCCGCCGAGATAAAGTTCGCGCATCAGCGACATGTCGCGCAATTCGGCGATCGGTCCTGAGACGACGATCCTGCCGTTCTGCATGAGATAGCCGCGTGACGCCACGGCGAGCGCCAGGCCGGCATTCTGCTCGACCAGCAGCACCGAGGCGCCGAAGCGTTCGCCGATGCCGAGAATGATCGCCTTGATCTCCTTGACCAGCAGCGGCGACAGGCCGAGCGACGGCTCGTCCAGCAACAGCACGCGCGGTCGTGTCATCAGCCCGCGCGCAATGGCCAGCATCTGCTGCTGGCCGCCGCTCAGCGAGCCGCCCCGGTCGCGGCGCTTGGTGGCGAGGATCGGGAAGAAGGCCAGCATGGTTTCGAAATCGGCCTCGACGGCGGCCTCGTCACGGCGGGCATAGGCGCCGAGGCGAAGGTTCTCCTCCACCGTCATGTCGACGAAGATTTTTCTCCCCTCCGGCACCAGCACGACACCGCGCCTGGCCATGACGTCGGCGGCAAGCCCGGTGACATCGGCGCCGTCGAAGGCGATGCTGCCGGCGCGTGGCTTGATCAGCCCGGCGATGGTCTTGAGCAGCGTCGACTTGCCGGCGCCGTTGGGGCCGAGGATGGTGACGATCTCGCCCTTGTCCAGCGTCAGCGAGACGCCGCGATTGACGATGGTCGGGCCATAGCCGGTGACGACATCGGAGACGGCAAGCAGGCTCACAGCTCGCCTCCGAGATAGACGTCGAGCACCCTGGGGTCGGCAAGCACCGCCTCGGTCGCGCCGTCGGCGATCTTGGAGCCGAAGTCGAGCACGGCAAGGCGCCGGCACAGCATCTGCATCAACTTCATGTCATGGTCGATGACGCAGACGGTGATGCCGTGGCCGGGAAGCTGGCGTACCAGCCCGACAAGCGCCGTGGTTTCGCGGTCGTTGAGGCCGGCGGCCGGCTCGTCGAGCAGCAGCAGCGACGGCCGTGTGGCCAGCGCCAGCGCAAGGCCGAGCAGGCGCAGGCTGCCGAAGGGCAGCACGCCAGCCTTTTCACCGGCAAGGGCGCTCAACCCCACAAAGTCGAGCAGCGCCTGCGGCATCGGCCATGGGCTGGCGGTGCCGGCGGCTCGCGCATGCTCGCCGGCGATCTGGACATTTTCCAGCACGCCAAGGCCGGCGAAGGCCATGGCCTGCTGGAAGGTGTAGCCGATGCCGGTTCGCGATATGGCATGCGGTGCGAGGCCGGTAATGTCGCGGCCACGAAACATCACAGTGCCGCCACTGGGTTTGTGGACGCCGGTGACGACATTGAACAGAGTGGTCTTGCCGGAACCGTTGGGGCCGACGACGCCAAGGATTTCGCCCTCCTCGATGGCGAGGTCGACGCCGGCAAGCGCGGTGACGCCGCCGAACTGTTTGCTCAACCCGTTGATCGCCAGGATCGGGCTCATTGCCGCGCCTCAGAAGGTGCGGCGTCGCGCTGGTCTGCCTCAGACTTCGGCTTGCCGGCGAACAGGCCGCGCAGCGCGCGCACGATGCCGCCGATCAGGCCGTCGGGCAAAAGCATGATCACCGCGATCAGGCAGACGCCGTAGACGATGCGCGATTGAACCGGGTCGAGGTTGAGCACCTCGGACAGGAAGGCGACTAGGATACCGCCGGCGAGCGGCCCCTCGATCAGCCTGGCGCCGCCGATCATCACCATCAGCGCGAGATAAATGCTGGGGAAGGAGGAGAATTGCGAGGGCGAGATATGGCCGAGGAAATAGGCGAGCAGCACGCCGGAAATGCCGGCAAAGACGCCGCTGACGACGAAGGCGCCGATCTTGTGCCGGCCGACATTGATGCCGAGCGACGCCGCCAGCTTTTCATTCTCCCGGATGGCGCGCAGCGTGCGGCCATAGGAGGAGTGGATGATGGCCCAGCTTGCCACCGCCGCTGCCGTGACGAAGGCCACCACCATCAGATAGTAGCGGGTAAGGTCGGTCATGTCGGCGCCGAACAAGGTGACGTGATCGGTCAGGTCGAGACCGGTCGCGGCACCCGTGTAGTCGCCGCCATTGGTGAGCACGATGGCTAGCAGCTGGCCGAACGCGAAGGTCATGATGACGAAGTGATGGCCGCCGACGCGCAATGAGGGAATGCCGACGATCATGGCAAACAGCGCGCTGGCAAGAGCGGCGGCGGGCAGTGCCAGCCAGAAACCGACGCCGAAGTCGCGCGCAAGGATCGCTGCCGCATAGGCGCCGACGCCGACCAGGGCGGCATGGCCCATCGACAGGATGCCGGTCTGGCCGAACAGCACCGACAGGCCGTAGAGCGCAATGACGTTGATGCCGGCCGAGATCGCCAGCGACAGGAAGCGGTTCGAGGGCGAGGCGAGCGGCACCAGCGCGATCAACGCCAGGATGACCAGCACGGGAAGCAGCGAGCGCAACGCCTTCGGGGCGATGCTCATGACGCCATCCTCGGTCCGCTGGTGCCGCCGAACAGGCCATGCGGGCGTACGATCAGCACCAGGATCATCAGCACGAAGGAGTAGGCGTCGGTCCATTGCGAGAAGCCGTAGCCGGCACTGAAACCTTCGACGATGCCGAGGATGAGGCCGGCGGCGACGGCGCCGTAGATGTTACCGAGCCCGCCGATCAGCGCCACGGCAAAACCCTTCATAACCATGGTGCCGCCGGTGAAGGGGGTGATCGGGAACAGCGCGATCAAAAGTGCGCCGCCGAGCCCGGCCAGTGCGCTGCCGAGCACGAAGACGCCGGTGATGTAGCGGCGCACCGGAATGCCCATCAGCGCGGCGGTGTCGCGGTCCTCGACGCTTGCCCTCAGCGCGCGGCCATAGCGGCTGGCGGTGATCATGCGGAAGCTCAGCGCCACCACGGCGATGGTGATCAGGATGACCATGACGCGCACCGAGGCGATGCGCACGCCGCCGACCTCCCAGACGGTGGTCAGCGGGCGCGGAATGCTCTTCTGGTTGGGGTTCCAGAACAGCACGACGACATGCTGCAGGACGACGATGAGGCCGAGCGAGACGATGAAGCCGTTGGTCGGTCGCTCCAGCGTGAAGCGGAACAGGCCGCGCTCGAGGATGTAGCCCATCAGCCCGACGGCCAGGATCGCCAGCACCGCCGCTACGGGGAAACCAAGCCCGGCGCTGACGGCGAGCCAGGTGACGATGCCGCCGATCATCAGGAACTCGCCATGGGCGAAGTTGATGATGCCGGTGAGGCCGAAGATCAGCGTCACGCCGATGGCGATGAGTGTGATGACGCTGGCGATGGAAAGGCCGTTGAGGATTTGCTGGATGAAAATATCCACGGCGATCGAGACCTGCTGCATTTCAGAAAAGAAAAGCTGGCGGCGGGTGGCGCCGCCAGCTTGTGATGATGCCTTAGCTCTTCGGCGCTTCGGCCGGCGGCTGCTGCATCGAACAAGAGATATCGCCGCCGGGTGCTGCCGCGCAGACCTCCGTCGCGTGGGTGACCTGATGCGTCGGGTTGAAGGTCAAATCATCCGAGACCACGCCCTGATGGTGGAGGCTGAGCAGCGCCTCGACCGTATTGTCCGGATCGAAGCTGTCGGCCTTCTGCCAGGCTTCGACGAGGAAGTGGACATAGTCGTGGTAGAGCAGCGACACCGACGAGGTCACGCCATGCGGTGCGCCGGCAGCGAAATAGGCGTCGAAATAGGCCTTGGACTTCGGGTTGGACGATTCACCCCAGCACACCGGCACGCAGCTCATCGCCACCGGCACATCGGCGGACAGCTGCTTTTCCTTCCAGATGCCGGGGTCGACGCCGAACAGGAAGTAGCTCTTGGCCGCGCCCAGTTCGACCGCCTGTGGCAGCGCGGTGAGCGTTGAATCGCCATTGTACCAGAAGTGGATGACATCCGGATTGAGGCTCTTGGCCCGGGTCAGGAAGGGCGAGAAATCGGTGGTGTCAGGCGGGTAGAAGATGATGTCGGGAACGTCCTGGCCCTCGGCCTTCAGCGCCTTGAAATAATAGGACGACAGGAACTGGCCGRTGGCGTCATTGCCGACGATCATCACCGACTTCTTCGGCTTGAAGCCGAGCAGCGGCTCGAGCAGGGTCAGCACACCGCGCGCGGTCGATCCGGAGCGCTGGAATTCCTGCGGTTCGGACTGGAAGAGATAGTGATCCTCGCCGCCGGGCTTGACCGAGTCCGGCGTCAAGATTTTCGCCAGCGTCGAATTGCCGGCGAAATGGATGATCTTGGCCGGCTGGGTGATCTTGGCCATGGCCAGCGTGAAGTCATGCGTTTCCGAGCCGAAGATCGCCTGCACCTTGACGTCGCGCACCAGCTCCTGTGTGGCGGCGATGGCAGTAGCGATATCGGTGCGGTCGTCGCGCTTGACCATTTCGAGCTTGTAGGTCTTGCCGCCGACCTTGAAGCCGCCGGCATCGTTGATCTGCTTGACGGCGAGGCCGACGCCTGCCGGCAGCGTATGGCCGGCGGAGACGAACGAGCCGGATTCAGCGGCGACGACGCCGATCTTGACGATGTTGTCTTCGGCCAGGGCTGGATGGGCAAACGCACCAAGGCATAAGGCCGCTGACGCGGCCAGTTTCAGAACGGTTTTCAACTTGAGATCCTCCCGACTTCAAATCATTGCATTCTTACCGGGTTGTCATACAACCCTGTAATCTGGTAAATCTTACCGAAGGGGATGTCAATCGCGTTGCCATGCGATATGAGGCTTCCCGAAAATCGGAATCATGGAGCCGGTATCGCCGGCCAAGCCGCAGTCAGGAACAGCGAGATGCATTCACGGAAATTTGGCCGGACCGGCCGTACTGTCAGCGAGATCGGCTTTGGCGCCTGGGCGATCGGCGCCGCCTGGGGCGAGGTCAATGACGACGATGCCATTGCCGCCCTGCATGCGGCGCTCGACGCCGGCGTC
Source organism: Mesorhizobium sp. P2_F5 (assembly GCF_056403715.1). Lineage (NCBI taxonomy): Bacteria > Pseudomonadati > Pseudomonadota > Alphaproteobacteria > Hyphomicrobiales > Phyllobacteriaceae > Mesorhizobium > Mesorhizobium sp. P2_F5. Next base: position 487,327 of record NZ_JBFUEY010000003.1, on the reverse strand, counting down.
AGCTTCCTCGATACGGCCGACGTCTACGGTGACGGCCGTTCCGAAAAGCTGATCGCCAGGGTGATGAAGGAACGCGGCGGCGCGCGCCCGTTCATCGCCACCAAGGCCGGACGGCGGCTGCCGAAGCAGAGCGTCGAAGGCTACAGCCTCGAGAACCTGACCGGCTGGATCGACCGCAGCCTGAAATACCTCGAGACCGACACGCTCGACCTGGTGCAGCTGCACTGCCCGCCGACCGATCTCTATTACCATCCGGACGTGTTCGAGCGTCTCGACAAGCTCACAGAGCAGGGCAAGATCCGCAATTACGGCGTCAGCGTCGAGCGCGTCGAAGAGGCGCTGAAGGCGATGCAATATCCCGGCATCGTCAGCGTGCAGATCATCTTCAACGCCTTCCGCCAGCGGCCGGCCGAACTGTTCTTCGACCAGGCGAAAAAGAATGATGTCGCCATCATCGCCCGCGTGCCGCTGGCCAGCGGACTTTTGTCGGGCAAGTTCAAGGCGGACACCAAGTTCGAGAGCACGGACCATCGCCTGTTCAACCGTAGTGGCGAAGCCTTCGATGTCGGCGAGACGTTTTCGGGCGTGCCCTATGAGGTCGGCCTGGCGGCGGTCGAGAAGATCCGGCCGCTGGTGTCGGGCGATACGACGATGGCGAAATTCGCGCTGCGCTGGATCCTGATGTTCGACGCGGTGACGGTGGTCATCCCCGGCGCCCGCAACCCGGCACAGGCGGTTTCCAATGCGGAAGCGGCGGAGCTTGCGCCGCTGTCGGATGCGCTGATGGCCAAGGTGAAGGCGATCTACGACCAGGGCATCAAGCCTTACGTGCATCAGCGCTGGTAATGAAATGCCTGCAGCCTTGACGAGACCTTGGGCTCGTCAAGGGCGGGGCCCAGCCGAAGAGGAAGCTGCTCTGCGGCGCTGTACAGTTGGTCGCCGCTGTCCTGGCCGCGCGCGGTGGGCCGCCGTCCATGAACGCCAAAACTAGGGCGGTGTCAGGACGTTGAAAATGGCGACGCCGACGACCGCACACAAGACTGTGACCCCAAGTCCTCCCGCGATGATGCACCACCAGGCGCGGCCATTTCCCTGAAGCATGGGATTCAGTTTCAGCATCCGTCGCGCCCGCACTCCTTGGTAAAGCGCATAGGAAGATCCGAAACCGGCGAGCCAGACAATGGAATATACGATGCCGCGTGTGAGCATGCTGTTGAGCCTGGCTTGCTCGATCGTCAAACTTGCATTCTCAGTATCCATGCTTCGCCCCTTTTGCGAACCGCCTGTTGCGGTTGGCTCGTGCGTTTGTTGTCGAGCCGTTTTTGAGATTTGTCGAGACGTTCGGAGAGGCCTCGCAACACGCGCCCATACTTCGCCTTTGCGTATCTGGCCTTGGCGTATATTTCCCTGCTTGAAAATTGGGGATTGACAATCATCCTACTAGTAGGTAGGTAAGTTCCATGAGCAATCTTGTGATGACCTCCGATCAGATCCTGGCGTCGGCGCGAAACTTCATCGTGGCGGGCGGCTACAACGGATTCAGCTATGCCGATATCGCCGGCGAAGTGGGAATCCGGAAGGCGAGCATTCACCATCATTTCCCCAGCAAGGTCGACCTTGTTCGCAGCCTTGTGGCGCGCCATCGCGAGCGTACCGAGGTCGGCATGGCAGATCTGGAAGGTAAATTCCCTGACTCGCTTGCACTGCTTCGAGCCTATGCCGGGCACTGGGCGAAATGCATTGAAGACGCGAGCGTCCCGTTTTGCGTTTGTGCGCTGCTTGCCAGTGAACTCCCGGCACTCCCGCCGGAGGTTGCCGTCGAAGTGCGGACCTACTTTCGATTTCTGTCGTCCTGGTTGACCAAGGTCATGGAGCGGGGCGCCGAACAGGGGGCACTCAAATTCGCCGGCTCTGCCGGGCTGGAGGCTGAGACCTTCATGGCGACTGTCCATGGCGCGATGCTGTCGGCGCGTGCCTATGGCAACCCTGCCGTCTTTGACGCCATCCTGACGCCGACCGTGCAGCGTCTATCGGCGAAGGTTCACTAACAGGGAATTTGCACGACTGAAGGGCAAGCCCTCCACCGACTCCCCGCAACGTGTTCATCTCGCCTACCTTCTAGTAGGTATACCAAGCCAAGCACGAAAGGAAAATCACAATGCTTGCCAAGACGAATGAAACCAACCTCGTCCAATCATCCTGGCTGAAGAGCTACTATTTCACACGCTTTGCCGTGGCGGCCGCCTGGGTCTTGCTCGCGTTCACGGTCGCCAAGGCAATGCCGTCCCTGGCAGCCATCATGCTGGTCGCCTATCCCGCCTGGGATGCGCTGGCCAACTTCGTCGACGCCCGGCGTAGCGGCGGCTTGAGCCGCAACAAGACGCAGCTGCTTAACTTCGTCATCAGCATCGTCACCACGGTCGCGGTCGCCATCGCTCTCGGCAAAAGCATGAATACGGTGCTGGCGGTGTTCGGCGTCTGGGCGGTGCTGTCAGGCCTTTTCCAGCTCGCCACCGCGATCCGACGCTGGAAGTCCGGCGCGCAGTGGGCAATGGTGCTGAGCGGCGCCCAGTCGGCGCTGGCCGGCATTTTCTTTGTGAAGATGGCGGGCAGTGCGGAGGCGATCGACATCACCAATGTCGCGCCCTATGCCGCCTTCGGCGCCTTCTACTTCCTGGTCTCCGCCGTCTGGCTGACGGTGAGCGACGCTAGGCGCAAGTCGGCACAGGCAGCTGGGTGAAGGTATCGCACGGCTGGCGAGGATGGGATGGCGGCCTTGCCGATTGCGCCGCACCGTTCAGCGACCGAAGTGACATGGCCTGGCTAGCGTTCATCGAGGCGGTCTGTTGGCCGTGGCGAGACTTTTCCGTTGGAGCTGCGGCGCTGGCCAATGTCGCTGAGTTGCTCGTCTGTCAGCTCGCGCAGCATGCGCGAGCTTTGGCGCCTCTGCATTTGGAGCCAAAACCAGCGAAGCATCATCTGCCATGCTCGCACCAAGCGAGGCGTATTGGGTAGCCGCGCTTTCACGTCAGAGGATTTCAAAGACCTCATATTCGACACCGCTTGCCGTCCGGCCACCGCTGGCGACCGATACAATGCTGTTGAGCCAGGCATGGGCCGGCGCAGCGGTCTCGAAATATGGCGTTGTGCGTAGATAGTATTCGGATGCATCGACCAACTCTCCGCGTGCCAGGCGTTCGTCGATGGCCTGAGACGCGCGCCTGACGCCGCGATAGGTCATGATGATCAAGCCGCCATCGTTGGCGACGAGAAGCAGCCTGACATCCTGTTGGAATGTGCCGTCCGCTCGGCCGAGAAGCAGATCGGACCCGATGAGCGGCGAGACTGTGCCGCTAATGCGCTCGCCCTCGAAGTTTCCGCCCGAGACCGCGAAAATACGTCGGCCGCCCGCCGGCGTGTGCCCAAGATCCATGACCGGGTGAAGCGTCATGAAGAGGGTAAACAAGTGTCTTGATTGCAGCGACATGAAATGCCTCCTAGTTTCGAGGCCGGCATCTACACCAGTGCGCGTTTCTCAAAAAACGCGCTCTTCTTGTCGCTGTCACAAGGAAAACTAATCATGCGGCCCTCCCTGGAATCCTTGCGCATTCTCGAAGTATGCGTTGCGACCGCCAGCTTTGCGCGGGCGGCCGAACGCCTTTTCCTGACGCCTGCGGCTGTTAGCCTGCGTATCCGCTCGCTGGAGGCCGAGCTTGGGCAGCCGCTTTTTGTACGCGTTCATGGGCGCGTTGTGCCGACACCTGCCGCCGCCGCGCTGGCAAGCCGGGTTCGGGAATCACTCGCCGGAATAGCGGAGGCGGTCGACCGATTTCAGGCGGCGACGCCTCCTCTAAAGGTGACCGCACCACCCACGTTCGCATCACGCTGGCTCGCACCGCGTCTACCGCACTATCCTGAGTCGGGACCGGCCGGCATCGAGCTAGATGTCTCGACGGATATACGCGATCCCAACGCATTTGACGTCATCATCAGAACGGGTCGTGGTGGGTGGACCGGCCTTGAGGAACACCGGCTCATCCCGGTGGACGTGACGCCAATGCTGGCGCCGTCCCTGCTCGGAGCGCATTCGCTTGCAGTTCCGGCGGAACTGGTCGATTTCGAGCTCTTGCCGCATCCCGACTGGGAACAATGGTTCATCATGGCGCACGGCGAAATCCCGTCGGCCATACGGTTCGCCGCAGTCGATTTCCCGACCCATGAACTCAATGCCAATGCCGCATTGGCAGGTGGTGGTGTGGCACTGCTGTCGCCCACCCTGTTCGGTTCTTTGTTGGCCCAGGGCCTTCTGGTCGCCCCCTTCCGTCACGTGCTGAGCGGTCCTGCCTGGCACTATGCGCTGATGCGCGTCGACGACCGCCGCACGGCTCCGAGGCATTTCTGCGCCTGGCTGTGGGAGCAGGCCGGCAATCCGCCATGAAGATGGCGAGCGCGGCACAGGCCGCTGTGTGAGAGCTTCGCACGTTCGAAACGGCATTCGCGCCGCCTGGGCGCCCTCAACAGGTGAGTTGAGTTTCCTGGCCGCGGTCGTATGTTCGTGACTGCGGTGGAGGATAACAAGTGACCATTCGAAGCAAGGCCACGGAGGCTGGCATTCTGCGGCCATCCGAACTCGACCTGTTGGGGCGTGTATTCCAGCAGCTTAAGCTCGACGGTCAATCGCCAGAAGCACGCGACGCTCTCGCATCCCGGATTATCGCGAACTATATGGCCGGCGTGTTCGACGAAGCCGAGCTCGTCACTCTTTCGAGGCAGCCGCTCGGCCGGTAGTGCGCTTCCATCCCGCGTGCCGGAATGAAGGGTTTCGGTTCGTCAACTCAGAGGAACAAGGCAATGCCGACTGACCCACCAATAGAGCGACGGTCGCATATCCGTGACCTTGTTCTGAAGGAAGCGACAATCCACGCCGGCGACGCCACTATCAATTGCCTGGTTTGTAACCAGCACGCTCACGGTGCGGAGTTACGGGTGAAGGCCGACATCGCAATTCCCGACCGTTTCGTGCTTCACGTGCCTGTAGATCATACCAGTTATCGCGCCGTGGTGCGGTGGAGACGGAAGGAGCGACTTGGCGTGCAACTCGATTCGGGAAGGCAGACATAGATGGCGGTTGCCAAGTCCGCGTGGCGTGCCGCTCAGCGCCGCAATGGAAGGTTGCTGGATGTGCCGGGTATCAGAACCTAATTATGCCTTGCGATTGGAGAAGGTAGGGAACACCAAGATTGCGATCCAGTCGGCTCATAAGGCGATCCTCATTAGCATGAGCTTGGTTGCGTCCGTCAACGCGCAAGCCTCGCCCCGCAACAGAATGATCCTTAGACCTGACGACCCCGCACCGCTTGCGTTGACGCGCACAAGATAAGATCATCTACGCGCGTTTCTGCAGTGGGGTGGGGAGCAATGGATCTAGACGGCCCGCAGAAGAAGATGTTGCGGCGTGCGTTGCTTGCGGCGTTCGACCGGGATTCGCTGAACAGGTTGCTTCGCGACAAAGGCCATCAGAGCCTCGAAGAACTGGTCAAAGACAATCCGTTCCGAGATGAAGTGTTCGACCTGATCGAGGTTGCACAAAAGGAGGGATGGCTAAACGTTCTAATTGGCGACGCAGAGCAGGAGTCGGCCAATCCCAAAATAGCAAGCCTTCGTGCAGACTTGGCTATTGTCCACGTCGCGGAAGGGGACTTACCGAGGCTCGTTGAGGGTTCGTTGGAGCGGACCGTCAGTAAGGCTGCGGGGTTTGCGAAGTTCGATGATTGGTTGGAGAAGATCACGGAGCGTCGCGGCTGGGTCTGCCGGATTGAAGATCCTCGAGACTCTCGGAAGGCCTTGGGAACTGGGTTCCTCGTCGGTCCCGATCTAGTCCTAACCAACTATCATGTGGTTATGGACTATTTGCCCGGACCAGATGGCCGCGCCCCGAAATCAGATACCAGTCAGCTTGCCTGCCGCTTCGATTTCTCAACGGAGCAACCTCAAATTGATGGGAACGTGGTTCCCGTCGTAACGGACTCGCCTTTTCTCTCGTTCGCACCATTCAGTCGCTTTGACCCTGGCGACGCGGGTGGTCTCCCGGTTGTTGGGGAAGCGGACTATGCCCTGCTGCGGATCAGTAGGAAGATCGGAGACGAAGGCAAACGCAAATGGGGTAGGCTCTCAAACATGGTGCCGCGGCCGGCGTCGCCAGACACCCTGATCATCCTTCAGCATCCCGAAGGCGCGCCACTCAAACTTGCCATAGGCACTGTTCTGCGCCTCAACCAAAACGAGACACGACTACTCTATAGTACAAATACTGAGGGGGGCTCTTCCGGGTCGCCGTGCTTCAATTTCAATCTCGAACTCGTCGCCCTTCATCATGGTGGCGACCCTGATCACTCGCGGAGTGCTGAATTCAACCAAGGCGTTCCGGTTGAACGGATCCTGGATCATATTCGCAAAAATCCGAAGCTGGATCAGGCAGTTAAGACAATTTTATTCATTCAGCCCCCGGTAAATCCTGCAGCGGCGCTTGAGGTGAATAAGCCACTACCTTCGCCGCCGACTACGCCAAAGCCGTCATCGCCAAGGAATATCCCCTCTGATAGGCAATTTGAGGATGCGATGAGGAGTTCGCCAGGATCGGTCAGAAATGTCGTCAATGCTGCGTATGCTGTCCTTGCCATTTCGGCATTGTTACTATCGTGGAAATTCGCGCCTGGAGTTCTTTGGCCGACGGCTATCGCCGTATTTTTACTTGGTTTCATAGTTTATCTAGCCGCAAGAGGTGCAACGGGACCTGGCTCTTCATCCCCAGCTAGAACGGTGTCCTGGTTCGTAATAGCCGTTGTGGTGGTCGTGACATCCCTCTTCATTTCGGCAGCGTTTTTCAGATGGCCGCCTGGCGGCACCGAGTTATTGGCACGCATACTAAACCAGCCAGGCTGGATGGGACCGGACGAAACCACGACAGTTACCGTGCGATCAGCCGCTGACATCCCTCCAATCGTATTTGCCACAGCGGAAGGCAGCGGAGAATTCGACCGGTCTGTATATCTGTCGAAGCTGCCCGCAATAAAGCTGGATCCCGGTGCAAAAATTGAGATCGGCGGGCGAGAGGTCTTGTCTGCTTCAAGCCTCGATCTCAACAACGGGACAATTATTACAAACGGCGACTTTTCGATCGAAACGCTCAACCTCATCGGCAACGGCGGAGTGATAAGAGCGCGTGCTAGTGATGGAAAGGTGCCGTTTGGCAGTTTAGGAGGCGCAGGGGATATCACTTTGATCGTGCATTCAAAGCTAGGAGGGAAGTTCTTGGTGGATGCTTCCGGGCGATCAGGGGCTGACGGGGCTCAGGGGACCCCCGGCGTGAACGGTGCACCCGGCGCGGAAGGTGATCATTCAAGCTCTCGTGTTTTTTGCGACCGTGGGCCTGGACGAGGCCAGGACGGAAAGCCTGGCGGGAATGGCGGCCCCGGCGCCCCGGGCGCGGATGGTGAAGATAGTGGTATCATCAGAATTGTAGTAGGTGACCAAAAGGTTTTCAGCCGACCTGGAAACTTGGTTGTGTCTGGTGGGAAAGCTGGCATGGGGGGGGCCGGCGGCATGCCCGGCCAAGGTGGCGATGGTGGGAACGGCGGGGCTTCCGGAGGCGCGTGTACTGGACGAGGCGCCCACGGCAGTCAGGGACCCTCTGGTAACCCGGGCACTCCCGGAGCCAATGGAAAGCCAGGAAAGGATGGACAGGTGATAGTGGAGCAGGTTGGCCAATAGGGGTGTTTGTGCACGACGAATTGCTGTCGCGTCCTTTCATGTGTCTAGAGCCAAACGTCTGATCGTGTAGGCGGCAGACGACCAGGCCAGATCGACGCGCTCACCTCAGTACCCACCAAACAATGGCGGCACACAGCAAAAACACGAGCGCGGCACACGTAATCAATATACCTCTTCGCGATTGCCATCCTGGCGGCTCAGCCGGCACAAGCGTGAATTGCCGGGCATGCTCCGTAGCGATTTTCAGGAGGGATGAAGCCGTTTCGCGCGGCGTCCACCCTTGCGCTTCCGAGGCAGTCACCAGCGCTGCGAATGCGGCTTCCAAGGCGACTTCACAGTTTGCCTCCCGGTCTGGGCTATCCTTTGGCAATATGGGTGGTTCGACGGCTCGGGACATGCAGACAAATCGGCTGGCCGATAAAAGGTTCCCCGCGTGATCAGGGGCAACCTGTCGATCAGCTGGCAAGGGTCAGCAATCATTCACCGTTTGTTGACCATATTAGGCCACGCTCATAAACGGACATGCTAGGTAGCCCGTACATGCCTAAGGCCCCAGCGCATCGACCCAGCGCCGGGGCCTTTTTAGTTTTTCGCCCCTCCAGCTGGGTAGCGCCCTATACAGGCCTGCCAGCGGCCAATGCGCCTCTATCACCTTGGGCGAGGCGTCCAGCCGTTCCATTGCTCATGCAAAGGCTACTGCTGGTCTACAATCGCTTGAAGTCCGCAAGCCCCAACCGTATTCGCTGACCTTCCGCATAGGCCAGAGCGAACGATTCCAGATCGAATGATCGGGTCAGTTCCTGGTCATCCTCGACCACGCGGACGAACCATTCGCCGCAGGCCTCGATCACTTCAACACAGGGGCAAACCCAGACGTTGAATGTTACATCATCCATTTCGCACTGCCTCCCGCGCAATGTGGACAATCACGAATTTATGGGACCGCCGAAATCAGTTCTTCACGTAACAGAAGTCTTTAGGGTCTCGACCAAACTCAACCGAGGACCCGCGCCCTCTCCCTACACGGAAGAAGCGCGCAGGCCGCCGGCTACCCCACCCCGCCAAGCAATGGGATTATCTGCAGAGGGACCGTTGCCCGCAATAAAGTTTGACATAGTGGGACGAAAATCCTGCGACGAGGCAAATCTCGCGATAACCCACCCACCTTTGCGATCAGCGGGTCCAGCGCCTGCGGGACGACTGCGGACGAACATCGCAACATCGCACGCGGCAGGAGCATGGTCGCGGATCAAGCAACCCTTGTCAAAGTTGCGTTGCCGGTCTGGTGGTCAAGCTGGCCTTGGTTTGATAACGGTGGCAAGTACGATGCCGGCGACGATGAAGGCCGCACCGACCAGATCGTAATCGTGCAACTCCTCGCCGAGCAGAAGATAGGCGAGCACAGCGACGAACACCGTCTGCAGGTAGAGCAGCATGCTCGCCCGGCTCGCGCCGAGCGTTTCCACGCTTTTGTTGTAGAGATAGTACATCAAGGCGCCACCGGGACCTGCCAGATAGGCGAGCGCGAGAATGCTGTGGACGTTCATGCCGGAGCGTTCGTCGTTGAACAATTCCCACAAATGGAAAGGCAAGGCGACCAGCGCACCGGCGCCGAGCAGCAGCACGACCATCGGCAGGAGTTCGATGCCGAATTTGGCACGGCGCAAAAGCACGGTGTACAGGCCCCAGCAGAAGGCGCTGCCGACGATCCACAGCTCACCGGCGTCGAACTTGAGTTGCAGCAGCGCCGTCAGGTTCCCGTGGGCAACGATGAAAATCACCCCGGCGAGCGCAACCAGCGCGCCAAGCGACTTCCACAGCCCGAGCGGCTCGCCAAGCACGAAACGGGCGAGCACCATCGTCATGACAGGCGACAGCGCCATGATGATACCGGCCGTGGTGGCGTCGGTGTCGTTGAGGCCATGGTAGATCATACCCTGGCACAGCGTTAGGCCGATCGCCCCCACGGCGATGACCTCCGCGGCGCGCATGCGCAAAAGCCCGATCATCGCGTCGTGATGACGGTGCACAATCGGGAGCAGGATGGCGCAAGCAAGCGTCAGCCGCCAGAAGCAGAGGCCCCAGGGCGGCATCTCGGGCGCCACCCATTTGGCCGCGATATAGACACCAGCCGAAAGCAGCCAGCACAGGACGGCAGCGGGATAGCCGGTCAAGGAGGATATGGGCCCGACCTCGGGTTGCGCGGCTTCATGCGCTATCGGCATTGCCTGCATGTCATGCCCTCTCCCTCGATGACGTATGCCCGACGGGGCAACATAGCCTGCGTCGTTAGGTTGTGCATCCGTTTTGAAAGGATGAGGCGTCGCCAGGACGCCGAACGCAAACCCAAACGTCAGCAGCCAGGCCGAGAAATTGGCCCACATGACACCTCTTTGAGCATGTTCGTGATCCGAAGCGTGGGAACGCAGATCAACATACTCACAGGCGGGAGGCTCCCGAGCGCGGTTTCACGGTTAAGAGAGCGTGAGGCGGAAAATCTGGAGCCTGCAAACCGCTAAATGCATGTATTCGACCCTGCTAACATTGCCCGGCAGTCGAATGGGTCTAACTATCGTGAGGCAACGGGGGGAATCAGGTGGCCGCCAATCGTCGAAACGACATCCCATCGCCCGAGCAAGGGCTAGGACGCATTCTGGCGGCCGGGACTGCCCATCCGCGCACAGCTTTGCCCACCGTCGCAACTGTCGTCACGACGGTAGCTGCCTTGTATTTTGGTCGCGAGGTTTTTCTCCCCATCGCCGTCGCACTGCTTTTGACATTTGCGCTGGTGCCGATGGTCTCCGCACTGAAGCGTGTCGGCTTGCCTCGGCTGCCCGCAGTGCTTCTCAGCGTCATTGGAGCATTCGCGGCTTTGGGTTTGTTCAGCTTCATTGTTGCGACCCAGGTGAGCGAGCTTGCCCAGAACATTTCAGCCTACCAGACAAACATTCTGACCAAGGTGCGTTCCCTCAAGGAAACGGGCGTTGGTGGCGGCATCATTGCCAGGCTGAGCAGCGTGATCGAGCGCGTCGGCCAGGAGATCAACAAGCAGGACGTGGCGCCGCCTGTGGCGGACAAGCCCCGGCGCGAACCTGTTCCCGTCGAGATCGTCGCCCGAGAGCGACCGCTCGAGGTCTTGCAGAACATCATCGGACCGTTGATCAGCCCGTTGGCATCGGCTGGCCTGATCATCATCGTGGTCATCTTCATGTTGCTCGAGCGCGAGGATCTGCGCGACCGGTTCATTCGCCTGGTCGGCTACGGGGATCTCCACCGCACGACAGAAGCATTGCAGGACGCCGGCAAGCGGGTGGGCCGCTATCTGCTCATGCAATTGGTGGTCAACATTGTCTACGCAATACCCATTGCGATCGGGCTTTGGGTGCTCGGCATTCCCAACGCGCTGCTGTGGGGATTGCTGGCACTGGCGCTTCGCTTCGTTCCCTATATCGGCCCCGTGATAGGCGCGCTGCTGCCATTGTTCCTCGCCTTGGCCGTGGCACCCGGCTGGTCGCTCGTGCTGTGGACCGCTGCACTGTTCATCGTGATGGAACTGGTAACCGGCAATGTCGTCGAACCGTGGCTCTACGGTTCGCGCACGGGACTTTCCCCTTTGGCTATCATCGTTGCGGCGATCTTCTGGACATGGCTGTGGGGGCCGCTCGGCCTGGTCCTCTCGACGCCGCTGACAGTTTGTCTCGTCGTCCTCGGGCGACACGTTCCGCAGTTCGAATTTCTCGACGTCCTGTTTGGCAACGAGCCCGTCCTCGAACCTCACGCCCGGCTCTATCAGCGGCTCCTGGCCGGCGATCCCGACGAGGCCACTGACCATGCCGAGGAGATCCTCGAGGACAAGTATCTGATCGATTTCTACGACAAGGTCGCCATTCCTGCTCTCCTCTTGGGCGAGCAGGACCGCATGCGTGGCGTGATGGGCGATCAGCAGCAAAGGCAGGTGGCGGCGAGCGCCCAAATTCTTGTGGCAAATCTTGCCGACGATGCACAGGAAGAAGCAAGCGAGGAAGATGAGCCGACAGCCACCGCGGAAGGCAGCGCGAGCAAGGAACCAGATGGCGTCGATGAGGAAGAGATCGAGTTGCCCGATGGCAAGGACATGTCGGTGCTTTGTGCCGGCGGTCGCGGGGAACTCGACGATGCCGCTGCCGCCATGCTCGCTCAGGTGCTGGAGGTGCAAGGCGCAACAGTGGCGAAGGCAAGTTTCGTCGATATGGAGCCGGCAGGTATTCGTCGTCTCGAACTAGAGACGATCGACACCATCGTGGTCGGTTTCCTGAATCGCGACTCCCTCAAGCATGCTCGCTTTCTGGTCCGCCGACTGAAACGCGCCAAGGCAGGATTGAGAATTGGGATTGTGTTCTGGTCGGACGCGGAGCAGGGCGATGCCGGGCAACAAGGGCAAGCTGTGGCCGCCGACATCAGCGCCGATTTCGTAGCCAACGGCATGATCAACGCTGTGCTTGGCGCGCTGTCTCCAGCGCCGGCCGTTCCCCTCAAAGTGGTTTCGAAACGCCGCGATCGACGCCGTCCTGCTCCTCGAAAACGGGCCCCGGCTCAGGCGACGGCCGCAACAGCCTAGCCACGACGCTATGTCTCAGATTGCTGCGCCGGTGCTGGAGTGTCAGGTTCGATCGGCGGAGCGTCGATGGTGCGAGAGTCGCTATCGTGCAGATACTGCTCGGCCCATGGCAGGTTCATCAGCCACGGCTCCCGTCGCCCGATCCAGAGTTCACAGCCCAGATTGTTGCAGCTTTACCGTCAGCCCTACGTTATCTGATTAATGACGGTGTTCGACAGGGAGTTTTGACCAATTGAGCGTAGCATTTGCCAAGGAGGAAAGCGCCGAGGCAGCGGCGGAAACCATATTGCCGGCTCGGCCTATCTCCGATCGGATCAACCTCGTCACTGAGGCGGGGCTTAAGATGCTGCAGGATGAACTGGCTCGCGCCCAGCAAGCGCTCGAGGCCGCTAACATGCTGGAAGATGTCAACGAAAGGCGGCGGCAGTCGGCGGTTCCGGTTCGAGATATGCGCTATTATACCGAACGCGTCCGTACGGCTCAGCTTATGTCTGTGCCGACGTCCAATGAAGTGATCACCTTCGGTCACACCGTTACCTTCGAGCGTGATGATGGCCGCACTCAGACCTTCCGCATCGTCGGTGAGGATGAGGCCAACCCGTCTCAAGCTTCCATATCGCATGGTTCACCGGTTGCCATCGCGCTGATTGGCAAAACCGTTGGAGATATTGTCCATCTGGGCCAGCGCGAACTCGAGATCCTGTCCATCTCTTAGTTGGACATCGGGGGAAGGCGCACGACCGAATTGCCGTGGGCGCAACATGGTGGTTGCAAGGCGGCAACTCAGGACCAATGGCCGATAACGGACAGGCAGATTCTGGGGTGCGAAGAGCATAGCGGACGTTCCGCTCGGTGCGAGGGTCTCCGGCTGACAAAGCAGACTTTGGCCTCCGGTCGTTTGGAACTTTGCTTTTTCAGGTGGCGACAAGCGGCATTGTCGTACTAGCGTGCTTCGTCTGTTCGCCAACGGCAAACACAGCGCTCGCTTCGCTGACGATCGAGACGTGATCCTTGGCAGCCTTGCCAGCGGCATTGCCGTCGCCACGCATGATTGCGGTGACAATGGCATCGTGCTCCTGCCAGGATTTGGCGAGCCGCCCCGGCAGCATGAATTGCGCCCGGCGGAAGGGTGCCAGGCGGCCGCGCGTCATCACCGTCATTTCGTAAATATGCGTGTTGTGGGCGCCCCGGTAGAGCCGGCTATGGAACTCGGTGTTGAAGTATTCATAATCCTCCTCGGCGCCCAGCTGCACCAGCCGCGCCGAGCCCTGATGCTCGATCTCGAGCGCGCGGCGCTCGATGCTGGTCATGCGCTCGGCGGAAAAGCGGGCGCAGATCGCCTCCAGTTCGGCCATGCTTTCGAACATCGAGGCGAGATGTTCCTGCGTCACCACCGCGACGATGGCACCCCGATTGGGACGCCTTTCGACCAGACCCATGGCGCTGAGATGGCCGAGCGCCTCGCGCACCGGCGTGCGTGAGACGTCGAAGCGGGCGGCCAGCGATGCTTCGTCGAGCTTTTCGCCGGGACGCAGGAAGCCGGTGACGATGCGGTCGCCGATCGCCCTCACCATCTGATCGACCGTCGTGCCCGACCTGATCAACCTGCGCTTTCCCGACACGTCTCCTCCGTCCAGTCTTTTTGCAGGGTTGGCTCGCGGGCCAGTCCCGACTCGGGTCGCCTCACTCTATGCCTCTATTTTAATCTACATGTCAAACTGACTATTTCCAAGGCAAAAAGTGTATGCAATTGCCTTTCGCTTGTGCAGGCGTCATCGGCGTTTCCACTGATTTTATTGAATAAATTACAATTTTGGAACTGGCACATTGATTGCATGCACTTTCCTGAGAAGGCGTTAACCGATCCGGAAAAGGGTCCTACAGGGGAGCATAAGAGATGACCGACAGATTCATGCTTAACCGCCGCCAGCTGCTCAAGACCTCTGCCACAGGAGCAGCACTTGGTCTTGCCTCGGCAGCCTTTCCAGTCAGCAGGGCCTTCGCCGCGGCCGCCACGGTCGGCTTCATCTATGTCGGACCGAAGGATGACTATGGCTACAACCAGGCGCATGCCGAAGGTGCGGCGGCGCTGAAGGGCATCGAGGACATCACCGTTGTCGAGGAGGAGAATGTGCCCGAGACGGTCGATGTCCAGAAGACGATGGAATCGATGATCAATCTCGACGGTGCCTCGCTGATCTTCCCGACCTCGTTCGGTTATTTCGATCCCCACATGCTGGCCATGTGCAAGAAGTTCCCTGACGTGCAGTTCCGCCACTGCGGCGGCATGTGGGACAAGGCCAAGCATCCGATGAATGCCGGCTCCTATTTCGGCTATATCGGCATGGGCCAGTATCTCAACGGCGTCGTCGCCGGCCACACCTCGAAGACCAAGAAGCTCGGCTTCGTCGCCGCCAAGCCGATCCCGCAGGTGCTGCTCAACATCAACTCCTTCCTGCTCGGTGCGCGCTCGGTCGACCCGACCATCACCTGCCAGGTCATCTTCACCGGCGAATGGTCGCTGGCGGTCAAGGAAGCGGAAGCCACCAACGCTCTGGTCGATCAGGGCGCCGACGTCATCACCTGCCATGTCGACAGTCCGAAAGTTGTGGTCGAGACAGCCGCCGGGCGTGGAGCGTTCGTCTGTGGCTATCACGCCAACCAGAGTCCGCTCGCGCCTGAAAAATATCTCACCGGCGCCGAATGGAACTGGGCCAAGGTCTACAAAACGTTCGTCGACGACCTTACGGCGGGTACGCCGCTGCCCAACTTCACCCGCGGCGGCCTGGCCGACGGCTTCGTCAAGATGAGCCCGCTCGGCCCCGCCGTCGGCGAGCCGGCGCGCAAGCAATTCGATGCCACGCTGGCCGAGATGATGAAGGGCGGCTTTGCCGTCATCAAGGGTCCGCTGAAGAGCAACAAGGGCGTCGTCGTCGCCACCGAAGGCCAGGCCTTCGTCGAGACCGCCATAGAACTCGAGAGCATGGACTATCTTGTCGAGGGCGTCGTCGGCTCGACCGCGTGATGTAAGGGGAGCGGGCGATGGTGGACACGGTGGCAGGATCCGGCATGCCGGCACTGTTCGGCGCCAGGGGATATCCGCCGGCACTGGAATGGATTGCGCGGCGGGCGGAGGCCTTTGTCATCCCGCTCGCGGCGCTGATCGTCGGCATGGCCCTGTTCAGCCTGTTCATCCTGGCTGTCGGCAAGTCGCCGATCCTGCTCTACGAGACCATGTGGCGGGGCGGCTTCGGCTCCTGGTTCTCGGTGCAGAATTCGCTGTCGCGGGCCGCACCGCTGCTTCTGGCGGCGCTCTGCGTGGCGCTGCCGGCGCGGCTCGGCCTCGTCGTCATCGGCGGCGAGGGCGCCATCGTGCTTGGCGGAGTCGGAGCCGCTGCCATCGGCGTGGCGCTCAGCGGCGCGCCTTCCTTCATTGTCATTCTTGCCATGGGCGTGGCGGGCATGGCCGCCGGCGGCATCTGGATCGGTGCCGTCGGCGCGCTACGCCACTACAGGGCTGTCAATGAAACCATCTCCAGCCTGCTGCTGGCCTATATCGCCATCGCGCTGATGAACCAGCTGGTGGAAGGGCCGCTGCGCGATCCGGCCTCGCTCAACAAGCCGTCGACCCAGCCGCTGGCGGATATCTACCGCATCGGCAACATTCCGGGCATGGATGTGCATTGGGGGCTGGTCGTCGGCGTCCTCGCCTGCATCATATCCTGGGTGCTCATTGAAAAGACCCGCTGGGGGTTTGCCGCGCGCATCGCCGGCGGCAATGTGCGGGCAGCGCAAGTGCAGGGACTGGCTGTCGGCCCCTTGATCGTCGGCTTTACCGCACTAGCCGGCGGCTTTGCCGGGCTTGCCGGCATGCTGGAAGTCGCGGCGGTGCAGGGCAGCGCCAACGCCTCGCTCGCGGCCGGCTACGGCTACACCGGCATCCTCGTCGCCTTCCTTGCCCGCCATAATCCACTGGCCATCATTCCGGTCGCCATCCTGCTTGGCGGCATCGATGCCTCGGGTGGACTGATCCAGCGCCGCATGGACCTGCCCGACGCCACCGTGCTGGTGCTGCAAGGCATGATCTTCATCATCATCCTGCTCAGCGAAACCTTCTATGGCCGCTTCAAAGCCTTCAATCCTGATCTTTGGAAGCGGCCCGATCTCGTGCGGGGGACTGCCTGATGGATGCGACCGAGATCGGCCTCTGGGGCGTGCCGCTGGCCATACTGGGCGGCGCCATCCGTGTGTCGACGCCCTTCATCTTCGTCTCGCTGGGCGAGGCGATCACCGAGCGGTCCGGCCGCATCAATCTGGGGCTTGAAGGCACGCTCGTCTTCGGCGCCATGACCGCCTATGCGGTGGCGGTGATGACCGGTTCGCCGTGGCTTGGCCTGCTCGCCGCGGCCTTCGCCGGCCTCTGCTTCGGGCTGTTCCATGGCTGGATCTGCAAATTCCCCAGGGTTAACGACATCGCCATAGGCATCGCACTGATGCTGTTCGGTTCGGGCCTCGCCTTCTTCTTTGGCAAGCCGTTCATCAAGCCAAAGGCGCCCAATCTGCCGGCCATTCCCTTTGGCGGCTGGTCCGATACTCCGCAGGTGCAGGCGGCGCTCGACGTCAACGTGCTGTTCCTGATCGGCGCGGTGCTGTCAGTCATTCTGTGGTGGGCATTCCGCAATACGCGCGCCGGGCTGATTGTGCGCGTCGTCGGCGACAGTTCCGATGCCGCGCGCGCCATGGGCCTCAACCCCGACACGGTGCGGCTGCTTGCCACCGGCGTCGGCGGCGCGCTGGCGGGGATCGGCGGCGCATATCTGTCGCTCTATTATCCCGGCAGCTGGACCGAACGTATTTCGTCGGGCCAGGGTCTGATGGCGGTGGCGCTGGTCATCTTCGCGCGCTGGAACCCGCTCGGCTGCTTTGCCGCGGCACTTCTGTTCGGTGGCGCCGGTGCGCTAGGCCCCGCGCTGCAATCGGTCGGCGTCACGCAAGGCTACTATCTGTTCTACGCCGCGCCCTACATCCTTACCCTCATCATCATGATTGCCACTTCGTCGCCGACACGCTCGCTTGCGGGTGCGCCGGGCGAATTGTCGATCACCAAATGACTGGAGTTTTACCCGTGAACGCCAGAGCCGAAATCACCCAGCGCACGATCGACGCCGAGCCTTATGCGTGGCCTTACAATGGCGATCTCAGGCCCGACAACACGGCGCTGATCATTATCGACATGCAGACCGATTTCTGCGGACCGGGCGGCTATGTCGACCATATGGGCTACGATTTGTCGCTGGTGCGGGCACCGATCGAGCCGATCAAATCGGTGCTCTCAGCGATGCGGGCCAAGGGCTACACAATCATCCACACACGCGAGGGGCACCGGCCCGATCTTGCCGACCTGCCGGCCAACAAGCGCTGGCGCTCACGGCGCATCAATGCCGGGATCGGCGATCCCGGTCCGTGCGGGCGCATCCTGGTGCGTGGCGAGCCGGGCTGGGACATCATCCCCGACCTCTACCCGATCGAGGGCGAGCCGATCATCGACAAGCCTGGCAAGGGCTCGTTCTGCGCCACCGACCTGGAGCTGATCCTCAACCAGCGCGGCATCGAGAACATCGTGCTGACCGGCATCACCACTGATGTCTGCGTGCACACCACCATGCGCGAGGCCAATGACCGCGGCTATGAATGCATGATGCTGGAGGATTGCTGCGGGGCGACCGACCACGGCAACCATCTGGCGGCGATCAAGATGATCAAGATGCAGGGCGGCGTCTTCGGCACGGTGTCGAATTCGAAGGCGCTCGTTGCGCAGCTGCCGTGAGGAGGCCGCGATGAGTGGCAGGAAAGCGGTCGGCGTCGAAACCATCGGCATGACCATGCGCTTCGGCGGCTTCACGGCGCTGGACGCCGTGTCGGTGAAGGTGCCGGCGGGTTCGTTCCACGCGCTGCTCGGCGAGAACGGCGCCGGCAAGTCGACGCTGGTCAAATGCATGATGGGTTTTTATCATCCGACCTCCGGCGACATGCTGGTCGACGGCCGGGAGGTGGCGATCGCCAGTCCGCGCGACGCCTCGGCGCTTGGGCTTGGCATGGTCTACCAGCATTTTACACTCGTGCCGTCGCTGACGGGGGCGGAGAACCTCGTCATCTCGCGCGAAAAGGTTCCCGGCATCATCGACTGGCGCAAGGAGCGTGGCGACCTTGCCGAGTTCATGGAGCGCATGCCGTTCAAGCTGCCGCTCGACGTCAAGGTGGCGGAGCTAGCGGCCGGCGAGAAGCAGAAGCTTGAGATCATCAGGCAGCTCTATCTCGGCCGCTCCTTCCTGGTGCTGGACGAGCCGACCTCGGTGCTGACGCTCGGCGAGGCGCAGGAGGTGCTGGGCCTGGTGCGCGACATGACCAAGGCGGGCGACCTCACCGTGCTGATGATCTCGCACAAATTCCACGAGGTCACGGCATTCGCCGACGATGTCAGCGTGCTGCGCAAGGGCAAGCTCACGGGAACCGGCCGCGTCGCCGATCTCGACCACAAGGCGATGGCGGCGATGATGATCGGCGACCAGCCGATCGCCGCGCTCGACAGCCGTGCCGCGCCAAGGTCAGACGCCGAGATCGTGCTCAAGGTCAAATCGCTGAAGGCGCCGGACCGAACCGGTTTGAAGTCGATCCGCATCGAGGATCTGGGCGTGCGTTCAGGTGAGATCGTCGGCATCGCCGGCATTTCCGGCAACGGTCAGAAGGAATTTCTGGAAGTGCTGGCCGGCCAGCGCCCGCGCGACGCCGGCGAGGTGCTGGTGCGCGGGGCCGCCTATGCGGCGACGCGGGCCGAGGCGCGCGCGCTCAATGTGCGGCTCATTCCCGAGGAACCGCTGAAGAATGCCTGTGCGCCGAAAATGACGGTGGCCGAGAACATCTCCTTCCGTACCTTCGACATGGACGGCAACGGCAGGCCGGTGAGCTGGATCAGCACCAGCGCCATCCGCGCCTTCAGTGCCAGGCTGGTCGAGCAATTCAAGGTCAAGACCGCCTCGCTGTCGTCGCCCATCGCCTCGCTGTCGGGCGGCAATGTGCAGCGCGCGGTGCTGGCGCGTGAGCTGACCGGCGAGGTCGATCTGCTGATCGTCTCCAACCCCTGCTTCGGCCTCGATTTCTCGGCGGTTGCCGAAATCCGCGCCCGCATCATGAAGGCGCGCAATGCCGGTGCGGCCGTGCTGCTAATGTCGGAAGACCTCGACGAACTCTTGGAATTGTCGGACCGCATCTTCGTCATGTCGGATGGCGCGCTGGTCTACGAGACGCCGATCGCGCAAGCGAGCGTGCAGACCATCGGCGAGCATATGGCGGGACATCATTGATGGCTGAAATCGACGCGCAGCCGTTTTCCTTCACCTTCAACCCGCAGACCATGGCGCTGGTSGTCATCGACATGCAGCGCGAYTTCGYCGAGCCCGGCGGYTTCGGTGCCAGCCTCGGCAACGACGTCAGCCGGGTGACCGCGATCGTGCCGACGGTGAAGCGACTGATCGAAGGCTTTCGCGCTGCCGGCTTGCCGGTGATCCACACCATGGAGTGCCACAAGCCCGACCTCTCCGACTTGCCGCCGGCCAAGCGCAATCGCGGCAATCCGTGGATCCGCATCGGCGATTCCGGTCCGATGGGTCGCGTGCTGATCGCCGGCGAGCCGGGCACGGCGATCCTCGACGAGCTTGCCCCCCTGCCTGGCGAGATCGTCATCGAGAAGCCCGGCAAGGGCGCCTTCTATGCCACCAGGCTTAGTGATGAACTGAAGAGGCTCGGCGCCCAGCAACTGGTTTTTGCCGGCGTCACCACCGAGGTCTGCGTGCAGACGACGATGCGCGAGGCCAATGATCGCGGTTATGAATGCCTGCTCGCCGAGGATGCGACGGAAAGCTATTTCCCCGAATTCAAGGCGGCGGCCATCGCCATGATCCGCGCGCAGGGCGCCATTGTCGGCTGGACGGCGACCACCGACCAGGTGCTGCAGGGACTTGCCAATGGCTAATCTGAGTTTTGCCGGCCTCGTCGATGGCGGCTGGCGCGACCTGGCGTTCGAGCCTTTTCGTGAGGGCATCACCGTGCACTGGCTGCTCAAGGGCGGACCGGTTGAGCCGTCGGTGGCGATCCTCGACTACCGGGCCGGCGCCGGCGTGCCGCGCCACCGCCATGTTGGGCTGGAAACCATCGTTGTGCTCGAGGGCACGCAGAGCGACGAGAATGGCGACTATCCCTCGGGCAGCGTCATCCTGAATCCGGTCGGGACCGAGCATTCGGTGTGGACGAAGGATGGCTGCGTGGTGCTGATCCAGTGGGACCTGCCGGTGATCATTCTGGGAGAAGCCACATGAACGAGATCCGCTTCGACATCGGCAGTTTGCACGCGGCCTATGCCAGCGGTGTCACTGTCGTTGCCATGATCGATGCCGTGCATGCCCGCATCGCGGCGGCTGACGATCCCGGCATCTTCATCCACCTCGCCGACAAGGCGCACATGCTGGCGCAGGCGCAAGCGCTCGGGCCGTTCGATCCGATCAACAAGCCGCTGTGGGGCGTGCCGTTCGCGGTGAAGGACAACATCGATGTTGCCGGAATGCCGACGACCGCCGCCTGCGCCGAATATGCCTATGTGCCCGACAAGGACGCCACCGTGGTTGCCCGGCTGAAGGCCGCTGGCGCGCTGGTGGTCGGCAAGACCAATCTCGACCAGTTCGCCACCGGCCTTGTCGGGGTGCGCACGCCCTACCCGATCCCGAGGAACGCCGTCGATGCCAGCCTGGTGCCGGGCGGGTCCTCGTCGGGGTCTGCTGTCGCGACGGCGCGCGGCATCGTCTCGTTCGCGCTCGGTACCGACACGGCGGGGTCCGGCCGCATCCCCGCCGGCCTCAACAACATCGTCGGGCTGAAGCCGACCGTCGGCGCGCTCTCCGCCGCCGGGGTCGTGCCGGCCTGTCGCACGCTCGACTGCGTCTCGGTGTTCGCGCTCACCGTCGACGACGCCTACGCAGTGTACGGCGTGGCGGCGGCCAAGGACCCGGCCGACGCCTATTCGCGTGCGATCAAGGCGCCGACGCTTGCCGCACGCCCACCATTGCTGAGCGTCGGCGTGCCGGCGGAGGCGGATCTCAAATTCTTCGGCGACGCCTCGATGCAGGCTGGCTTTGAGGCGGCCCTTGGTCTCCTGGAGACGCTCGGCTGCCGGCTGGTCGAAATCCCGTTCGCCGATTTTTACGCCACCGCCAACCTTCTCTACGAGGGCGCCTGGGTGGCCGAACGCTATGCGGCGATCCACGACTTCATGGACGCCAACGAGGCGGCCCTGCACCCGGTAACGCGCAAGATCATCGGCGGCGCGCGCACTCTCTCGGCGGCGGACGCCTTCAAGGGCCTCTATGCGCTTCAGGCCTACAAGGCCAAGCTCGCGTCGGTCATGGCTTCGGTCGACCTGTTCTGCGTGCCGACGGCGCCGACGCATTATGCGCTTGATGCAGTGCTCGCCGATCCGATCACCACCAACAGCCGGCTCGGCACCTATACCAATTTCGTCAATTTGCTGGACATGTGCGGCATCGCCGTGCCGACCGGCAAGCGCCTCGACGGGCTGCCGATGAGCGTGACCTTGCTCGGCACCGCGGGCAAGGATTGGCTGACGGCGGCACTCGCGCGCGACATCCATGCCGCAAGCGGCCTGCCGCTTGGCGCGACCGGCTGGCCGCAGCCGGGCCAGTCGCGGCTTGGAGAATGCGCGCCGGACGCGATGATCGATCTGGTGGTTGTCGGCGCGCATCTTTCGGGCATGCCGCTCAATGGCCAGTTGCTTGAGCTTGGCGCCCGATTCTCGAGGAGTGCAAAGACAACGCCTTCCTACCGGCTCTACGCACTTGCCGGCCAATCCGTACCCAAGCCTGGCCTCGTGCGCGTCGCCGGCGACGGCATGCAGATAGATGTTGAGGTCTGGCGGCTTGATCCGGATGCCTTCGGACGCTTCGTCGCCGCCGTCCCGGCTCCGCTTGGCATAGGCACGATCGAACTCGACGATCGTACGTCGGCAAAAGGATTTCTGGTCGAGACCGCCGGCCTCGCAGGCGCATCTGATATCTCTGCCCATGGTGGCTGGCGCAGTTTTATTGGACGCGCCCAAGATATTGCTGGTCAATCTGAACCGCAGAAAAAAAAGCCCGCCGTGCACCCGATGTAATCGAGTGAACACTAAAATTCGGGATTCGGACGTCTGTTTTCAGGAAACGGCGAGGCTGACCTGAACGACCAATATGAGGCGCATTTCAGACACTTGATCAGCGGCTAGTCAGAGGCTCGTGCAAACGGGCGCGGTCGATGCCGAGGAGGATTGTGAGGTCTGAACACATGCCGCGCGTCGCGTTTTATGAAGATCCTCCCTTTCTGCAGATAGACGGGTTTGTTCGCTGTCAGGATTAAAAAGCGCAAAGCGGGATTGCGCCTTAAATCGCCTTGTTGTACGAACGTTCAACAAGGCGATTTAACGAGTACCTGCCGTGGTACGAACCGAGTTCCCCTTTGCCGTCGAAACCGTCGATCCGCTCTGGATCACGCTGGCTGACGGCACGCGCATAGCCGCCACTCTGTGGCGCCCGCGCACTGATGCCAAGGTGTCTGTCGTCGTCGAAATGGTTCCCTATCGCCGCCGTGACGGCACCGTGGCGCGCGACATCGACATCCATCCCTGGCTCGCCGGCCATGGCATCGCTTGCGCCCGCATCGATATCAGGGGCTCCGGCGATTCCGATGGTGATCTGGCCGACGAATACTTGCCGCGCGAACAGCAAGATGCCTGCGAGATCCTTGCCCATCTCGCAGCACTGCCCTGGTGCAACGGCAATGTCGGCATGACCGGCATTTCCTGGGGCGGCTTCAACGCGCTGCAGGTCGCGGCACGCCGGCCGCCGGCCTTGAAGGCCATCATCACCAATTGCGCCACCGACGACCGCTATGCCGACGACATCCACCATATGGGCGGCGCGCTGCTGACCGAGCAGGAGATGTGGTCGAACTTCATGCTGGTGAAGAAGGCGATGGCGCCCGATCCGCAGATCGTCGGCGACGCTTGGCGTGCCATGTGGGCCAGCCGCCTGACGGCCACCAGTTCGCTGTCGGAAACATGGCTGGCGCATCAGCGCCGCGACGACTATTGGCGGCAGGGGTCGGTCTGCGAAGACCATTCCGCGATCGAATGCGCCGTCATGGCCGTCTGCGGCTGGGAGGACAGCTACTCCAATTTTGTCCCACGCCTGCTTGAACATTTGCCGGGCCCAAAACTTGGCATTGTCGGTCCGTGGTCGCATGCCTATCCCTGCCGTGGCGCGCCGGGACCGCTGATCGGTTATCTGCAAGAGGCGCTGCGCTGGTGGCGTCACTGGCTCTGCGGCGAAGACACCGGCATCATGGACGAGCCGCTCTACCGTGTCTGGATCACCGGCGAGGAGCGGCCGCAACCTTTTTATCTCCCCGACCATGCCGGCTGCTGGGCCGCCGAGGACCAGTGGCCGTCGCCGCGCATCGAGCGCCGCACCTTGCACCTGAACGCCGCCGGGCTGGGCAGGGAATCGGCGCCGGGTTCCACGCTCTCGGTATGCTCGCCCGCCACCGCCGGCCGTGACTGCGGCCGCTGGGGCGGCTATGGCGGCTCCTGTCCGGACATGCCGATCGACCAGCGCCGTGAGGACGGAATGGCGCTGTGCTTCGACACGCCGCCGCTGGATGACGACCTGACTTTGCTCGGCGCGCCGGAACTGGATCTGCTCGTCAGCGTCGACCAGCCGCATGTCAATCTTGCCGCCCGGCTCTGCGACGTCTATCCCGACGGCACCTCGGCGCTGATGACCTATGGCGTGCTCAATCTCAGCCATCGCGACAGCCATGAGCATCCGACGCCGTGCCCGGTCGGGACACCGTTCCGCGTGCGGCTCAAGCTCAATGATTTCGCCCGCACCGTGCCGACGGGCCACCGCATCCGGCTGGCGCTGGCCAACCAGCATTGGCCGATCCTGTGGCCACAGCCGAAGCTGTCGACGCTCTTGGTTGCGACCGGCGACAGCACGGTGATGCTTCCGGTCCGCTCGCCGTCATCGCGCGACCGCGACGTCCGTTTCGAGCCAGCCGAAACCGCTCCGCCGGTTCCCACCACGACACTGGACGAGGGCTTCGATCGCCGCATCGTCACCGACGACGTCGGCTCCGGCGTGCAGACCATAGCGCTGACCTCCGACCACGGCCGCCGGCGCTATGACGATCGCGGCATCACCGTGTCCTCGGCCAACAGCGATACGATGAGCATCAGCAGTGACGATCCGCTGTCGGCAAAACTCGTCACCGAATACCGCTGGGCCATCGCCAGCGCCGATGCCGACACCGAGGCGGTGGCGGTGACCGAGCTAACAGCTGATGAAACGCATTTCAATTTGAGTTGGCGGCTTGAGGCGCGAGAGCGGGGCACGCTCGTCCACAGCGCCTCGGCAAGCCGGCGCATCAGGCGCGATTTCGCCTGAGGAGAGGGAAGGGAGGCCATGCTTGCATACGCAGTGAAGCGCATCGGTCTCGGCCTCCTGATCCTCATCCTTGTCATGATCGCCATGTATGCGGCCGTCTTCCTGGTGCCGGGGGATCCGGCGAGCGTGGCGCTTGGTCCGCGCGCTACACCGGAACTGAAGCGGCTGCTGATCGAGCGCATGGGCCTCGACCAGCCGGTCTGGTGGCAGATCGTCGAATTCTTC
Organism: Mesorhizobium sp. P2_F5; assembly: GCF_056403715.1. Classification (NCBI taxonomy): domain Bacteria; kingdom Pseudomonadati; phylum Pseudomonadota; class Alphaproteobacteria; order Hyphomicrobiales; family Phyllobacteriaceae; genus Mesorhizobium; species Mesorhizobium sp. P2_F5. Next base: position 462,190 of record NZ_JBFUEY010000003.1, on the reverse strand, counting down.
CGCAACGCGCTGACCGGCAATCTCGGCTATGACGTCTGGTCGAACCGGCCGGTCTCGACCCTGGTCATGGAGGCGTTGCCAAACACGCTGATCCTCGGCCTGACTGCGCTCACCGTCGCGCTCCTCATCGGCGTGCCGCTCGGCTGCCTGTCGGTGATGCGGCGCGGCACGGCAGCCGATGCCGTCATCGGCGTGCTCTCGGTCGGCGTCATCGCCGTGCCGTCCTTTGTCGTCGCCATCTATTCACTGCTGCTCTTCGCCGTCACGCTGCGCTGGCTGCCGGCCATCGGCGCCGGCGAGGCCGGTGACTTCGTCAGCCAGGCCAAGGCGCTGGTCATGCCGGCGGCGGCAATCGCGCTCGGCTGGATCGGCTACATCGCCCGCATGGTGCGCGCCTCGATGATGGAGGTGATGGGCGAACCGCACATCCGCACCGCGCGCTCCTTTGGTTTGCCGGAGTGGAAGATCGTCTCCAAATACGCGCTGCGCATCGCCATCATCCCGACCATCTCGCTGGTCGCCGTCGGCCTCGGCAGCATCCTGTCCAGCGCCGTCTTCGTCGAGGCGGTGTTTGCCCGGCCCGGCATCGGCAAGTTGATCACCGACGCCGTCAACACCCGCAACTATCCGGTGGTCATGGGCACCGTGCTGATCATGACCGCCATCTACGTCTCCATCACCATCGCAGCCGATCTGCTGATTGCGCGGCTCGATCCGAGGGTGCGTGATGTCTTCCGTGGCTGAGGCCTCTTTATCCACGCCGGCTCGACAACGGTTTCCGCTGCTGCGCGCACTGCTTGCCGATCCGTTCACCTGCGTCGCGCTGATCCTGGTTGCCGGGTTCCTCGTCACCGCCGTCTTCGCGCCGTGGCTGGCGCCGTATTCGCCGCTCAAGATCGATGTGCTGCACAAGCTGCAGCCGCCATCGGCCGAACACTGGTTCGGCACCGATCATCTCGGCCGCGATCTCCTGTCGCGCGTCATTTATGGCGCGCGCACCGCGCTGACCATCGCCATGGTGTCGGTGGCCATCGCCGGCGCCATCGGCCTGCTGCTCGGGCTGGTCGCCGGCTACGGGCCGCGCTGGCTCGACGCCATTCTGGTGCTGACGTTCGACAGCCTGAATTCGCTGCCGATGATCATGTTCGCGCTCGCCGTCATCACCGTACTCGGCGCCGGCACCGGCACGCTGATCATCGTCATCGCCGCGACCTCGTTCCCGAGCTATGCCAGGCTGATCCGGGCTCAGACGCTGGCGCTGAAGAACAGTGACTACATCCTCGCCGAGCGCCTTCTCGATGCCAGCCCAGCGCGCATCATCTTCATCCACCTTCTGCCCAATGTCGTCGGCCCGCTGATCATTCTTCTGTCGATGGACATTCCTGTCGTCATCATGGTCGAGGCCGGTCTCAGCTTCCTCGGCCTCGGTGTGCGGCTGCCGACGCCGTCCTGGGGTTCGATCCTCTATGACGGCTACACCAGCATCCGCTCGGCTCCCTTCATGGTCATCTTCGGGGGGCTGCCGCTGGTGCTCGCGACACTCGGCTTCACCTTCCTTGGCGAAGGCCTGCGCGACTATTTCGACCCGCGCCTGCAGTTGCGGAGGCCGGCATGAGTGGCTCGCTTGCTGCCAGGGATCTCAGCGTCCGCTACGAGACGCCGCATGGCAGCGTGCACGCGTTGCGCCATGTCGACATCGAGGCGCATCCGGGCGAAGTGATCGGCATCGTCGGCGAGAGCGGCTGCGGCAAGTCCACGCTGGTCACCGCCCTGGCAAACCTGCTGCCGGCCAACGCCCGTATCGACGGGTCGATCAGCTACAACGGCGTCGACCTGGCCAAGCTCGACGCGCACCGCCAGCGCCTGCTGCGTGGCGACGAGATCGCGCTGGTCAGCCAGGATCCAATGACCGCCTTCAACCCGGTGCTGACCATCGGCGACCAGCTCGTCGACTTCCAGCACCACCGTAAGGATCTCGGCCGGGCGCAGAAACGCGCGCGCATCGCCGCCATGCTCGGTCGCGTCGGCATCGCGGATGCGGAACGGCGGATGGACTGCTACCCGCACGAACTCTCCGGCGGCATGCGCCAGCGCGTGGCCATCGCGGCGGCATTGTTGACCGATCCCGGCCTGCTCATCGCCGACGAGCCGACGACGGCGCTCGATGTCACCATGGAGGCGCAGATCATCCATCTGCTGCGCGAACTGCGGCGCGAATACAACGGCATCGTCATCGTCGTCTCGCACCATCTCGGCGTCATCGCCGAGCTCTGCGACCGGGTCTATGTCATGTATGCCGGCGAGGTGGTCGAGGACGGCGAGGTCGACGTGATCTTCCACGACGCCAGGCATCCCTACACACAGGCATTGCTCGCCTGCGATCCAGCCCGCTTCCAAGAGCGGCTGGACAGGCTGCCGACCATTCCAGGCTCATTGCCCAATCTGACCCAGCCGCCATCCGGATGCGTCTACGCGCCGCGCTGCGACCGCGCCTTCGCGCCATGCGGCAGCGTCGCACCGCCACGGGTGAAACTGTCCGCCTCGCATATGGCGCGCTGCCACGCGGTGACGCCATGAGCCCGCTGCTCGCCATCGACGATCTGTCGGTGACCTTCGCCCGCAGCGGCTTGCTCAACCGCCTGATCAACCCGTTTCCGTTGCCGAGCTTCAACGTCATCGACGGCGTGACGCTGTCGCTGATGCCGGGCGAGACGCTTGGGCTGGTCGGCGAGTCCGGTTCCGGCAAGACCACGCTTGCCCGCACCATTCTTGGCCTTGTGCGCGCGGCGGCCGGCCGCATCGTCTTCGAGGGCAGGGACGTGCAGACGACGGCCGATTTCCGCGCCATGCGAAGGCGTTCGGCGATGATGTTCCAGGATCCGGTGGCGTCGCTCAGCCCGCGCCTGCGCATCGGCACGCTGCTGACCGAGCCGCAGGTCATCCAAGGGCTGCCGATGTCGGACCGCCGCGCCGCGGCAAAAACGCTGCTGGCGCTGGTCGGGCTGCCGGCCTCCTTCGTCGACCGCTTCCCGCACGAGCTGTCCGGCGGGCAGGCGCGCCGCGTCGGCGTTGCCCGGGCGCTGGCGATGAAGCCGCATCTGCTGCTTGCAGACGAGCCGACCGCCGGCCTCGATGTGTCGGTGCAGGGCGATGTGCTCAACCTGATCGGCGAATTGAAGCGCGAACTCGGTTTCGCCGCCATGATCGTCACCCACAATCTGGCAATGATCCGCCATGTCAGCGATCGGCTGGCCATCATGTATCTCGGCCGGCTGGTCGAGACCGGACCGACGCAGGACGTGTTCTCGGAGCCAATGCATCCCTATACCGCCACGCTGATCCAGTCCGAGCCGATACCCGACCCACGCCGACGTAGCCGAAACCCGGCCGTCACTGGCGAGATACCAAGTGTGTTCCGCCGGCCCTCGGGCTGTGAGTTCCACACGCGCTGCCCGATCGCCCGCGATCGTTGCAAGACCGAGGCACCGACCTATCGGCCGATGGGCGCTGACCGGATGGTGCGCTGCCATTTCCCGCTGGAGACAGGCGGGCAAGAACGGGAAGCCTTCTCACGCGCTTCCGCAAACCAAAGGGGAAACTGACATGACGCAATGGAACATGGACAGACGTGCATTCCTGAAGGCGGCCGGCGCGCTGGGCGTTGGCCTGACGATGAAGCCTGGTTTCGCCTGGTCGGCCGTCGGCGACACACTGCGCATCCGAATGGAGGGCGATCTTCAAACGCTCGATCCCGCCTTCATGATCGGCGGCATCGAGGATGTGATGATGCGCGGCATTTACGTTTCGCTGAACCGGCTTGGCGATCTCAGGGAAGGTTCGCCATGGTCGCTTTGGGGTGCGGAGAAGCTTGAGCTGCAGGATCCGAAAACCATTGCGTTCACGCTGATCGACGGGCTGAAATGGTCGAACGGTTTTGGCCCTGTCACCGCCGAAGACGTGAAATTCTCGTATGAGCGTATTGCCGATCCGAAGCTGTCGTCGCCCTGGGCCTACCAGTTCGAAAAGCTCGACCGCGTCGAGATTGTCGATGGCAGATCCGGCATCATCCATCTCAAGGACCCCTACCAGCCGATCTTCGTCACCAGCCTGCCCTACTATGGTGGCCACATCATCAGCCGCGCCGGCACCGAAAAGGCAGGCGGCAAGTTCACCACGGAGCCGCCGGCGACCTGCGGCCCCTATCTCTTCTCGGACTGGCAGCAGAAGCAGAAGGTGACGCTCACCGCCAATCCTGACTGGCCGGGACCGAAGCCGGATTTCGGCAAGGTCGAGATCTACATCGTCGCCGACGATCAGGCAGCACAACTGGCCTATGAGGCCGACGCCTTCGACTACACCAAGATCGCCATTTCGGCGACCAAGGCGGTCAAGGCCAGCCCGCCCGCCAATACCGAGGTGATCGAAGCGCAGTCGACCCGCTACGTCTGGCTCACCATCAACATGCTGAGCCCCCGGCTCAAGGATTTGAAGGTCCGCCAGGCCGTGCAGTACGGCGTCGATGTCGGGCAGATCTTGACCGGCGTCTATGACGATCTCACCAAGCGCTCCACCGGCGTCGTCCAGCCCGGGACCAAATTCGCGCGGGCCGGCAATCTGATCGCCGCACCGGACTACGCGAAATCCGCCGCGCTGCTGGCGGAGGCCGGCGTCAGCGATCTGTCGTTGACCCTGACGGTGATGAACGATTCCATCCGTGCCGCGACCGCGCAGATCATCCAGGCCAGCCTCGAACAGGCCGGCATCAAGGTCGAGATCCAGCCCTATGACGAGGCCGCGTTCTGGGGCGTCGGCGACAAGACGCAAGGCGACGGCTACAAGAACATCGATCTGGCGCTGATGGATTTCGCCGGCGGCGTCGACCCTTCCGAAAACCTGGTCTGGTTCCGCCCCGACCAGATCGGCGTCTACAACTGGTCCGGCTTCGACAGCGCGGAGTTCGAGACCAGCTACCAGCAGCTGGTGGCGGAAAGCGAGGAGGCCAAGCGCATCGCATTGTCCAACCGCATGGAGGACCTGATGGAACAGTCGGGCGGCTTCGTCTTCATTTGCCACCAGCCGCTGGTCGTCATCCACAAGGCCGGTTTCGAGCCGGTCATCTATCCCGACGGCCACCCCAATCCGGTCTTGTTCAAGAAGAAGGTATGAATCGCTCCGTGGACAGAAAAGCCACGATCGATTAGCTGGAGCCATGACGGAAACAGGACCAGCACCTGAAAAACGCAAGCGCGGCGCCAAGAAATCGCCGCCGCGCTTCAGCCGCGAACAGGCTGACGTGCGCCGCTCCATGCTGATCGAGGCGGCGACGCGCTGCCTGTCGGTCGGCGGCATCGGCGCCTTCACCATCGATCGCATCTGCAAGGAGGCCGGCGTCTCGCGCGGCCTCATCAACCATCACTTCGAAGGCCTCGATGGCTTGCTGGTCGAGGTCTACAAATCCTCGCTTTACGCCAGCGTCAACAACCAGATCGCCGAAGCCAAGCGGCGGCGCGCCGAGACGTCCGATTGGTCGCCACAGGCAGCGCTCGCTGCCCTGGTGCATTCCAATTTTTCGCCCGATTATTTCAGCCGTGACAATCTTCTGATCTGGCTGTCGCTGTGGGGGGAAATTGCCGTCAACCCGCGGCTCAAGGCGGCGCACCGCGAACTCTATGATGCCTACCGGGTGGAACTCGCCGAGGACATCGCCGCAGTCGCCGTGCCGCGCGGCAGGCAAGTCGACGCCCCGACGCTGGCGCGCAATTTCATAGCCCTCGTCGACGGACTCTGGCTCGAATGGTGCCTCGATGAAAGCGTGCTGACGCCGCAGGGGGCCGAGGCTGCGGGTTTTGAGATGCTCGAGGCGCAGGTCGGGCCGCTGCGGGGCGGATAACATTTCAGGTTGGCGCTGCACCCCCCTCTGCCCTGCCGGGCATCTCCCCCTCAAGGGGGGAGATCGGATGTCACCTCGGCCTTCGCCAATCATCAACGCTGAAGCAGAAGCGCCTTCAGCGGAGCTGCTAATCTCCCCCCTTGAGGGGGAGATGTCCGGCAGGACAGAGGGGGGTGTCTTGGCGCTAACCTCAAATTGGCTCGCCCCCTCAATTCAGCGGCGAGCCACCCTCGCGTTTCCGCCTTTCCATATAGTCGCGCAGGGCTTCGTCGATGCCGGGATCGATCGGCGGCTGCTCATACTCGGCGACCATGCGCTTCCAGACGACGTTGGCGCGTTCGCGCGCCGTCACCTGGCCGCGCTCCATCCAGGTATCGTAATTGTCCCAGTTGGACACCAGCGGCGAATAGAACGCCCGCTCATAGCGCTGCATCGTGTGCGCGGCGCCGAAGAAATGCCCAGCCGGGCCGACCTCGCGCACCGCTTCCAGCGCCAACGTATCGATGTCGACCACCGGCGGGTCGAAATAGGCGCACATCATCTGCAGCATCTCGGCATCAATGACCAGTTTCTCGAATGATGCCGTCAGCCCGCCGCCGAGCCAGCCGGCCGCATGCAACACCAGGTTTGCGCCGCCCATCAGGCAGCCCCACAACGACATGGCGCTCTCATAGGCCGCCTGCGCGTCGACCGAATTGGCGGCGGTGACATTGCTGGAGCGAAACGGCACGCCGATCAGCCGGCAGAGCTGACCGGTGATCTGCGCGGCTTGTGTGTATTCGGGCGTACCGAAAGCCGGCGCGCCGGTCTTCATGTCGACATTGGAGGTGAAGCCGCCATACATCACCGGTACGCCGGGACGCACGATCTGCGTCAACACGATGCCGGCCATCGCCTCGGCATGCTGCTGCGACAGCGCGCCGGCCAGCGTCACCGGGCTCATCGCGCCGGCCAGCGTGAACGGCGTGATGACATTGACCTGGCCATGTTCGGCCAGCGCGATCAACCCTTCGGCCATCGGCTCATCGAGCTGCAGCGGCGAGTTGGTGTTGATGATGCCGGTGAATACCGGCATCTCCTGCGCCAGGTTTTCGCGCGTCGTGCCGAGCGATATCGCCACCATTTCCAGCGCGTCGATGGCGCGTCCGCGGCCAAGCGCCTGCGGCTGCCAGTTCTTGTCGAGCAAAGTGATCTCGGCATAGTAGAGGTCGAGATGGCGCGTGTTCTGGTGCAGGTCGAGCGGCTCGAACGGCCCGCCGCCTTCCTGATGCAGCACGTTGAACGACTGGATGAGTTTGAGATAGTCGCACATCTCGGCATAGGTGCCTGGCCTGCGGCCGCGATCGTTGTCCATGACATAGGCCGGCCCGCCGACCGACGACAGGATGCAGTGTTTCCCGCCGACCTTGACGTTCTTCGCCGGATTGCGAGCCCGCAGTTCGAACGAGGACGGCGCCATGGCGACGCGCTCCATGACCATGGCGCGGTCGAAGCGCACCCGCATCTCGCCTTCGTCGACATCGCAGCCTGCAGTGCGATAGAACTGGCGTGCCTGCGACTGCAGCACGCGCATGCCGATCTCCTCGAGGATGGTCAGGCCCATTTCGTGGATTGTCTGCACCTGGTCGGCCGACAGGATCTCGATCGGCGCATAGGGCCGCGTCAGCTGCTTCCACGGCCGCTGTTCGATACCGCCGATCTCGCGCTGCGGGCGGCCGGGTCTGCGACGTGCCGTGATGCGCTCCATGGCCTCTAGAACTCCCTGTTTGACGCAATTCCCTAGGGAAAGCGCTATGAGCTTTTCCCGGGAAAACCGCTTCACGCGTTTTCCTGGAATTGCTCTATTCGGCTGCCGTCCGCATGTCGAAGTCCGCCACTTGATCGACAATCGGCGTGTCGCGGCGGTAAGGCTGCCAGCGGATTTTTGTGCCGATCTCCTGAGCAAGCTTGTGGCCGCTATGCACCGCATGCGCGATGGCGCCCGGGGCCAGCGTGTCGCCGATACGATCGACATTGCGGATGCCGGCAGCCGCCAGCGCGTCCGCCCGTAGCGTCAGCGCCTCGAACAGCTCGCCGCGCGGCAATCTCAGCCCGACGATCAGCACCGAGCGGCAGGCCATTCGGGCCTCCTCACCGGTGAACAGATGCGCCAGCGTTGCCGTCTCGCCGTCGAAGGATTTCAAGAGATGCAGCGTCGTCACCGGCACTTTGCGCCGGGCCAGCGCCCGGTGCACCAGCGGCAATTCGTTGGTCATGATCGTCCAGGCGGAGGCCTGGCCGGCGGGTGTGACATAGCTGACCGGAATGCCTTGTGCGGCCAGATGCTCGGTCAGCACGCCGCCCATGTAATAATTGTCGAAATCGAAGACCAGCGTTGGCCCTTGCGGGAGGCGGCCAGCAGCGATGTCGTCGGGCGTGAACACACCGGGACGGTCGAGCCGGCCGACCGGAATCTCCAGCGAGGAATAGAGCATGTCGGTCCAGCGCGCGCCGGTCGCCAGCACCACGCGGTCCGGCGCCAGCTCGATGATCTCGTCGGCGCCCAAGACACTCTCCGGATAGAGCGAGACGTTGCTCATCTCGTTGAGGCGCCCGAGGCGGTAGTCGACGACGCGGTTCCAGGCCGACAGGCCGGGCAGCGTCTTTTCGAAGGCCAGACGTCCGCCGAAGGTACGGCCGCTGTCGGCGAGCGTCACCTCATGGCCGCGACGGCCGAGCGTCAGCGCGCATTCGAGCCCCGCCGGCCCGCCGCCGACAATCAGGATGCGCTCAGGATTGTCGGCGCGCTCGACACGTTCGGGGTGCCAGCCGCGACGCCATTCCTCGCCGGCGGTCGGGTTCTGGGTGCAGCGCACCGGCACGCCGTCATGCCAGCTCGAAATGCAGATGTTGCAGCCGATGCATTCGCGGATTTCGGCCTCGCGGCCCTCGCGGATCTTGGCCGGCAGGAAGGGGTCGGCGATCGACGGCCGCGCTCCGCCTATGAAGTCGAGCACGCCGCGCTTGATCTGCGACACCATCGTGTCGGGCGAGGTGAAGCGGCCGACGCCGACCACCGGCTTTTTGGTCAGCGATTTGACGAAATCAATCACCGGCTCGTGGCTGCCTTCGCCGGTGAAGCGCGACGCCGAACAGTCGGTCGGGCTGGAATCCATCTTGACGTCGAACAGGTCCGGCAGGTCGGCGAGCAGTCCGACCAGCTCGTGCGCTTCCGAGGGCTGGTTGCGGCCGGGTCTGCCGCGCAGTTCCTCAAGGCTGACGCGCAAGGCGACGCCGCAGTCCTGGCCGACGGCATCCTTGGTGACCTCGATCATCTCGCGCACGAAGCGCACCCGGTTCTCGATCGGTCCGCCATAACAGTCGGTGCGATGATTGTATTCCGGCAGCAGGAACTCGTAGCCGAGATAGCCCATGCCGGCATAGACATAGACGACGTCAAAGCCGGCCGTGCGCGCCTTGCGCGCCGCTTCGGCCTGGCATCTAAGCACCTCGCGGATGTCGGCCTTGTCCATGGTCTTCGGCCGCAAATTGCCCATGAAGCCGACATGGGTGGCCATCCACGGAATTCCCGATGGCGACAGCGGCGGCAGGCGGCTCGTCCTGTTCATGACGGATGCGCCGCCATGCCACAGTTCCACGCCGGCAAGCGAGCCATGCCGATGCACGGCCTCCGTCATCAGCGCATGCGCGCGGATGTCGTTGTCATCCCACAGGGTGGCGAAAGGCAGTGGTGAATCGTCCGAGCTCGGATCGATCGAACAGGCGCCGGTGCAGATCACGCCCCATCCGCCCTCGGCCTTGGCCTCGCGAAAGGCGGCGCGAACGCGCGGCAGCGCGTTGGTCATGCCGCTTGCGTGCGGCACCTGGTAGAAGCGGTTCGGCGCAGTGACCGGCCCGATCCGCATCGGCTCGAACAGGATTTCATAGCTGGGATTACACGGCATCGGGGCTTCGCAAATATGCTTGTTGAACGATCGTACAACAAGCATATTCGTTCGATGGGCAGAACGCAATGGCCGGCGGGAAGCACCTCCTTGTTAAGAGTGGCTGCGAACCATAGGTGAGACGTGCACTCGACAGACCGAAAAAGATTGCACTAGGCCTGGGGTCGAAACTGTTATCAGTGCCAACGTTGGAACAAATTGGCGGGCCTTAAGGTGGGTCTGTGCGTAACAGTTTTCTATCGAACCCCTTGCGACCGCTTCGGGATTTGCCGCAGAATTATTTATTCGGAACTATTTCAGCGCATGCTAATTGAAGCAACCCTCGTTCGACCGATACTTCGCCTTGAGCGAAGGCTGCAATTGGCATCGTGGGGCCGGCTTATTGGAAAAACAGACTTGTGACGCGCCCCTTCCGTCCCATGCGTTCCGCAATCCTGCAGGGGCGATATATTCAGCTAATTTAACCGCGCGGTCGGCCTTTCGGTCCTGGCGAGCTTTCCGCCGGGTGTGCGGACAATCTGGCGGATCGTTGATCTTTCAGCCAAAGGGACTTCTCTTTTATTTCCAGTAGCTCGGCTCGAGCGCCGTCGTCAGTGGTCGCTTGGCTACGCTTCGCAGCAATCACATAGTCGGCTCTATTCGTTCGGTAGTCTCCCTTTTGCACCGCCATCGTTTCCTCCCCAGTCCGTGCGGCGTTTCCCTCCTTTGGCACGGCGGAGATTCACTAACTGCCGGTGCGCCGCGCGAGTCTAGCAATTGGGGATTGTATTAAAATGATACAGGCAGCAGGAGCAATCGCGAGTGGAAGCCGACCTTCGAGAGAGGGCCTAGGGGACTTCAGTCTTAGTTGAGCTATCGCTAATACGCCTGTAGCTTGGGCAGTGCGGGAAACCTGCATACCAAAGTCCATGGTAGCATCGAGCCTGTTCGCAGCATCGTCGGAAGGCTGACCTAAGTGCTCTCAACTGTATTGCGGGAAAAGCTGGTTTGCGATTGCGGTCGCACCGGGTATTTGAAACTACGAGAAGACAATCAGCCCCTCAGCGGCGCATGGGAATCTTACAGTTTGGAGGGTTTCGAGGGCGGCAGCCTGACGATCACTAGTTCGGGAAATATTCCAGGGGACAAGTTGGCCTATCTCCATCCTTTGTGTCCTCAATGCAGTCAGTGGGGCAGGGTAAAGTATGCCAGCCGTGCCTGAGCCCGCAACAGGGAAAAGTTGGTTCCCTCAGCAGCTTGGCCCCGCACTTCAAAGCGGGACAACCTATTGGCGGGCCTTAGGCGGGTCTCAGCGTAACACTTTTCTATCGAATCGATTTTTATCAGTTTTATTGAATAACTGGCGGAGAGAGCGGGATTCGATTTCTTACCAAGAGCCAAGCAAAATAAGGATTTCTTGGCAGTAATGTTACACATCATGTTACGCGCGATCCTTGAGATAATTTACTAGAGGCCGTTCGGCTTTGGACCCCGTAAAGGGCCTCAGGCGGCATGATGTCCGGATTTAGACCCGTAACTGCCATTCGCTCGGTTCCCGAGGGTATGGCGACTCCCCGTCCAATTTGGGATTTGGTCCCACACAGCACCCTTGGTGCTTGGTTGGGAGAAGTACGTGGACATCGCGGACTGGCTAAGTAGCCTGGGACTGGAGCGATACGCTCCGAAGTACCGGGATTCCGGTCGCGTTGTAGCCTATCTTGGTGACGAGGAAGAGTAGCTCTGGCGGCTCGCTGTCGTGCATATATTAGCAACCCCTTGACGAACCGGTTGGCCGCGCCAGAATCCTATGCATGGCGGAGGAGATCAATATCGGTGACAAGGTGGCGATCATCGCGACGGCTGGCAAGCGGATCGAGGATCGTGTCACGCTGCGGGCGGGTAGCCATGCCGATCCGACGGAGGGCGACGGAGGCAGGCATTCTAAAGCCAGCCGAACTGGATTTGTTAGGACGCGTGTTCGAGCAGCTTCGTCTTGCAGGCCAATCACAGGAAGCGCGTGAAGCAATCGCATCCCGGATCATCGCGAACTACATGGCCGGCCCCGAGCAAACTCCGTGATCCGGTTGACCGTGAGCTCGCAGATGGCGCGCGGCATCCTCTCCGAGATGCGGGCGCTGCGCATTGCCCAGCCGCTGGCCTCAATGCGCCTCGCCATCCTGACACGAATGCGCAAACCCTCGTGTTACGCTCTGATGGTTTACGTCACCGAGCTGATAGCCATCAAAGCAAATGGGAGAGTTCGCCACGTCCAGGATCAACCGCCGCGCATTGCTCTTCCACTCCGGCAGCGCAGTCGTCGCATCGACGGCAGCGGCAACAGCACTCGGCGCAGAGCCGCCGGGCAAAGACCCAGAACCGTCCAACACACTGCGAGCGCTGATTGAGGCGCACAGAACAGCTTATGCTGCGTTCGGCAAAGCCCTCCATGACAAAGGCGCGGGCAGCAGCGGCCCCGACGGAGCCAGCCTGGAGGAGGAGAGGGCGCTGCTCGCCATCTGCAGCTACGCTGCGGTTAGGGAAGGAGATCGCCTGGCCAAGGCCCGATATCTTTTGGAGACCGAGGCGCGCGGTGAACTCGACCTCACAGAGCATATGCAGGCCGTTCTCCGATCCACGATGTGGAAGGGATGAGGCGAACCGGTGACGTCAGTAGCTAATCTTCAGTTCCTCCGTGTCGGCGATGCTTGAAGGCAGAGATAGCGATCTAGCCGCGAATGGACACCCGTTCGTCCTCCAGTGCGAGCTAACTCGCTGAAAAGAGCCTGTCAGCGATACGGTCTATTGAAAACACGCCGGCGCCGCGCGTCAGAACGAGCAGCAACAGCGATGCCCACAGCAGGTGTTCGGCCCAGTTCTCCGGGAACACGAAGATCTGGATCACTGAAACAACGCCGAGCAGCATCAGCGCGCCGAGACGCGAGAACAGTCCCAGGAAAAGCAGCACCGCCCCTGTGATCTCTGCCGTTGTCGCCAGCGGCGCCGCGATCGACGGATCGATGAGCGGCAGATTGTATTCGCTGGCGAACAACTGCAGCGTCACCGGCCAGGACGCCAGCTTCGATTGTGCGGACTGCCAGAAGACGTGCGCAATCGCGACTCGAGCTGCGAGCTGGACCAGCGAAAATGGGATACGCTCCGGCAACTTGATCACTCGCCGGTAAAGACCAACAAGGCCGGCAGGGCGAGGCGTGGAATATTCTGGTATTGCAGTCATGATCGTCTCCTTCAGTTTGAGAGAGGGTGCACCGGGACGCGCACGTCGGTGACGAGCCTGTCGCGGAACAGGCGCACGAGCGCTGAAACCAGGTCGAAGGCCGGGTCGAGTGCCAAGGCGCGGCTAGTGGCATGCTCAAGGCCGAAGCCGTGCTTCAGCGAATGCCAGAAGGCGAAGCTCGCGCGGTCGAGTAGAAAAAGCCGCACGTAGTTGCCCGCTCGCCACAGCGCCACCCGTTCGGGGCGCCTTGTCCAGGTGATTTTTTCATCGACCGCCGTCTCCTGTTGATGCCCCATCCATACCGATAGGATCGACCAGTGCGAGACGATCAGTCGCAGTGAGGGCTGGAGCAGGATATTCGGCGACAGCCCAAGGTCGGTGCTGTCGTATTCTGCTAGACCGCGGGCCGGCAGCGAAGCTGTATCGAGCGCTTCGGCAATGGCCCATTCGAGCCGCGCCGTCTCGGCGACGATCGGCATGTCGGACAGGGTGTCGATGGTCTTCAGGAAGCGAGGGAAGCCCGCGCCATAACGCGCCAGGCGTGACTCCGCCGGCGGATGCCGTCGAATGAACTCACTCGCCATAAAGCGGAAGAAACGTTCGTCGACGAGGCGAGCCGTAACGGGGAACACGGCCATCAGCACGGCAGTCAACGAACTGCGCGTGTTGTTCTGGTAGATGCGCAGGCGAGCCATTGGGTCGGCCTTGCCAGCGGTCAGCATTTTCACGTCGATCAGTGGCTCCATGGCCAGCACCGAGCGCGCCACGATGGTCTGCAGATGTTCAAGCGGCAGCATGATATCCTCCCTCGATTGTCGGCAATGCGACGGGCATGGCCGGTCTGGTTCTGGCGGCGGCAAATGCCGCAAGCACAGGCATGCTGGTTCGAATGCTTTCGAAAGTTGGCAGGCTGGACACAGGCAGGACCATAGTCGGGGCGATCTGCCTTGCGGCCTGCTTGCGGCTGAACATGATCGAAGCGGAGAGCATATCGGCCCACATCGCTTCGCCGAGCAGCACGTCGAGAACCGGAACATCGGTATCCCATTCGATCAGCGTAGGGCGCGGCCCGAGATGGCTGATGGCATGGTGATAGAGCCCCCACACAACTGGCGGCACACGAGAGCCGTGATCGTCGATAAGCACAGTGTCGCCGCCGACCTGATTGGTCGCGTGACCGGCAAGGTGGATCTCACCGATGGCATCGGCGGGCAAAGCGTCGATGAAGGTCTTTGCGTCGTATTGCAGATTGTGCGCCGAAACCTGGACATTGTTGACGTCCAGCAGCAGGCCGCAGCCAGTTTGCGCAACGAGCTCGGCCAGGAATTCAGCTTCGTTCATGGAGGAGTCCGCGAACGCGACATAGGCGGACAGGTTCTCGATCAACACACTTCGCTTCAACGTATCCTGGACGGTCGCTACGTTGCGCGCCACGATCGCCAGCGCCTCTTCGTCATAGCGAAGCGGCAACAGGTCGTTGAGATAGGCTCCGTCGGCAACGCTCCAGGCAAGATGCTCCGAAACGAGATCAGGCTGGAACCGCTCGCAGACCTTATGCAGCCTCTCCAGGTGATCGCGGTCCACCCCCTGTGCGCTGCCAAGGGACAGCCCAACACCGTGAACTGACAGTGGATATATCTGGCGCAGCCGTTCAAGCGCCTCGACGGCGGCGCCGTCGCCCATATAGTTCTCGGCATGCACTTCGAGCCATCCGGCGGAGGGTCTGCGGCTCAGCATCTCGCTGATGTGAGGAGAGCGCAGACCGATGCCGGCGGATGCCGGGATCGTGAGGGGCTGAAATGCACGGGACATCGGTCTGCTCCCTTCCAAAGGGGTTGGCTGAAGTTTGGGTCGGTCAGGCTTTCGGCTTGTCGCTGCCGCCGGTGATCTTGGCGCAGCTGCCGGCTGGCACGTAGAGCCAGGAATCCGGCTGGTTGTCGGCGGTCGAGGTGCCCGCGCATGAGTGCGTTGCGGTCTGGCAGTCGTTCTGGCCGGCCTTGACGACGCCATAGCACTTCTCGAACGAGAAGCTGGGCTGAGCGGCCGGGCCGCTATAGGCTGCAGTTGCAGCAAGCGAGGTGGCGGCCGCGAGGGCCGATCCGATGAGGGTCTTGGTGTTGATCACGGTCGTTTCTCCTGGTTGCGTTTCGAGGGAAGACTGACCTGGCGGCCTGTCTGCAAGCAGTGTCGTCGAACGCGCGATGAAGCTGAAATGCTGTCTCGGCATGGATTTGATACGCGGTCACTATGTTGAGGAGGATAACGAGCAAAAGCCCTCCGGCGGGGAACCGGAGGGCTTTGGCGCCTGCACTTCGTGAGCGGAGCGAAGCAGGCGCGGCCAGGCGGAGGGAGGCGCCTAGACGTATCGATTCTTGCTGTCGACGAATGAGCTTTCGCTCAAGCTTGGATGGTCGGCGAGAAGCCAGTCCTCGGCTCGCTGCCGTCCGCGGTCACGCATGTCGGTCAATTCGCCCCAGTCGGTCCAGGGCCTGGTAAACAGCGCAGCGCTTGTTCTGTGACGACTGTCGAAGAGGACAGATGCAGAGTTCACGGCATTTGCGGCGGGCCGGTAAGCCGCACAAGGCGTCATGCAGCCGGAGGGCTTGCCGCTGACAATCAGCCAATGCCCAGCCTCGATTGACTGCACTGCTGGCAAGGCCGAATTATCGCCTTCACCCCAATACATATCGCCATCGATTTCCACGGCCGGGAAGAGGAATGGGACTGTCGCTCCCGCCAGGATCGCGTCGATCGACAACTGGTCGCCGGAGAAAATCGTGACGATGTCGGTGCGGGCATTCGAAGCCAGAATGTTGAGCTTCAACTGGCAGCTCTTTTTGTGCAACTCGGCAATGTCGATCGACTGTTCCAGGATCGATCTCAGCGGGTTGGCCGTAACGGTCGCGAACATCGATGCGTGGCTGACGCGTCGCCAGAAATTGGTGAGCGCCGTCCTTGCCCCACGCCTGCCGCCTAGAGCCAGTCCGTAGGCAAGAACCGCTGCCTCCATGCCTCCGAAACCGGATGCGGTGATGCTGCGGAAGGAAAGGCGAGGTTCATCCAGCAAGCGATCGAGCACGCCCCAGACAAATGCGCCGTGTGCGTCGCTTGCCAGCGCAATGTCGATCAGCTGGCGGCCTTCCCTCGCGGGTCTTGCATCGGCAATGAAGGCCTGGTCGGTTGCGGCCTGGATTTGCATTTTTTGAGTCTCCTCCCGAAGAACGCCAGGCAAGGCGTTTGATGGAGACACTGCCGCATGATCCTTCTTTGGCGAAATGCCAAGGTGGCATGAACTCCATAGGCAGATTGCATTGGCTGCAATCCCTTGCGCGCCGCAAGGTTTGCGAGGCTGGCGAGAATCCCGCGATCTCGCTTTGGAACTGGCGCCACGACGGTCGCCGGCAGGCCTTCAGCAGAAGAAGGAGCGTGTCATGAGAATACGAAGTGTCTGTCTGGGGGCGTTCGCCCTCGGTCTTTTGGCCGGGCCTGCATCCGCCGATGCCTTCAGCGATCTGGTGTCGCTACCGTCATTCTACAGCGATGTGGGCATGAAAACGATGAAGCCGATGGCCGGTTTCAAAAAGGCTTGGCTGGCTGCGCCTCGAAGTGATCGGGACAAGATGATGAAGATGTGCAATGACGCAGCCATGGGCAAGCCGCACGCAGCGTTCTGCGCCAATGTATTGGCGCTTGGCGGCGCCAACTGAGCGGCTCCGACCGTTCCGGGCAACACAGGGATAAAGCCTCGTGGTGAGCGGTCTGCTCGCCATCGCCTCTTGGCGGTGTTCAACTGCTGCGCAACACAAGCTGTTCGTAGCGCGCGCTGTCGCGGCGCCATGACGGACCGCTATCGACTTCATAGCCGCAGTGCATTGGCGCCAAAGCGAGCCTTGCGGCAGTCTCCGAAGCACGAACAGCCTCGTTTGCAATTGGGGACAAATCGGCATGGACATTCACCACATCCGCTACTTCCTGGCCGTGTGCGAGACGCGAAACTTCACGCGCGCAGGCGAAAAGTGCAACGTCACTCAGCCGGCTCTGTCCCGCGCCATTCAGCAACTCGAGGAAGAGGTCGGAGGGCTACTGTTTCGCCGCGAACGAAGCTTGACCCATCTGACTGACCTGGGTGTGCTGCTTCGCCCCCGTTTTCAGCAAATCCTCGACGAACTGACTGGAGTGCGGCAGGAGGCATCGAGGTTTCTGTGCCTGGAAAACGCCAACCTGAAAGTCGGCGTCATGTGCACGATCGGGCCCCGTCGCTTCACCGGCCTGCTGACTGACTTCAAGCGGCGGCAGCAGGGCATCCAGCTGCAACTGGTTGAGGGCGTGCCGGCATCGCTCTCCCAACTTCTAGAGTCCGGCGAGATCGACGTCGCCATCATGGCGTCAAGCGACAGCTTCCCAGACCGCTTCGACGTCACACCGCTCTATCGCGAGCGCTTTGTCCTCGCCTTTCCAAATGGCCACCGGCTGGCTCGCAATGACAATGTAGCGATCTCCGAACTCGATGGCGAAAATTATCTCAGGCGTTTGAATTGCGAGTATCGCGATCACCTCGCCGGCCTGTGCACGGATCGCGGCGTGAAGCTCAGGATCTCCTACGCCAGCGAGCGCGAGGACTGGATCCAGAATATGGTGTCCGGAGGGCTGGGCATCTGCTTCATCCCGGAATTCAGTGCGGTGATCCCGGGCTTGCAGGTTCGTCCCGTCATTGATCCTGAGGTCTGGCGAGAAGTCTCCCTGGTCGTCGTTGCAGGACGCAGGTTCTCGCCCGCGGCATCGGCTTTCGTAAACAGCGTCAAGGCGCATGGCTGGCCTGAGAGCGCAATCGTCCAGGCGATCCAAAAGACGGCTGCCTGAAGCAAGATCGAAGAATTAAAGGATCGGGCGAGGCGGTTTGCTGCGAGTGCCTCACATGCAGTTGTGATGGTCGACGATAGTTTTCAGGTATCGATTTGAGAGCCAGTCAGCATTTCTCTTTTCGGATCGCTCCGGTCACTCTCCCTGTCATGCCCCGCCTCCCGCGTTTGGGCACCGACAAAGGAGAAATACAAGATGGCTACCAAGAAACTCACCCTTGCGTTTGCGGCAGGTCTGCTTTCGGCAACCGCTGCATTTACCTCTGCTCCGGCCTTCGCCGGCGACTGTCCTGCCGGGCAGGCCGCAACGACCGATATCCAGGAACATCCCAGCAAACCGGTTGGCGTTGTCGACACGGTTCTCTCGGCCATCGATCTGAGCAGCAAGGGCGAGGCCTGGAAAGGCAACATGTTGCGTCTTCGCAAGCTCGTCGTTCAGCCCGGCGGCGTCGTGCCATGGCATGAGCACAATCTGCGCCCGGCCAACATCCTCATCGTCGAAGGTTCGATCACCGAATACCGCAGCACCTGTAAAGTGGGCATCGAGCACCCGGCTGGCGATGTCACCGCCGAGTTCGGCCAGCTTGCCCATTGGTGGAAGAACAACGGCAAGGTGCCCGCCGTGCTCTATTCCGCCGACGTCCTCCCGCCCGCGATGCCCGACGACCACATGATGTGATCCGAACATTTCGGCGAACAATCCCACCCTCAGCAACCGAAAGCGCGTCCTCAGGTGATCACCTGGGGACGTCCGGCCACGGAGCCTCGTCATGACAACCAGTGAACAGACAGAAATGACGCGGCTGCATGCGGTGGCTGCAGACAGCTGGCGCTTTGGCCTTGTCGCGCTGATCGCATTTCTTACGCTTGTCGATCTGTTCGCCACCCAGGCAATACTGCCCTCACTGGTGATAAAATTCGGCGTCAGCCGTGCAACCATGGGCTTCGCCGTCAACGCCAGCACATTCGGCATGGCGGTGGCAGGTATCGCCGTTGCCCTGTTCGGGCGCGGGATTGATCGCCGCAACGGCATCTGGATCAGCCTGGCCATATTGGCGATCCCGACAACACTGCTTTCGCAGACCGACAGCATAGTCGTCTTCGCCCTCCTGCGCGTAGCGCAAGGCCTGTGCATGTCGACCGCGTTCACGCTGACGATGGCCTACCTGGCCGAACATTTCTCCGCACGGCAGACGACCAGTGCGCTCGCTGCCTATGTAACGGGCAATGTCGCCAGCAATTTCTTCGGACGACTGATGTCGGCCGCCGTCGCCGACACGTTCGGCATCTCCACCAACTTCCTCACCTTCGCGGCCCTCAATCTGTTTGGCGCGACGCTCGTCTGGTTCACGCTGCAAAAGACTTCCGCAACTATGCGCGCCGAAGGTCAATCTGGCCGAGCGTCCTGGAAGGGTCCGCTGGAAAATGCCGAACTGCGCGCTTGTTTCGCGATCGGCTTCCTGATCCTCTTCGTCTTCATCGGGACCTTCACCTATGTGAATTTCCAGCTTGTCGCCCCGCCGCTGTCGCTGTCGCCGATGGCATTGGGACTGATCTATTTCGTCTTCCTGCCATCGATGTTGACCACGCCACTCGCCGGGCGTGTCACGGCCGGTCTCGGCCCGAGGATCGGCATCGGTGCAACGCTTGCGATGGCAATCGTCGGGCTGCTGCTGTTGCTCACCGCCAGCCTGCCGATCGTCCTTGCAGGGATGGCGCTGGTCGCCATGGGAACCTTCCTGGCGCAAGCGATAGCCACAGGGCATGTCAGCCGGACCGCCTCGCGCGATCGCACCGCCGCGAGCGGCATCTACCTGGCCTCCTACTATGCAGGTGGGCTCGCTGGCAGCTTCGTCATCGGACAGATTTACGACCGGATCGGGTGGACCGCATGCGTGGCCGTGCTCGCCGCCTTCCTTGCCGGCGCAATCGCAGTGGCGCGCGTGCTGCAACCCTCAAAGACGTGACACCCAAAACCGAAAAATGGCTATTCAACAAAGGAGACTGATATGACCAACTACCTGAAGACCATGATTGCCGGAGCCGCCATACTGATAGCGGCCGTCATCCCAGCCGCTGCTTCGGATGGCGTTGTCACGGTGAAGAGCGACTATTCCGTCACTGAAACCGTCGCCCGCATCAAGAAGGATGTCCTCAAGAAGGGCATCAAGTTCTTCGGCGTCATCGACCAGGCAAAGCTTGGCAACAATGCCGGCAACGATGTCAGGCCGTCGCGGCTGGTGATGTTCGGCAACCCGGCGCTCGGCACAACCTTCATCACATCCAATCCCGAAGCCGGTCTCGACTGGCCGGTGCGTGTGCTGGTCTACCAGACCGCTGATGGCGCGGTTTACGCCGCCTATAGCGATTTTGACTGGATCGCCAAGCGTCATGACATCACGGATCGCGCCCCGCAGTTCAAGATGGCAACCGAGGTCATCCAGTCCGTGACCTCGACGATCAGGAAGAACTGAGCGTGGATATGCGCCGGAGATCCGTCGCTCTGGCATGGGAAAAGAACGTGTTTGCGCGCAGAGGCTATTCCGCGGCGGATAACGCCTTTGCACGCTCGCCGAACCACTTCTTCTGCGTGGCCTCGCGCACGAGTGCGCCAACCGCCGGCGAATGCCTGCGGCCGCGCACCGTGACGAGATTGACCTCGCGCCAGAATTCCGGATCGGTGATCGGCAACGGCACCACTCCGGGGTGCTTGGCGGTATGCTCAGGCATGAATCCGAAACCAAGCCCGGCTGCGATCATTGCGAGTGTCCAATCGTCACGATCGCTCCAGTAAACGGGACTGACGGTGACGCCCTGCTCGGCAAGAATGGCATCGGCATAACCGGCAAATTCACAATTGTTGCGGTGGATGTAGGTCTCATTGCTCATATCCGTCACCCGCACGCTGCGCTGGTTGGCCAGGCGATGGTTGAGATGAACGGCCATCACCATCTGTTCCTGAAACAACGGCAAGGAGTGAACCTCCTCATCGGGCACGTTTGACGGCAACGCGTAAATTGCCGCCTCGAGGTCGCCTCCGAGCAGGCGCCGTCGCAAGCTCGGTGCATCGGCATCGCAGAGGTGAAGCTCTACGCCGGGATGGTGCGTGCGCACGGACGAGATGAGTTCGATGATTTCATCCGGAGCAATCGTGCTCATGATGCCGACCCTGAGAGGCGTCTTCTTGAGGTGCACATATTGCTCGGCGATCTGCTTTGCCTGCCGGGAGTTCTCAAAAACGCCTTCGAGATAGGTCTCAACCATGCGACCGAGTTCCGTCAGATGTGTAAAGCGTCGCTCACGGTGAAAAAGCGCGCCGCCGAACTCGTCTTCGAGCAGCTTGATTGCGCGCGACAGTGCCGGCTGCGTAACGTTGCACAGCTCGGCCGCCCTGGTGAAATTCAGTTCCTTGGCGACGGCCAAGAAATACCTGACCTGGCTGATCTCCACTGCGCGCTCCCCAGCGGCTGGCATACGGCACGACCCGCATTGCCGGGTGATCTTACTAGCTGGCCCAACGTCAAACAACCCGATCTGGTGATTGATATCCCAGGCGACAGATTGACGATCTGACCGTGGGCTATCGAATCCATGTCTCAACGGCATTTCCGCTGTCCCGAGCCAGCCGCCATACTTGGCCCAGAAGTCGAGACCCGGGTGCTAAGGCCCGTTGCTCGCAGCCGTTTGCAGGCCATTTCGGCTGCAGCTTCAACCGTAGGAAACAACGATGCTCAGAGGAAAGACGGCACTGATCACAGGCTCGACCAGCGGCATTGGCCAAGGCATTGCCGAGGCCTTCGCTGCGAAGGGCTGCAACATCGTTCTGAACGGTTTCGGCGATCCCGACGAGATCGAGTTGCTGCGGGCAAAGCTTGCCGCGGACCATGGGGTGACTGTTCGCTACGACGGTGCGGACATGAGCAAGGGCAGCGCGATCACTGCGATGATGGACAAGGCAATCGCCGAGTTCGGCGCGGTAGACATCCTCGTCAACAATGCCGGCATCCAGCATGTCGCACCGATCGATGACTTTCCGATCGAAAAATTTGAAGCAGTCGTGGCGATCGACCTGATGTCGTCATTCTACACGATCCGGCGCGCGCTACAGGCCATGAAAGAACGCAAATGGGGTCGCATCATCAACGTTGCGTCCGCCCACGCCCTTGTCGCCTCGCCTTATAAATCCGCCTATGTCGCTGCCAAGCACGGCGTCGCCGGTCTGACCAAGACGGTCGCACTGGAGGTTGCCGAACAGGGTATCACCGTCAATGCGGTTTGCCCCGGATACGTGCTCACCCCGCTGGTCGAAAAGCAGATACCGGATACGGCCAAGGCCCGCGGTATCACCGAGGAGCAGGTCATCAAGGATGTGCTCCTGGCGGCCCAGCCGACCAAGCAGTTCGTGACCGTAGCCCAGGTCGCGGCGCTTTGCCTGTTCCTGGCCTCGACCGATGCGGCCTCGATCACCGGAGCCATCATCCCGATAGAAGGCGGCTGGACCGCACATTGAACCGGCAACGAGGAGCAAAGACCATGAATAAGATTACCCGAAATCCTCCGACCGCTGAACCTTTGCCGGAGGTCGTCCATATGGCCGATGCTGCCGTTCAGCGGCAAACGGTGCTGGTGCTTCAAGGCGGCGGCGCTCTAGGTGCCTATCAGGCCGGTGTCTACCAGGCGCTCGTCGAAGGCGGGATCGAGCCGGATTGGGTCATCGGCACCTCGATCGGCGCCATCAACGCGGCGTTGATTGCCGGGAACGAGCCAACGGTTCGGCTGGCGAGGCTTCAGGAATTCTGGGAAAGCGTCAGCCGTATCAGCCCGCTCGACGAGTTTTTCCGAATGATGGTTCCAAGCAATGTCTTTGCCAATATGGGCACCGTGATGCGCGGCATACCGGGATTCTTCGAACCGAATCCAAGCGCCATGTTCGGAGTAAACCGCGAAGTGGGTGTCGAGAATGCCTCCTACTACACGACTGATCCGCTCAAGAGGACGCTGAATGACCTGATCGACTTCGACTATCTCAACCGGCGCCATACCCGCCTGACGGTCGGCGCCGTCAACGTCAACACCAGTGAACTCAAATACTTCGACACCCGAGAGATGACCTTGTCGGCGGCGCACATCATGGCGTCGGGTGCCTTGCCGCCGGCGTTTCCCGCGGTCTGTATCGACGGCGAGCCTTACTGGGATGGCGGCATCTATTCGAACACGCCCATCGAGGTCGTGCTCGACGCGCGTCCGCGACGCGACGCACTGATCTTCGCCGTCAACATGTGGCAGCCCCGCGCCACCGAGCCGAAATCGATCTGGCAAGTCATGGGCCGGCAAAAGGACCTTCAATTCGCCAGCCGGGGGCGGAGCCATGTTGCTAGGCAGGAGCAACTGCACCGTCTGCGGCACGTCGTGCGTGAAATGGGAAGGCTGGTTCCCGAGGAGCGGCGTGAGGATCCGATGTTCAAGGAACTTGCCTCCTATGGCTGCCCATCGGTCATGCACCTTGTGCGGCTGCTTTCGCCACGCCTCGATGGCGAGGACCACACCAAGGACATCGACTTCACCCGCTCAGGCATCCGCACGCGCTGGCAGGCCGGATACGAGCACGGCCAGCGCGTCCTCTCGGACAAGCCGTGGGAATGCGACGTCGCCATGCTGCAGGGCATCGTCATCCACGAATCGCAAGAGTGATCGGTTCGATCGCGGCGCCGAGAAGAAGACGGAGAATACCGATGCAGATCATCACTCCCGGGATGCGGCTGGTTCCGGAAGCTGTGCTTGCCAACAATGCCGCGCTTTTCCGTGCGATACCGGAGACACCATCTCATGCGGACAGCTCTCTGCATCGCGTGGTCATTGTCGGCGGCGGCGCGGGCGGGCTGGAACTGGCGACGCGCCTCGGGCGCAAGTTCGGCAAGCGGCGGCTTTCGGTGACGCTGGTCGACCGCAATCGCACCCATGTCTGGAAACCTCTTCTGCACGAGGTGGCGTCCGGGACGTTGAACCCGTCGAACGATGCGGTGGAATACATCGCACATGCCAGCAGCCACCACTATCGCTACCGGATCGGCGAAGTCGTCGGCATAGATCGCTCCAAGCGCCAAATCTTTGTTGCGCCGAGCTTCGACGACGATGGCAGACAGATCATTCCGCCACGGGTGCTGGGCTACGACACGCTGGTGCTGGCCGTGGGCAGCGTCAGCAACGATTTCGGCACGCCAGGCGCGGCACGTCATGCCATTGCGCTCGACACGACCGGTCAGGCCTCCCGTTTCAACAAGCGTATGATCGATGCCTGCCTGCGTGCGAACGCGCAATACGAGAAGCTTTCGCCGGGCCAGCTCCATTGCATCATCGTTGGCGCCGGGGCGACCGGCGTTGAACTGGCCGCCGAGTTGCACAAGTCGATGCGAGAAATCGCCTCGCACAATCTCGACAATATCGATTTCGAGAGGCTGATCCGCATCACCATCGTCGAGGCGGGACCGCGCATCCTGCCGGCTTTGCCGGAACACCTTGCGCGATCTTCTGCGCGCCGGCTTGTAGATCTGGGCGTTCAGATCCGATGCGGCATCAAGGTCACCGAAGTGACAGAAGACGGTATCAAGCTTGGCGAGAAGCTGTTCGTGCCGGCCGAACTCGTCGTGTGGTCTGCCGGGATCAAGGCGCCGGATTTTCTGAAGCAACTCGATGGCCTCGATACGGATCCCATCAACCGCCTGGTCGTGGATGAGACGCTGCGGGCCATAGGAGACGAGAACGTGTTTGCGATCGGCGACTGCGCGAGTTGTGTATTGCCCGGCAGCGAAGATCCCTTGCCGCCGCGCGCCCAGACAGCCCATCAGCAAGCCGATCATATGGTCAAGGTGATCGCGGCACGCCTCGAAGGGCAGGCGGCGCCGGCGTTCCGTTACCGCGACTACGGTTCCCTCGTTTCACTGGCCGACTACGGCACTTTCGGTAGCCTGATCGGCGGACTGAAGGTCGAGGGTCTGCTTGCCCGGTTGATGTATCGCTCGCTCTACAAGATGCATCTCAAGGCAGTGCACGGGACCTTCAAGACCATGCGGGATACGATCATCGGAATCCTGTCGCACCGCACCAAACCGCGAGTCAAATTGCATTGAATCTCGGTAGGCCAGGACGGTGGAAAAATATGATGTCGCGATCCTCGGTGGCGGTGGTGCAGGGATGGCTGTGACAGTAGCCACACGCGATGCCTGGCTGCCGCTTTCAGACTTCCGCTTCGGATGTCAGGAAACCTGATGTAACAATTCGAGCGGCAATGCCGAACAGAAGATGAATCCGCATAGCTTCGATGCACGCAGGGCATCGACTCCATGCAAGAAAAGCATGGCCGTGCCCGTGGGGCTTCAATGTTAGGCTGCATGGAAATTGCGAAAGTGCAGAAATGGCCGCCAACGACCAGCCAATG
The DNA here is from genome assembly GCF_056403715.1 of Mesorhizobium sp. P2_F5. Lineage (NCBI taxonomy): Bacteria > Pseudomonadati > Pseudomonadota > Alphaproteobacteria > Hyphomicrobiales > Phyllobacteriaceae > Mesorhizobium > Mesorhizobium sp. P2_F5. The sequence continues at coordinate 436,848 of NZ_JBFUEY010000003.1, read as the reverse complement.
ACATTTGAACAGTCCGTCCAGGCTGCCATCGAACTCGATGCACCTCTCAACGAGCGGCTGGCGGTGATTGCGAGTGCAGTTCGCCGACTGAACTCGGACTTCGCTGACGCGGTTGACCGCCTGGTAGCGCGCCTCCGGGAGCAGGGAGCCGGGGCAAGTGCCCCCGCGCCCGGCGATGTCATGCCCGCATTCCTGCTGCCCGATGACGAGGGCAAGCTGGTGAGCCTATCTGAAATCCTTACTCACGGGCCGGCCGTCATAACCTTTCAGCGCGGACATTGGTGTCCTTATTGTCGCCTGAATGCGATCGGCATCGTCGAAGCCCAACAGGAGATCGCTACACTGGGCGGCCAGGTCGTGGTGATCATGCCTGAGCGGCGCAAATTCTCGAAGGCGATGAAGGCATCGGTTGGTGCGCAATTTCCTTTCCTGACTGATATGGACAATGGCTACGCTTTGTCCCTCAACCTAGCGATCTGGGTGGGAGCCGAAATGGAGCGGCTGATGGGGCTTGGCCTCGATCTACCGAACTATCAGGGCAACAACAGCTGGTTCCTGCCGATTCCTGCTACTTTCGTTGTCGGCATTGATGGCATCATCACAGATCGGTTCGTCGATCCCGACTACCGTCGGCGGATGGACATCGACGACTTGATCGCGACGCTCAGGCGGGCTCGCTGACGCCAAATGTCGACCAGTCGGTCGATCGCAGGAGATTGAGGAGCGTCATGGCCACCTGCGAGCGATGTCGGCCGGCGACTGCATAGACGGCGACGATCCGGGAAACATCCAGATCACGCAACTTGAGTCTGCGGACGTTGGGCGAGCGGGGGGCAGTCATTGAGACAAAGCCAACTCCGGCATTGGCTTCCAGCAGCGCCAGCAGATCCTGGTCAGTTTCAACCTCATGAGCGGTGCGAGGGGTAATACCCTTCGCCGAGAGACAGCGCGACAGCTCTTCGCTCGTTTCCCAGTCAATCCGACTGAGCACAGGTTCCGCGGCCAACTGGCTCAGCGCGACGTCCGCTTCGTTTCGGCGGGCAAGAGGGTGATCGGAATTCACGACGAGCTCGATCCCTTCCCGGAAAAGTGGCCATGTGTCGAGCCGATCCCAGGCCTGTCCCAGCGGACCGGCAACCGCTAGTTCGACTTCGCCGTTCTTGAGGGCTTCGATGACAGTTGTCGGCGAACCGCGACTGATCTTGAGATGCACTCCTGGGTAGGCCCGGAAAAGCTCGGTGAATGGTGAAACCAGCAGCGCTATGTTGATGCTGTTGGAAATGGTGACGTTAAGGGGAGCGACGTCGCTGCTTTGCACTGCCTTGGCGAGCGATTTAGCGGAAGTGGCGGCATCGTAACACTGCTGCAGCAAGGGCAGCATGCGTCGTCCAAGTTCGGTCAGATGGGAATGCTGGCGCTCGCGCCGAAGCAGTTCCCCGCCCAATTCGTCTTCAAGGGTCTTGATTGCACGCGTCAGAGCCGGCTGCGTGACATTGCACTCTTCCGCTGCTCTGGTGAAATTAAGCGTGTTGGACAGGGCCAGAAAATAGCGGACCTGCTGCATCTCCATGAATTTTCGCCCCCTCAGCGAAATGGTCTATCAGCGATAGTGCATATTCGAAGATTAACTCAATGGGTCGTTCTCAGCAAAGTGGCCCGCACCATAGGTGCGAATGGCGGCAGCGCCAAGGCAACCATAGCCCAGACTCATGGTGAACTAAGCGATTTGGTCAGCCAATCGGCGAAGCTTCTGGCCCGCTTGCTCGGCTGGGGATCGGCAGGGGAAGCCCGCGACGACCATCGAGATGGATCCCGCGCGTGCGAAGATCGACTGCTGGCCGCAGGAGGCTGAGCGTCCAGTTTTAGGCAGCGTATGGCGGATCGTGGATGATCTATCCGAGTTCGTCAGCGGAATGGCATCTTGGTAGCTATTTGGTTCCAGAGTCGGACAGTCCGCTTCCGGCCCAATTGCGGTCATTCCGGATATGGCTCCAGCGGGCGCTTATGTTCGCAAGGTAGGCATTGGGGCTAACAAGAGTCGGCTGTCAGGTTCCCGAGCCTACGGAACGATACGGGAAGTCTGTGATTTTGGCCCACGAAAAACGCAATAAAATCAGAGCGTTTAAGAGCCCTCAAGGCCCACCAAAACGGTCGCTTAAGTGACTGATTTTTATGCTATTTTTCTGAATGACCCACGACGTGGACTCGAACCCCCTAATTCTGACCAAGCACTTATTGGTCTCAATTCCGCCAGTCCATGGCGAATGCCTCTCGCATCTCCAATTGCGTGCGACCGGCGCGGCGCTTCCTGCGCGCCGGTCACCAGCACCAACGGCCGCGTCAGACGAGACTGACGGTCACGTCGATGCTTTTGCTCAACGCCTTCGAATAGGGGCAGATCTGGTGCGCTTCCTCGACGAGGGCTTGCGCGACATCCCGCTCAACGCCTGGCAGGCTTACGTTGAGGCGAGCGCGAAGGAAAAAGCCCTCGCCGCCATAGTTCAGGTCGACTTCGGCGTCGATTGTTGGGTCCGAGGTGAGAGTCACCCTGCGCTTGCGCGCCACGATGTCGAGCGCACCTTCGAAGCACGCCGACCAGCCGGCCGCCAGCATCTGCTCGGGGTTGGTGCCCGGCCGTCCGGAGCCGGGCGGCGAGAACTTGACTTCGAGCTGGCCGTCGTCGCTGCGGGCGATGCCGTGATCGCGGCCGCCTTGCGTGTGAGCCCTTCCCGTATACAGGAGCTTCTCGCCCTGCGGGGCCGGTGCTGCTTGTGACATGGTCGTTCCTTTCGGTTTCTAGGAATGATCGGGAGAAAATTTCGAAGCCTGCGTTAGGTTGCTGCGGCAACGCGGTAGCGTGCTGCAGGAAGGCGATTTGACAGATTGGGGATGAGTTTTTGACGGGCTGCTTCGTAGGCGTCCCAGTCGGCGGCATCGGGCAGTGCGGGGATGGTGACCAGCTCACCCTGGTCGAAACCGGAAAGAGCAGCATCGACCATGTCCTCGGCGGACATGAGGATTGCGCTTGGAAGGTTTTCGAGGGGCCTGCCGGACAGGTCCCAGAAATCCGTGGCGGTGGCGCCTGGCAGTACGGCCTGGATGCGCACATTGCTGGCGGCCAGCTCCTTGAACAGCGACAGGCTGAGCGCCAGAACGAAGGCTTTCGTGCCGCCATAGACGCCGTTGAGGGATTCGGGCCGGATAGCAACGATCGACGCTACGTTGACGATCGCCCCTCCGCCACGCGCTGCAAAGGATGGCGCCGCGGCATAGGTCAGGCGGGTGAGCGCGGTCACGTTCAGCGAAATCATCCGCTCCATCGCGTCGACATCGGCTTCCAGCAATGGGGCGACAGAACCGATGCCGGCATTGTTGACTAGCATGGTGATGCCCGGCTCGGTTGCGAGCAGCGTCTCGATCCGCTTCAAGTCCGCTCTGTCGTTGAGATCCGCGGCAATGACATTGACAGCGCGGCCAGTGGCGCCGGCAATGCGCCCCGCCACCTCGTCGAGCTTTTTCTGGCTGCGCGCAACCAGAATGAGGTCGTAGCCGCGGCGTGCGAGCCTGTCTGCGTAGATGGCGCCGATCCCTGAAGAGGCGCCTGTGACAACAGCGATCCCTTTGGAAGTAGTAGACATTTTATTCTCCGATCAGGTTTTGCGCCGGCTGCGGCAATAGATTGTGGAGTGCGCGGCCGGGGGGAGGACCCGGCCGCGCGTGCGGCAGTGAGCGGTGGGGGAGGGCCGCCCTGTCGCTTTAGATCTGCTGGCGCAGCGGCCGGAACGCGTTGCGCAGCTCTTCCGAAAAGACCTTCGGCTGTTCCCAGGCAGCGAAGTGACCGCCCTTGGCGAGCTTGTTGTAATGAATAAGCTTGGGGTAGGCCTTCTCAGCCCAGCTCTTCGGCGCGGCGTAGATCTCATCGGGGAAGGCGCTCACGGCGACCGGCAGCTTGACGCCGCGAACGTCGAAGAAGCCTGCGCCATTCGAGATCTGCGTCGTATCCCAATAGAGCCGGGCCGAGGAGACAGCCGTATTCGTCAGCCAGTAAAGCGTGACGTTGTCGAGGATGTCATCGCGCGTCAGGCCCTCGGTCGCGCCGTCGAAGACGCGGGCGATGAGGTCATAGCTGCGGATGTCGTGGTCGAGCATCCATGCCGCTAGACCGACCGGCGAGTCGGCGATGCCGTAGAGGCTCTGCGGCCGGTTCGACATTTCCAGCGCATAGCCCAGCCCCTTTCCGTAGAATTCAACCAGCTGGTCCCAGGCATTGCGTTCTTCAGCGGTGAGGTTGGCGGGAGGCGCCTCGTGAAAGGCCAGCGCCTTCGAGATGTTGGCCGGGACCGTGGCCGCCATGTTGGTGTGGATGCCAAGCAATCCGGCCGGCTGCTGCAGAGCCATGATCTCGGAGACTGCATTGCCCCAGTCACCGCCCTGCGCCACGTATTTCGTGTAGCCAAGGCGCTGCATCAGCGTTGCCCAGGCCTGGCCGATGGTGACAGGGGTCCAGCCGGGCGCCGTCGGTTTGCCGGAGAATCCATGACCAGGCAACGAGGGGATCACGACGTGAAACGCGTCGGCTGCGCTGCCACCATGCGCCGTTGGATCGGCAAGCGGGCCGATGATCTTCAGCTGTTCGATGATGGAGCCCGGCCATCCATGTGTCACGATCAGCGGTAATGCGTTCTCGTGCTTTGAACGCACGTGAATGAAGTGAATGTCCAGTCCATTGATCTCGGTGACGAACTGGGGCAGGGCATTGAGCCGCGCTTCAACCTTGCGCCAGTCGTGATCGGTCGCCCAGTACTGCGCGAGCTTTTGCACCGTCGCCAACTGCACGCCCTGGGAGTGATCCGGGACGGTTTCCTTGTCAGGCCAGCGGGTCGCTGCCACGCGCCTGCGCAGATCGTCGAGCTGTTCCTGGGGGATATTGATCGTGAAGGGACGGATCGCTTCCGCTGCTGCCGCGCCCAGTGCTTTCGGCACCATGCTCATGACGCCGACCGCGGCCGTCGCGGCGAGAAGCTCACGTCTCGTGGGGGAAAGTAGATCTTTTGACATAACGTCCTCCTATGCAAAGAAAAACTCGTTTGACTTATGCATAGTTCTGTCGCCATCGACGCTTAAGCTATTGCACCAAGGTATCGGCAATACTTTAGGATCGGTCCGAAGCCTGATTGCGCAATCTGGAGGTGAAGCCGCGGAGCAATGCGCGCGTGTCGGCGCTGGGCGCGCCGCCCCCCCCCCCCCCCCCGCACTCGGATCAGCAATGTTGCATTGTGGCGTCTATCCAGTGCGACTCCACGTGGAGCCGGCGAGGCCGCCGCTCTGTACTGCTCCAAACGTCATTTGACGGCTTCGACCGCTTCCAGAATGACCGCGGCCACTTGTTTTGGGTGCGACAGCATCGGAACATGGCTGGACGCGATGGCCGTGACATGGGCTTTCATAGCTTTCGCACCGTCCGCGAGCAGCTTGGGATCGATCATCTGGTCATTCTTGGTGACGACCGCCCAGCTTGGCTTCGATTTCCATGCGGCCGTCGTTATCTTCTCGTCGAAGTTCGCGCCGCGCACAGGGCCTTGTGTGACCGCGATCAGGTTGGACTCCGCCTTGGGGACATCCGGGGCAAAGTATTTGGCGATATCGTCGTGTGACAGTGTCAGAAAGCCCGCGGCATCAACCTGCGGGTGCGCCAATCCGGGCGGGGTGGGGTAGTTCTTGATGAGATCGGACGTCGACTGGCCATCGCCAGGGGCGAAAGCGGCGACATAGACCAGCGCCTTGACGTGGTCCTCATTGCCGGCCTGGGTAATGACGGTACCTGCCCAGGAATGGCCGACCAGAACCACCGGGCCTTTCTGCTCGGCAATCGCGCGCTGCGTGGCGGCTACGTCGTCGGCAAGCGAGGTCAGTGGATTTTGGACCGCGACAACGTGCAATCCCTTTTTCTGAAGCAGTGGAATGACCTTCGCCCAGGACGAGCCGTCGGCGAAAGCGCCATGAACGAGAACGACTGTTGTTGCGGCAGTCTGCGCCGATGCCTGTATCGAACCGCCGACGGCGGCGAGGAGCAAGGCTCCTGCAAAGATCGCTCGCCGAATGCCAAATTTTGAGACGGCTATGCTTGTCATGAATTCTCTCCTTCGTGGCTACGTCATTTTGCTTGTGATGCCCAGACAGATGCCCGTTCAACGACGGCAGTGCCATTGCACATTGGTATTGGATTGGCGATACGTTTGGATCGGCTGGAGATCACAGAGACGGACAGGCGTCATCCGGATGAGCCCGGCCACCCTCTAGCGCAGGGCAGATGGCAAACATCTCTTGAGCGCGGTCTACACCAGATAGCCGGACACGCCGTCCCACAATAACTTGAACGCCGTCACGATCAGCAATCCATAACAGGCTCTGTAGAGCTGACGCTGATCGAGCCTTCCATGAAGCCGCCAACCAACCCAGATGCCGGCGGGAATGGCGAGCACACATATGGCCATCACGACCCAGGTGTTGCCTTCCGGCTTCGACAGCACAAGCCATGGCACCGCCTTGGTCATGTTGCCGACAGTGAAGAACAGGCTCGTCGTCCCTGCATAGACCTCCTTGCTGAGGCCGAGCGGCAGCAGATACATGGCAAGCGGCGGTCCGCCCGAATGCGCCACCATAGTAGTGATACCCGACGTAAGCCCCGCGGCGACCGCCTTCGGCGATGAGCGGGGCCTGGTCGTGACGTTTGCTCCTGCGGCGAACCAGAGGCCGACGAAGATCAGGGTTGTCACCGCCATCACGATCGATATGGCGCGGTGATCCAGAACGCGGAATAGGAGATAGCCAAGTCCGATCCCGACCACGAGGCTTGGCAACAGCAGCAAAAGGTCGGGTTTGGACCATGTCGAGGACTTCCAGTAGCGCAGTGCGACCAGGTCCATCGCAACGAAAAGCGGGGCGAGAAGACCACCCGCCGTCACCGGATCCATGACGATCGACAACAGCGGAATGCCAATGATGGCGAATCCACCGCCGAACGCGCCCCTCATGAAGGAGATCAGGAAGACGCCGGCAAAAGCGACAATTATCGTGGCGGCCGTCAGCTCCATGCGGAAACTCCAGCTTCTCGTTGACTATGTATTGGAGATTCAGCCGAGCTGCCGATAGCACGCCCCGAGCAACGGCACCGCTGAGTTGTGCCTAAGGCGGTTGCGTCAATCAGCGAACCTGCGGCGCGCCTCGCGGTTGGCTTCAAAGCGCGACCGGCCGATGTCCTTCAGCAAGTCGTCGCTCAGTTCGAGCAGGGCCCTGCGCGAGCGCCGCTTCTTCACCTGCCGCTCCAGCCAGGCCATCCTGGACGTGACCGAGAAAGCCGAGTCGCAGGTCTGTTCGAGATCGTGATCCCGCCCCTTCGGCATCAGATAGTTTGTCTTGATCGTGGCCATTGTCGTATCCTTTGGCTCCAACTGAACCCTCGTAGAACTGGCCCGTCGCCGCAGAAGAATCGATTGCACGAAGGTGTCGGCAATACTTTTGGACTGTCCGTCGATTGGGACCGACGAAACCGACACCAAGGCATAATAGACGTTTGCCGGACGCTGGCGCAGTTTAGCCGACAGGCTGGAAAGGATAGCGCATGAAGAGTGATCAGGGCGGCGTACTGGATGCGCTGCCGGCCATGGCGTGGACTGCGCTGCCTGACGGAAGCATTGACCTTATCAATCGACGCTGGTGCGACTACTGCGGCCTCCGTCCGGGGGAGGAGGGCTGGCAGTGGCAGGCCGTGGTCCATCCGGACGATCTGGAAGGGCTGCTCGAGGACTGGCGGTCGATCATCGCTTCCGGTCAGTCCGGCGACATCGACGCGCGTATACGCCGCGCGGACGGAGAGTATCGCAGGTTTCTCATTCAATGCAGCCCGGTGCACGGACAGACCGGACGGCTCAGTAAATGGTGCGGAACTGCAACTGACGTCGAGGACGCGCGGCGCGCTGAGGAGACAATTAGGCAGCGCGAGTTCGATTTTCAGGCAATCGTCCAAAGCATTCCGATTCCGGTTGCCGTGACCACTCCAACAGGCGAAGTGGAAGGTCTCAATCAGCCGACCCTCGACTATTTTGGCAAGACGCTCGAGGAGTTGAGAGGCTGGAAGGCGTCCGAAGTCGTCCATCCGGACGACCTCGAGCGGACGATCTCCGAGCAGACTGCCGCGCACCAAAAGGGCAGCTCCTATCACGTCGAGAGTCGGCATCGCCGCGCTGATGGCGTCTACCGCTGGTACAGTGTTTATGGCCTGCCTTTGCGGGATCGGCAGGGCCAAATCGTTCGTTGGCTTCATTTGCTGATTGATATCGACGATAGAAAGCGGGCAGAGGAGGCGTTGCGCCAGAGTGATCGCAAGGCGCGCGCCATCGTCAACGGCATTCCGGGTCTGGTCGCGACCCTCACGGCGGATGGCAAGACAGACGTGGTGAACTATCAGATGGCGGCCTATCACGGCCTGCCGCCCGACGAACTCAAGAAATGGTCGACAAACAAAACAATACATGACGACGATCTTCCGGAAGTGACGGAGATCTTCAACAAGGCGATCGCGTCCGGCGTGCCTTATGAGCTTGAATACCGGCTGCGGCGCTTCGATGGCATGTATCGGTGGTTCTACAGTCGCGGCATTCCGCTTCATGACGCCGCGGGCCGTATCGTCTGCTGGTACGCGTTGCAGACCGACATTGATGACAGGAAAAAGGCAGAAGAATCGCTGCGCGAAAGCGAACGCAATACCCAGACGATCATGGACAGCATCCCGGCCGGGATCGGCGTACTAGGGCCAAGCGGTGAAGTCGAGGCTGTCAACAAGCATATGGTCGACTATTTCGGCAAGTCGGAGGAGGAGCTCAAGAATTGGACTTCCGCCGACATCGTTCATCCTGACGATCTACAGCGCGTCGTCGCGACAAGGCAGCACGCACTGACGACTGGCAAGTCCTATTCCACCGAGCAAAGACTTCGTGGCGCCGACGGTATCTATCGCTGGTTCCGGGTGGAAGGACGTCCGCTATACGATGGCGATGGCAATATCCTGCGCTGGTATGTCGTATACGCTGAAATTGACGAAAAGAAGCGCGCTGAGGACGCGCTCGCAGCGAGCGAACGCAACCTCCAACTTATCATTGACACCATCCCGGCACTGGCCTGGTCGGGACGTCCCGATGGTAGCGATGAATTCCTGAGCAAGCATTATGTAGACTATGTTGGTCTCTCCCCTGAACAGATGCCGGGCTGGGACTACAAGACCGCGCTGCATCCCGATGACTGGGAACGCCTTGACGCGACTTGGAAAAGCGCGGTCGCTCGCGGTGTATCTGTAGAGGCCGAAGGGCGGCTTCGCCGCCACGACGGCGTCTATCGGTGGTTCCTGTTCCGTGCCAACCCGCTGCGCGATGACAAGGGAAATGTCATCAAGTGGTACGGTGTAAGCACCGACATCGACGACATGAAACGGGCGCAGGAAGCGCTGGCAGCCAGCGAACGGAATCTCCAGGCAACCCTCGACAGCATTCCGGCAAGGGTCGGGGTTTTCAGCGACGATGGCACCCACGTGTCCGTCAACAAACGTACGGTCGAGCTCAGCGGCATTCCCAGTTTTGCCGATTGGCGGCTGGGTTTCCATCCCGACGACCTGCCGCTCGCGGAAAGCCTATGGCAGCACTGCCTGGCCACGGGAGAGCCGTTCGAATGCGAATATCGCGCCCGCATGGCTGACGGCACATATCGCTGGCATCTTGGGCGTCGCGTGCCGCTGCGCGACGACACAGGAAAGGTGATCAGGTGGTACGGCATCGCGCACGACATCGAGGATCGCAAGCGCGCGGAACAGGCGTTGCAGGAGAGCGAACGCCAATCTCGCCTGATCGTCGACACCATTCCCGCCAGGGTCGGCGTCTACGATACGTCGGGCAATCGCATTTCCGCCAACAAGCGGGCACTCGAACTGAGCGGCTACTCCATTGGCTCGGATTGGAGAGAGGTTTTCCATCCAGACAATCGCGAACGCGCCGAAGAACTCTGGCGTGCATCTTTGGCCAGCGGTGAGCCGTTCGAATGCGAGTATCGCGCGCGGATGGCCGACGGCACATATCGCTGGCATCTGGGGCGCCGCGTGGCGATGCGCGACGAGGCAGGAAAGGTGATCCGCTGGTATGGCGTCAGCTCCGACATCGAGGATCGAAAGCGTGCCGAGCAGGCGCTGGCGGCGAGCGAGCGCGAATTACGCCTGATCCTGGACTCTATCCCTGCAAGGGTCAGCGTACACGACACCAATGGCATCCGTGTTTCCGCCAACAGGCAGGCAATCGAGCTCAGTGGTCTGCCGGGGGATGCCGATTGGAGGGAGCTGTTCCATCCGGATGATGTTGAGCTCGCGGAGAAGCTATGGCGCGAGAGTCTGGCCAAGGAAGAGCCCTTCGAGGCTGAGTATCGCGCGCGGATGGCGGACGGCACATATCGTTGGCATCTGGGGCGCCGTGTGCCGATGCGTGACGAGACAGGAAAGGTGGTCCGCTGGTACGGTATCAGCTCCGACATTGAGGATCGGAAACGTGCCGAGCAGGCTCTTGCGGCGAGCGAGCGCAATCTGCAGGCGACCATCGACAGCATTCCGGTACGGGTTGGTATCTACAACGCGGAAGGCACAAATGTGTACGTCAACAAGCGTACGCTCGAGCTGAGTGGCCGGCCCAGCGGCGTCGATTTTCGCAGCCTTTTCCATCCCGACGATCTGCCGCTCGTCGACAGTCGATGGCAAGAGTGTCTTGCCACCGAGGAGCCATTCGAATGCGAATATCGCGCCATCATGGCCGACGGGACGTATCGCTGGCACATAGGCCGACGCAGGCCGATGCGCGACGAGACCGGCAAGGTCATCCGTTGGTACGGCGTCACCTCCGACATCGAGGATCTAAAGCGCGCCGAGCAGGCGCTGACGGCGAGCGAGCGCGAATCTCGGCTCATTCTCGATAGCATTCCAGCGCGGGTAGGCGTGTACGACGCCAAGGGCAATCGCCTTTACGTCAACAAGTCAGCGATTGAGCGAGGCGGAGAGGAGATTGACTGGAGGCACGTCTATCATCCGGATGACCTCGGGCCTGCCGAGAACCAATGGCGTCTTTGTCTGGAACGCGAAGAGCCGTTCGAGCTCGAGTACCGCGCGCGCGATGCCGATGGCATTTACCGCTGGCGTTCAACGCGTCGGGTGCCAATGCGCGACGACGAAGGAAAAGTCGTCCGCTGGTATGGCGCCAGCCACGACATCGAGGACCGCAAGCGCGCCGAGCAGGCGGTGGCGGCAAGCGAGCGCAATCTGCAGCTTACCATCGATACGATCCCAACGCTCGCCTGGGCGGCGCGCCTGGATGGCACCGCCCAGTTCCTCAACAAGCATTATCTCGACTATATCGGCCTTACCGCCGAAGAGGCGCAGGATTGGGGCTGGGCGGCCGCGGTCCATCCCGAGGATAGGATCGGTTTGGCCGATACATGGAAAACCATCATGGCTTCGGGAAAACCGGGAGAGACCGAAGCGCGGCTGCGGCGCCACGACGGCGAATACCGGTGGTTCCTGATCCGTGCCAATCCACTGCGCGACGAATACGGCAACATCGTCAGATGGTATGGCGTCAACACCGACATCGAAGAACGCAAGCGCAGCGAAGAGAGTTTCCGCGCTATCGTGGAAACGACGCCCGAATGCGTGAAAGTCGTGGCCCGCGACGGCACGGTTCTGCGCACAAATGCGGCCGGCGCGGTAATGGCCGGTGTGCCATCCATCGATAATGTCATCGGGCAGCGGTTTTTCGACTTCGTAGCTCCCGAGCACCAAGAAAAATATCACCAGTTCCACGAGAAGATCTGCGACGGACAAAAAGGCTATCTGGAGTTCGACCTTATCAATGCGCAAGGCGTTCGCCGGCACATGGAGACGCACGCCGCTCCGCTGCGCAACAGCGATGGTTCAGTCGCACAGCTTGGTATCACGCGCGACATGACAGCGCGCAAGCAAGCGGAAGACGCCCTCAGGCGCAGCGAGGCATTCCTGGCGGAAGGCCAGCATCTTGCCCGTATGGGCAATCTTTCCTGGCACGTCACCAGCGGTGAGATCATCTGGTCTGAGCAACTCTACCGCATCTTCGAGTTTGAGCCGGACACGGTCATTACGCTCGATCGGATGACCAGCCGCGTCCACCCCGAAGACATGCCGATGATTGTCAATACGGTCGAGCGGGCGCAACGCGGCGATCGCGAGTTCGAATGCCAGCCCCGGATCGTGCTGCCCGATCAGTCGGTCAAATATCTGCACCTGATCGCGCACCGGGCTGGATGCCACGGCGATGGCCAGATCGAATATATCGGCGCCGTTCTCGACATAACGCAACGCCGGCTTTCGGAAGAGGCGCTCGAGAAACTCAGATCGGAGCTTGCGCAGGTCACCCGCATCATGAGCCTCGGTGCCTTGACGGCCTCGATCGCCCACGAGGTCAACCAACCGCTGGCGGGCATCATCACCAATGCCAGCACGTGCCTTCGCATGCTGGCCAGCGACCCGCCCAATGTCGATGGAGCGCAGGAAACAGCGCGGCGCACCATACGCGACGGCAAGCGGGCGGCGGACGTGATTGCGCGATTGCGCGCCTTGTTCACCAAGCGCGCGGTGACCTCCGAGCCGGTCGATCTCAACGACGCAGCGCAGGAGGTCGTCGCACTGCTATCGGCGGATCTGCAACGCAACCGCGTGACGCTGCGCATAGAGCTGGCTGACGAACTGCCGATGGTTGCCGGCGATCGCGTCCAGCTCCAGCAGGTAATCATGAACCTCTTGCGCAACGCGGCGGATGCAATGAGCGACATCAAAGACCGGCCGCGGCTTTTGCAGGTTCGGACCACAGGTGACGAAGATGGACAGGTTCGCCTTACCGTGCGCGATGCGGGCATCGGTTTTAGCCCCGAAGGGGCTGAACGGCTGTTCGAGGCGTTCTACACGACAAAGAGCGATGGAATGGGTATTGGCCTCTCCGTCAGCCGCTCGATCATAGAAAGACACAATGGACGTCTTTGGGCGCAAGCCAATGATGGCCCCGGAGCGACATTCGCGTTTTCGATCCCGCATTGTTCGACGGATGCAACGTCTGTCGACGATGTTGCCATGACCAAGCTGGAGCGTGGCACTACCCAAATCCCATCGGAGTTTTCATGAAATTTGCGCATCCCCTCGTGTCGATCGTTGACGATGACGAATCCGTACGCGAGTCTCTCCCCGATCTGCTCAAGGAGCTCGGTTTCAGCGCCAAGGCGTTTTCCTCGGCTGAAGAGTTCCTGCCATCTGACTACGTCGGCCAAACCAGATGCCTGATCCTCGACGTCGCTATGCCTGGGATGACCGGCCCGGAATTGCATCTTGAGCTGCTGCGCCGCGGGCAGAGAATTCCAACCATTTTCATCACGGCTCTCAAGGATGACACTGTGCGGCCGCGTCTGATCGAGCAAGGGGCTGTAGACTGCCTGTTCAAACCGTTCACAGAGGACGCTCTGCAGGAGGCTTTGAATTCGGCGCTACGACCGGACTGACGCGCGCAACTTGAAAGGCATGTGGCAAGGGGGGTAATAGTAGCTGTGCATACGAACTTGGCGAATGCACCCGTGGACTTAGGGAGCTGACTCCTATGCCGCAGGAAATCCCGCTCGTCTTCGTTGTCGACGACGACATTTCGGTCCGTGAATCGCTCGAACTGCTGATACGATCGGCAGGCTGGCAACCCGAAATGTTCGAGTCGGCGCAGCAATTCCTGTCCCGCCCGAGGGCGCTGGTTCCGAACTGCCTTATCCTCGACGTCAACCTTCCCGATTTGAACGGCCTGGATCTGCAGAAGCTGGTTTCTGTGGAACGGACGGAGATGCCTATCATCTTCGTCACCGGCTACGGCGACGTGCCCATGACGGTAAAGGCAATGAAGGCGGGTGCCGTCGAGTTCCTGACCAAGCCCTTTAGTGAAGAATCGATGCTGGCGGCCTTGGAACAGGCCCTCGTTCGGAGTGGGGCAGCGCTTGCCCTCGAAATCGAGATGCAGGTGCTGCGCGACCGCCACGCATTGCTCAGCCGCCGCGAGCAGGAAGTGATGGCCCTAGTCATTACCGGACTGCTGAACAAGCAGGTGGCGTATGAGCTAGGCATCAGCGAGATCACCGTCAAGGCACACCGAGGCAGGGTGATGGAGAAGATGCAGGCTGCGTCATTCGCCGATCTCGTCAACATGGCCGGCAGGCTACGCATAGGCCATTAGGGGTTGCGCCGGCCACGGTCGGTTTCTTCCACACCGACACCAACCAAATTCGGCGCTTGCGGCCCGGAGCCGGTACTACTTCGCATCAGGTGACCAACCGACAGGGCAAACCTGTCGACGATACCAATAGCACCCAAGGAGGGGCAAAAAATCGAGTCTAAAGTATTGCTGATACCAACGTGCAATAGACCTCCCAACCATTCAGATAAATATGAATTCGGACACAGGAGCACCAGACACCCGCGTTCGGCTCGATCCTACCGGAACCCTGATGGCTTCACCGCCTGAATGACGGTCCGACTGGCGGGAGGAGCGGAACCGCCGAGGGAACCGGGATCAATGCCGAGTTATGGCGACGTCGCTCAGCTAGCCGCTGACCCTATTGTGCAGACGGGTACGCTCGCTGCCCTAGGCACGGTGTCTACGCGGCTGGCGCTTCGCAAGCGATCCGAACGCCAGCTGGTCGGCCAACTGGCTCTGTTTGCCGCGCTCACTGCCCTGCTGATATCCCAAGGCATCGTTCCGTACGCGCCAGGGCCTCAGGACGCCTCCGGTCTGCTGCGCTTTTTCGTAGGACTCGCCAAGATCGCGTGGTGGACCAGCGCAGCCTGGTCGCTGATCAGCCTCGTGCGCGTCTTCGTGATTTTCGAGGGACGCGCTCGCGAAGGTCGTTTCCTGCAGGATCTCGTTGTCGGCGTTATCTACGTCGGGGCAGCGCTGTCAGTTGTCACCTACGTCTTCAATGCTCCGGTCGGTACCCTCATTGCCACCTCCGGAGCCATCGCCGTGATCCTTGGCCTGGCCTTGCAAAGCACATTGAGCGACGTGTTCTCTGGGATCGCGCTCAATCTGGCCAGGCCCTACGGGATCGGGGACTGGCTCGTCCTCGGCAACGCGATGGAAGGCAAGGTTGTCGAGACCAATTGGCGCGCAACGCACCTGCTGACCAGCGCTAATGATCTGGTCATTGTTCCCAACAGTGATCTCGCTAAAGCGCGACTCACAAATCTGAGCACTCCCGAGCCCAGCCACGGCGTGACACTCACGATACGTTTGCGGCCGACGACAGCACCGTCCGCCATGATCGAGTTGATGCATTCCGTCCTGCTCAGCAGCACGTCCATCTTGAGAACCCCAGAGCCCAGTGTTCACGTAACCTCGCTCGATGCGAACGCAGTCGAACTGGAGGTAATTTTCAGAGTTGCCGACGTGTCGCTGGTGGGCGTTGCAAAAACCGAGATATTTGACCTGACGTATCGCCACGCGAAGGCCGCAGGGCTGGCTCTCGCCCAACCTCCCGATGGCGGCGTCGCCGTTGCCGCATCGGCTTCGGGCGCTTTGTCCGCCGGGCTTCGCGCGACGCAGATGCGGCTGCTCGACGCGGTTCCGCTGTTTGCACATCTCACCGAGGATGAAAAGGAAGCTCTTGCTTCGACGATGACACGCCGCACCTTCCGCAAAGGCGACGTATTCGTTGAGCAGGGAAGCGTGTTGAAATGCCTTATGATCCTTCGCAGCGGCGTAGCTGTCGTCACGCGACGGCGCGAGGGTGTCACCGACGAGACGGCCGAACTGGCCAGGCTGGCGCCGGGCGATTTCTTTGGAGAGGGCGGTCTGCTGACCGGTGCGGGCGAACCCGGTTCCATCACGGCGCTGACCCCTGTCGTGGTTTATGAGATCACCCAGGAAGGGCTGGCGCCGCTCATGCGGGATCGGCCGACCATTGCGGATGAGCTCGGTTCGCTCCTGTCCAAGCGGACCGCTGCTGAGCAGTCCAGGCTTGATGAGCGTGGCGGCTCTGTACTGCCGAAATTAGATCCCCGTCTGACCGCCCGTATCCGGCATCTGTTCCATCTTTAATTGAATTCTGATCCCAATACCAAAGTATCGGCGATACAATCGTACTATTTATTCGAGCGAATTATCTTTGCATATTGCTCATAATTCAACGCACCGACTTTCCCGGCAAAGATTTACTGCTGTGGCGGCGGTGCATCGATGGAGAGATCGATATGCCTTCTGCAACTGCCTTGAAGCAGGCTCGTGAGCCAAAGCCGCTGCCGGCGCCCAACGCCGATTTCTATCAGATCGAGGACACGTTGAGTGCCGAGGAACGTGCAATCCTCACCAAGGTGCACGATTTCATGGAGACCAGGGTCGCGCCGATCATCAACGATTACTGGGTCAGAGATGCTTTCCCGTTCGAGCTGATCGAACCGCTGAAGGCACTCAATATTGGCGGCCTTAACGTTGGCGACTACAGCTCGAAGCTGAAGGGCATGGTGGCGATGGAGATGTCGCGCGTCGACCCGTCGTTCACGACCTTCTTTGGCGTTCACACCGGCCTTGCCATGGGGACGATCGCTCTGCTGGGTTCCGAGGAACAGAGACAGCAATGGCTGCCGCCCATGGCGCGGCTGGAGATTATCGGCTGCTTCGGTCTGACCGAGCCGTTGGTCGGCTCCGGGACGGGCGGCGGACTTCTCACGACCGCGAAACGCGAAGGCGATACCTGGATCCTCAACGGTGAAAAAAAGTGGATTGGCAACGCACCCTGGTGCGACGTGTCAATTATCTGGGCGCGCGACCTGGACGATAACCAGGTCAAGGGGTTCATCGTCGAGAACAAAGCAACGCCCGGTTTCAGCGTGCAGAAGATCGAGAACAAGATGGCGCTCAAGGTGGTCCAGAACGGCCTTATCACCATGAAGGACTGCCGCGTTCCGGAAGCCAACCGCCTGCAGAACGCCAATTCGTTCCGCGATACGGCCCACGTGCTGCGCGAGACCCGGTCCGGCGTCGGCTGGATGTCGACCGGTGTGCAGATGGGCGCCTACGAAGCCGCGGTGAAATACACCCAGCAGCGCATTCAGTTCGGCAAGCCGATCGCCTCGTTCCAGATGATCCAGGATCTCATCGCCAAAATGCTCGCCAATGTAACGGCGTGCCAGGCGCTGATGTTTCGCCTCGAGGAACTCCACGGCGAGGGCAAGCTTCTCGACCAGCATGCGTCGCTCGCAAAGGCATTCACGACGCAGCGGATGCGCGAGACGGTCGCCTGGGCGCGTGAGGTGCATGGCGCCAACGGCATCATCGTCGACAACAATGTCGGACGCCTGTTCGCAGACGCCGAGGCGCTCTACTCCTATGAGGGCACCTTCCAGATGCAGAACCTTATCGTCGCCAAGGCCGCAACCGGCTTCAGCGCCTTCGTTTGAGGCGCTGACTGCCGGAGCGGTCAAACATCCCATCATTCACTTCGAAACTCAGGAGACGATCCATGAGCTCGCCCGCTGTTGCACAGACCCTGGAGCACGCCATGAGCTTGCCGGTCAGCGAAATGTACGCCGCCAACGTCCTCTACGAGAAGAGGGGCGCCATCGCCTATGTGACGATCAATCGTCCGAAGGTGCTGAACGCGCTCAATCGGGCGACCTGGCTGGATCTCCGCGCGGCGTTCGAGGACGCGCGTGACGATGCCGCGGTGCGCGGCGTCATTCTTACCGGCTCCGGCGACAAGGCGTTTGTCGCCGGCGCCGACATCAGCGAACTGGCGCATGTAAGCGCGGTCGAGGCGGAGGCATCGAGCCGTCTTGGACAGGCAGTGCTCGATCTGGTGGAAAATCTTGGCAAGCCAGTCATTGCTGCAATCAACGGCTTTGCGCTGGGCGGCGGCTGCGAGACGGCAATGGCCTGCACCCTCCGCATCGCCGTCCCCCAGGCCAAATTCGGCCAGCCTGAAGTGAAGCTGGGATTGCTTCCCGGCGGCGGCGGTACCCAAAGGTTGCCGCGGCTGATCGGCAAGGGCCGCGCGCTTCAGCTCATTTTGACCGGCGGCCTGATCGACGCCGAGGAGGCTTATCGCATCGGCCTTGTCAACGAGATCGTGCCGGCGGCCGAACTGCTGGCGCGCGCGGAAGCGATCCTCCACCAGATCGCCGCCAACGGACCGATAGCCGTGCGCTATGCGCTCGAAGCCACGCATAAGGGCATGGACACGAGCCAGAGCGAAGGCCTGTCTCTCGAAGCCGCCTATTTCGGCCTTTGCGCCGGAACAGAAGACAAGAAGGAGGGCACGTCCGCCTTCCTCGAGAAACGTGCGCCCCAATTCCACGGGCACTGAACCGCAAGATTTCAGGAGAACGAAAATGACGACCGACAACATCTTTTCCGGGCTGAAGGTGGTGGACTTCTCAAGCTTCGTCGCCGGTCCCAGTGCCGCCGTGATCCTGTCGGACTTCGGCGCCGACGTCATCAAGGTCGAGCCGCCGACAGGCGACCCCTGGAGACACGGGCACCAGGTCGCACCGCAGCCGCTGGCAGAGGATCCCTATCAATGGCATCTCGCCAACCGCAACAAGCGCAGCATCGCGCTCGATCTGAAATCGCCCAGCGCGCAGCTGGTGCTGCAGAAGCTCGTCACCTGGGCCGACGTCTTCGTCGTCAACACGCCGCACCACGCCCGCGCCAAGCTCAAGCTTGAATACAGCGATGTCGTGGAATGGAATCCGAGGCTGATCTACGCCGACCTAACGGGTTTCGGCGAAAACGGGCCGGACGCGAACCTGCCCGGCTTCGACATCACCTCCTATTGGGCCCGCAGCGGGCTGCTGTCGATGACGCGCGATGCCGGTGCGCCGCCAACCTGGCCGGTAGGCGGCAGCGGCGACAACGCCACGGCCATGGGGCTTTATTCGGCGATCGTTACCGCGCTTTATCGGCGTGAGCGCACGGGCAAGGGCGCCTACGTTACGACCTCGCTGCTTGCCGAGGGCGTCTGGTCGGCAAGCGTCTCGATCCAGGGCGCGTTGGCCGGCGCCAAGTTTGCCGCCCCGCACGATCGCGAGAACCCCGCCAATGCGGGGCTTAACATCTACAAAGCCTCCGACGGAACCTGGTTCGCCCTGATCATTACACCCGACAAAGTCGCGGATGTGGCAAAGGCGATCGGGCGGGAAGACCTCCTCGCAGACCCACGCTTTTCCGACCACGCAAAGCTCGCGGCAAACCGACCGCAACTGACGGCTATCCTCGACCAGGTCTTTGGCGCGCAGCCAATGGCGCATTGGTACGAGGTCTTCAACGGTGTCCACGTCACGTTCGGTGCCATTCGCGGCCCGCAAGAGGTGATCCAGGATCCGCAGCTGCGGCTGAACGACATCGTCGTTCCACTCGAAGGCGCGGGGAGCAAGCTCACCGAGACGATCAGCAGCCCAATTCAGGTGCACGGCGTAACCAAGGTTCCTGCCAAGGGTGCTCCCGGTCTTGGTGAACATACCGAGGAGATCCTGCGGGCGGTCGGATTCGATGCCAAGGGCATCGACAGCCTGCGGGCCAGCGGCGCCGTGCCGAAGGCACAGGAACGCGCTGCATAGCGGATCGCAAACGACAGTACGGAGACAAGCAATGACTGACATCCTCACCGAACGTTCCGGCGGCATCCTGCGGGTCGAGCTCAATCGCCCGGAGAAGAAGAATGCGATGACCGGCGCCATGTACACGCAGTTGGCGAACATCTTGATCGATGCCGCGGAGGACGGAGAAACCCGTGTCATCCTCTGGCATGGCGCAGGAGATGACTTCTGCGCCGGCAACGATGCAGGCGAGTTCCTCAAAGCGCCGCCTGGGCCGGGGGAATCTCCGCAGACGCAGCTGATGCGCGCCTTTGTAGGGTTCGAAAAGCCAATCGTCGCGGCGGTACAAGGCGCGGCGGTCGGCGGCGGAACCACGATGCTGACCCATTGTGACGTGGTCTACGCCGGCGAAGGTGCGCGGTTTCAACTGCCCTTCATCAATCTGGCGCTGACGCCGGAGTTTGGATCGAGCTACTCGCTGCCGGCGCGCATTGGGCATCTCCGCGCCGCGGAACTGTTCCTGCTGGGAGAGCGGTTCAGCGCTGCGCGGGCAGCGGAGCTGGGTCTGGTGACCCGCGTGGTGCCTGACGATGGCTTGTTCGCGACGGCGATGGAGACGGCACAGAAGCTTGCAGCCAAACCAGGTGGCGCATTGCAGGCCAGCAAGCGGCTCCTCAAACGGGGTTTCATCGACCAGATCAAGGCGGCCATCGACGCGGAAGGACAGGAGTTCAGCGAGCGACTGCGCTCAGCCGAAGCCAAGGAAGCGCTGTCTGCCTTCCTTGAGAAGCGCCCACCGAATTTCACGAAGACATCGGCGATGGCGGCCGAATAGGCGTTGCCGTCATCCGCGACATGAAAGGGAACAGGTCATGAGCATATTAGAGGCTACCAAGGCAAAGACCATTTCGGGCGCGGCCCGCATGGGCCGGCTGTTCGTGCTGGAACTCAGTGGCGGCCGCATCCACGCCATGAATTCGGACGGCTCCGACCAAAGCGTCATCGTCACCGGCTGCCGGTTTCCCGACGGCATCGTGGTCGATGCTGAAGCCGGCCATATCTACTGGACCAACATGGGGACGCTCAACCTCAATGACGGCTCCATCGAGCGTGCCGATCTCGACGGAAGCAATCGTCAAATCATCATACCGAACGGCATCACCCATACGCCAAAACAGCTTCAACTCGAGCAGCGCAGCGGCAAGCTCTACTGGGCCGACCGCGAGGGGATGCGGGTGATGCGTGCCAACCTCGACGGCACCGACGTCGAGACACTGGTTCAGACCGGCCAGGGCGAAGACGATCGAAGCGACGCGACAAGATGGTCCGTCGGCATTGCCGTGGACCCGATCCGGCGCCACGTCTACTGGACACAAAAGGGTCCGGATAATGCGGGCCTCGGCAGAATTTTCCGGGCAGGCCTGGATTTTCCGAAAGGTGAGGACGGATTTAACCGCTCGGACATCCAGGTGCTGTTCGACGATCTGCCTGAGCCAATCGACCTCGAACTCGATCTCGAAAACGGCTTCCTTTATTGGACCGATCGTGGCGATCCTCCCTTCGGCAACACGGTCAATCGCGCGCCGATCGAGCCGCCGGCTGGTCGCGGTCGCGCGACAGAGATCCTGTTCGCTGGGCTGATGGAGGGCATCGGCATCGCCCTCGATGTTGCCGGCGACCGCATGTTCATCACCGACCTTGGCGGATCGGTCTATTCCGCCAGGCTCGACGGCACTGAGAGGCGGACGCTTCGCTATGCCCAGGGCAACCTCAGCGGCATTGCCTACGTCTGACTATTCCCAAGGAGATCAAACCATGTCCGACATCAAATCCATTCGTCAGGTCGCAGTCATCGGAACAGGCGTTATCGGCGCGAGCTGGACGGCGCTATTCTTGGCCAAAGGTCTCGACGTCGTCACAACCGACGTCGCACCCAATGCTGAAGCCGCTTTGAGACGGTTTGTCGACGCTGCGTGGCCAGCGCTAGAGAGGCTGGGGCTCGCTCCCGGCGCCTCGCCTCTGCGGCTCGCCTTTACCGCCGATCTGGCAGAAGCAGTAAAAGGCGTCGACCTCGTGCAGGAGAACGGGCCTGAGCGGCTCGATTTCAAGCAAAAACTCTACGGCCAACTCGACGAATTGCTACCGCCAGACGTCATCATTGCCTCGAGCTCGTCGGGACTGCCGATGAGTCAGATCCAGTTGGGCGCTGCGGCACATCCCGAGCGCTGCGTCATCGGCCATCCGTTCAATCCGCCGCACCTGATGCCACTGGTCGAAATCGTCGGCGGGGCAAAGACCGCGGAAGAGACGATCCGGCGCGCAGAAGCATTCTACACCTCGATCGGCAAGAAGACCGTGCGCATCAACAAGGAACTGCCGGGGCACGTCGCCAACCGTCTCCAGGGTGCGTTGGCGCGCGAGGTCTATTACCTTGTTGCCGAAGGCGTGTTGAGCGCAGCCGACGTCGATACGGCCCTGTCCTATGGGCCAGGTCTGCGCTGGGGCATCATGGGCAACATGATGCTCAACCATCTCGGCGGTGGCCAGGGCGGCATCGACCACTTCTTCGAGCAGTTCGCCGGCCCAATGACCGCTTCGTGGAAGTCTCTCGGCGCGCCGGTGCTGACGAAGGAGGTGCAGAAGAAGCTGATCGACAGCGTCCATGCCGAGATCGGATCGCGCACAGTCGCGGAGCTGGAGGCGGAACGCGACGAGTTGCTGCTCGGCTTGCTCGAATTGCGGACCAACGCCGCGGGAGCATCACCGATCGCGGCCGCTCCTGCAATTTGCTTTCCTAAACTACAGAGGAAGCCGCCATGACGGGCAGGCTCATAGCAGGCGCCAACTCCGCATATCAGTATCCGCTGCTCATAAAGCAGCTGTGGCATACGCCGCTCGTGCAGGCGCCGGATCAGGAGATCGTCTATCGCGACGTGAGGCGCTTCACGTATCGCCAGTTGCGTGAACGCATCGGGCGGCTCGCGTCCAGCCTCGCCGGGTTGGGTGTTGCAGCCGGCGACACTGTCGGCGTGCTCGACTGGGACAGCAATCGGTTTCTGGAAGCCTATTTTGCGGTTCCAATGATGGGGGCTGTCCTGCAAACCGTGAATGTGCGGCTGTCGCCGGAGCAGATCGCCTACACGATCGATCATGCGGGCTCGTCGGTGCTTCTCGTCAACGATGATTTCGTGCCGGTCCTGGAAGGGATCATCCAGCAACTGCCCAAGGTGAAGACGCTGATCCTGATGTCCGACCGGGCGGCGCCCCAGACTGGCGGCCTCTCCTTTGCAGGCGAATATGAGCACCTGCTGGCCGGTGCCGCGGGCGATTACGACTTCCCGGACTTCGACGAAAACACCCTCGCCACGACCTTTTATACATCAGGGACGACRGGCAAGCCAAAAGGCGTCTATTTCAGCCATCGACAGCTGGTGCTCCACACGCTCGCTCAAATGGCCTTCCTGGGCACTGCCACGAAACAGGGCCGCTTCTGCCGCGACGACGTCTATATGCCGATGACCCCGATGTTTCATGCGCACGCGTGGGGATTGCCATGGATGGCGACGCTCAGCGGGGTCAAGCAAGTCTATCCGGGTCGGTACGATCCCCATTTACTTCTCAAGCTGATCAAGACTGAAGGCGTTACGGTCACGCACGGCGTGCCGACGATCCTGCAAATGCTTCTCGGCGCCGCCACGGCGGCAAACACCGACCTTGCCGGATTGAAGATGGCAGTCGGGGGTTCGGAGCTGCCGAAGGCGCTTGCCAGGCAAGCGCTTTCGCTCGGCGTTGACGTCTATGCCGGCTATGGCATGTCCGAAACTGCTCCGCTGCTTGCTCTTGCCCAGGTCAGAACCAAAGACCTGACCGCCGATGCGGACAAACAGCTGGATATCCGAACCATGGCCGGCATCTCGGCACCGCTTGTCGACCTGCGCCTGGTCGACAGGAACCGGGATGAGGTGGCGCGCGACGGCAAAACCACCGGCGAAATCGTGGTGCGCGCACCGTGGCTCACGCAGGGCTACGCCGACGATCCGCAAGCGTCCGAGCAATTATGGTCCGGTGGCTATCTTCATACCGGCGACATCGGCGTCATCGACGCCGGCGGCTATCTCCGTGTCGTCGACCGGATCAAGGACGTCATCAAGTCCGGCGGAGAATGGGTCTCATCGCTGCAGATTGAGGACCTCATTTCTCAGTGCGAGGGTGTGTCCGAAGCTGTGGTGATCGGCATCAAGGACGAGAAATGGGGCGAGCGACCC
Organism: Mesorhizobium sp. P2_F5; assembly: GCF_056403715.1. Classification (NCBI taxonomy): domain Bacteria; kingdom Pseudomonadati; phylum Pseudomonadota; class Alphaproteobacteria; order Hyphomicrobiales; family Phyllobacteriaceae; genus Mesorhizobium; species Mesorhizobium sp. P2_F5. Next base: position 412,911 of record NZ_JBFUEY010000003.1, on the reverse strand, counting down.
CTGGCTCTGGTCATCAGGAATGCCAAGACCGGCAGCGAACTCAGCGACACGCGGATAAAGGCGCATCTGAAATCGTTTGCCGATTCAGGTGTGATCTCGAAGGTAGGCATTCCCGACATGATACTGTTTGTGGACACACTTCCCCGGACCAGCGTCGGAAAGTTCGACAAGAAGCAGCTCAGAGCGACCTATGGCAACATGGCGGTCGTTGAATAAAAGGGAGGAACTGCATCATGAGTGACCGGATCCCAGCAGGCCGTCTCCATTTGGACGATCTCTACGTCGGACAGCGCTTTGTCAGCGCCAGTCATACGATCGATGAACCGCAGATCAAGGCTTTCGCCGCGCAATTTGATCCGCAGCCGTTTCATATGGATGCGGATGCCGCCGCGGACACCCTGTTCAAGGGGTTGGCGGCAAGCGGCTGGCACACCGCCGCCATCACCATGCGGCTGAATGTCGAAGGCGGCCTGCCGCTGGCCGGAGGAATCATAGGGGCAGGGGGAGAGATAAACTGGCCGGCGCCGACACGCCCCGGCGATGTCCTGCACGTGGAGAGCGAAGTCGTCGAGATCGCGCCGTCCCGGTCAAAACCAGATCGCGGCATTGCTACCATCGTCAGTCGGACGATCAATCAAAACGCCGATGTCGTTCAAGTACTCATGGCAAGACTCGTCGTCCCGCGCAGAGTTGCAAGCTAAGCACCAGATCCCGGCATGACTCATCCCGGGCCGGGCGATTAAGTCCAACCGCTTCCGGTCGTTGGATGTTGGCAACGTTTGCACTTAGACGACGTTTTGCTGACTTGTCTGAAAGTATTTCCGATACCATCGTGCAATTGATCTTACATCTTACTTCAGACGATAATACAAATTCAATCAGGGATATGTGTCATGGACGATCGCAGACTTGCCAACTCGCGCGTCGCAAACCCATTTTCCAACAAGGAGGCCTGCATGAAGTCGGAAGGCGACGCGGTCATCTCGAGGCGAACCGCCCTGGCGCTGGGCGCAGCGGCCGCTTCGGTGCTGTCCATTCCCCCCTTCACGGCCATCGCGAGGTCTACCGTGAGTTCCTCCCCTCGAAATCAAGGAGCCGAAGCCATGACGTTCGTAAAAATCAAGGACGGAACAGAGATATTCTACAAGGATTGGGGACCGAAGGACGCTCAGCCTCTCGTGTTTCATCACGGCTGGCCTCTCAGCTCGGATGACTGGGACGCGCAGATGCTATTTTTCCTGGCCCAGGGTTACCGCGTCGTGGCCCACGACCGCCGTGGGCACGGCCGCTCGACGCAAGCCAGCGATGGTCATGACATGGACCACTACGCGGCAGATGCTTCGGCTGTGGCCGAGCATCTCAATCTGAAGAACGCCGTCCATATCGGCCATTCGACCGGCGGCGGCGAAGTCGCGCGCTACGTTGCAAAGTATGGTCAGCCTCAGGGCCGTGTCGCCAAGGCCGTCCTGGTCAGCGCCGTACCACCGCTCATGGTCAAGACCGAGAGCAATCCCGGCGGCACACCGATCGAAGTCTTCGACGGTTTCCGAACGGCACTTGCCGCTAACCGATCGCAGTTCTTTCTCGATCTGGCCTCAGGACCGTTCTACGGTTTCAACCGGCCGGGCGCGAAGACATCGCAGGGCATCATCCAGAACTGGTGGCGCCAAGGCATGATGGGCGGTGCGAGGGCCCACTATGAAGGCATCAAGGCTTTCTCGGAGACCGACCAGACGGAGGATCTGAAAGCGATCACGGTGCCGACGCTTGTCCTGCAAGGCGACGACGACCAGGTTGTGCCGTACAAGGATGCATCACTACTCCAGGCCAAGCTGCTCAAGAATAGCACGCTCAAGGTCTATCCCGGCTTTTCGCACGGCATGTGTACGGTGAATGCGGACGTAATCAATTCCGATCTGCTCGCCTTCATACGCGCCTGAATCGCTGCCCGCTTTGAAGCAGCAATCGAGCGCGTTGCTGCCGTCGCAGTTGGGGTGCTGTCGATCACTCTCGTGAACGACCTGTTGTTGGCTCCCGATCGTCATCCGCAGCTTGGCGCGCAGCTCTTCACCAGCGCTGAGCTATGCGCGGGCGGTCATTCGCCGCGAGGCCACCGCTGCCGTGGTGGCTGCAGCCCATAGCGCCGGCTGACAGACCAATCCAAAAGTATTGCCGACACCATCGTGCAATGGATTTGCGGCCGCCGTCAGTCGATCTCTAACACATCCAATTGAGGAGATGTGTCATGAGCGATCCCCGGCTTAGCAATTTACGCGTCGCTGCAATCATCAGGACGAAGAACGACATCAGCGTCACCCAGGCGCGATGGATACTCATTCCGTTGTTCGGATTGTGGATCCTGGTTTCCGCCGCAAGCGTGATCCTCCAGTGAGGAAATGGACCCGGCTGTGAGCACAACCACGACACAATTGCCCTTCGCTATCGCGGGATTTCCTCTCAGGTCGTGGGCTTTCGCCATCCGTATCTGGATGGCCTCGGTCGTTGCCCTGCTGGCGAGCTTCTGGCTTCAACTTGAGGCGCCGGCCTCAGCCATGCTCACCGTCATGATATTGGCGGAACCAACGCGGGGGCAGGCGCTGGAGAAGGCCGGGTTTCGCCTGATTGCTACCCTCGTGGGCGTGGCTGCCTCGATTGCAATCGTGGGCGCGCTGTCGCAGACGAGAGATCTGCTCCTGGTGGCCTTCGCGCTGTGGATGGGCCTTTGCATCTATGCATGTGGCCTGCTCGACGGTTACCGCGCCTATGCCGCGGTGCTGTCGGGATATACAGTCGCGTTCATCGCCATTCAGCAGATCGACAACCCGCAAAATCTCTTTGAAGCAGCAACGGAGCGCGGTGCCGCCATTGCGGTTGGGGTGCTGTCGATCACCCTTGTGAACGATCTGCTGCTGGCTCCTGATCGTCATACGCAGCTTGGGGCGCAGCTCGCAGCTCTTCATCAGCGCGTGCGACGCTATGCGCAGGCGGTCATTCGCGGCGAGGCCACCGATACGGTGGCGGTCGCAGCCCTGATCAGAGAGATCGTTACGCTCCGCCCGGACATATCGAGCCTTGCAGCCGAATCGAGCAGCGGTCCAGTGAGAAGCGCCGCGGCCCGCAGCGCGATGGTGACGCTCGTGGCGGAATTGCAGGCGGCACGCGCCTTGGCCGCCCTTCCGGCAACCGCGGATACGGCACTGCGCGAACGTTGGGCCTCGATGCTTGATTTGAGCTCGGAAGAGCTTTCGAAAATATCATCTCGTGATCACGATGCCGGCTCGCTCGACGCCGATCAAACGTCACTTCGCTGGGCGCTTGGCGAACTCGCGCGGCGGGACGCGGAGGTTCGCCTTCATCTTATGGCGTTGAAGTCCGTTGTGCGCCCGCATCGGTCGTGGCGAGCGCCACTCTACCGGTCACAGCGGGTTGCGATAGAAAATGGAGTCCGGGCGGCAGCGTGCGTTGCGGCAGCTTCCCTGTTTTTCGTGTTGGCCGGCTGGCCGAGCGCGAGTTCATCGCTTTCTCTGGTTGCAGTCGCAATGGGACTGGGTGCGACGACACCGGCGCCACGAACCTTCACGACGCTCGGTTTTTTCGGCGCGCCGATCGCGGTCGCGCTGACCGGGATCCTGGAGTTCTTTGTCCTCAACGGCGTTTCCGACTTTCCACTGCTGGCGATTGGCCTGGCTCCATTCCTGATCGGAGCCGCGCTCATGGCGACCTCGACCAACCCGGTTTGGGCGGGTCTTGGAAAGGTGAACCTGATTTTCATTTCGGCGATATTCGCCCCGAGCAATCCGCAAACCTACAATCCACAGTCATTCCTGTTCACCTCGCTGTTCACCTGTGCGGCGATGAGCGTGCTGCTCGCAACTCAGTATCTCATTCCTCCCGTATCGAACTCTCAGCGCCGGCGCTGGCTGCTCGCGTCGGCATGGCATGATCTTCAGCGGCTGCTGGATCGTCCCGATCGACGCTACGCGCCCGAGGAGGAGGCATTCAGAGATGCCGTGCGGGTCGGGCAGATCGCTTCGGCCGGTCCGAACGAGGCGGAGTACCGGACGTCCGTCGAGCATGCGCTCGCATATTTCGACCAGGCCGCGGCAATCCGCTGCGGTGCAGCCCGGCTCGCCCGACTGACGGATAGCTCCGTGGGGGCTCTGGTCGTAAACGCGCGAGCAGCTTTGGCCGCGCGAGATCCGCAGCTAATGCGAGCAGCCGCCGATAGTCTGCGTGCCCACGCCGAGACCGATCATGCCGCCGCCGCGCGTGCAGCGCTCGTTGTTGCGAGTGCAATTGTCGAACAGGCGCCCGTCGCCGCCATTCATGCTCAGGGAGCCAGGTCATGACGAACGATTTTCATGAGCTTGTGATCGGCGGGGTCTTTTTCGCGCCATTCATCACTTACGCGGTCGCCGCGCTCGTCATCATTCTGGGGCTTCGGCCGATCCTGCACCTCGTCGGCTTTGCAAGCATCTTCAGCCACGTGTCGATCGCCGAACTCAGCCTTTATGTGGCCGTGCTTGGCGGCCTTGTGCTTCTCGCTTGATGGAGACTGTCATGGACGCGCAACTCAAGGAAGAATTTGTTCAGGAAGCGGCGCTGGCCCCGGAGACGGAGCCTCCCGAGCTGACGCTTACGCAAATTGACAACGAGGCATTGCAGGCGGCGAACCTCAATCTTGTTGTACCGGCTGCCCCACGGGAGGGCACCCAGACAAGTCTCATTCTCGAAGGCAAGTTGGCCCGGCAGGGGAGCGCCATCCGGCTGGCGCTGGCAGCAGTAACGAAGCGACTGGCCACGCTGGCGCTGGCGCTCGTCGCCGTGCTCATTTCCGTCGTCGCCTGGGACCACTATTTGACCGCCCCATGGACTCGCGACGGGCGTATCCGTGTTCAGGTGGCAAGCGTAGCTCCAGAGGTTACCGGCCGGATCAAGGAATTGCGCGTTGCCGACAACCAGTTCGTGCGCAAGGGCGATGTCCTTTATGTGCTCGATCCGTTCGATTTCGATGTGGCCCTGCAGACGAGCAAAGCTGCGCTGCAGCAAAGGGCGGCGGATGTGCAGGTAAAGCAGCGGCAATCCGAACGACAGGGGAAATTGTCGAGCCTGGCGACCACCCCCGAACAGCAGCAGGTCTATGCCGGCAATGCGATCCAGGCTGAGGCCGCATTCGAAGCCGCGCAGTCACAGGTTGCCCTGGCTGAAGTGAACCTGAAACGCACCGAGGTCCGCAGCCCAGTAAATGGATATGTGACGAACCTGCTGCTGCGCGCCGGCGACTATGCCCGCCAGGGTGTCGCCAACGTTTCGATAATCGATACCGACAGTTTCTGGATCGACGGATATTTCGAAGAGACCAAGATGGCGCGCGTCTGCACCGGCGCCCAGGTCGAAGCGAAGCTAATGGGCTACTCGGCGCCGATCATCGGGCACGTCAGCACTATCACACGTGGCCTCAGCGTTTCCAACGCAGCCGCTGGCGCCCAGGGACTACCGAATGTGGATCCGATCTATACCTGGGTGCGGCTGGCCCAACGCGTTCCGGTCCGCATCGCGATAGACGAAGTGCCGCCCGGCGTACCCCTTGTCTCCGGCATGACGGCAACCGTCACGGTCCGTGACCACTCAGCCGCCGATCATTCTACCTGGCTCGCCAGCGCACGTGCGAGTCTATCGAACGTGCTCGACGGCCCCTCAGCCCGCCCCGACTGTATCCCAACGGTGACGGCCGACGGTGAGCTGGCGCAATCGGTCCCGGAATGGGAAGCACAGGCGACGCCTGAGCCGGAGCAAATCAATCCCGGCCTGGCTTCCAGCATACAGGCGCCACCTCGCCAAGATTGACCTGATCGCCGTCTGGTTATGTGCGATTTCGGGAACCGGCAGACGCTATTTGCACGGCCGGTACTCCGACGTCCGGTTCGCCTGCCAACGGCCATGTCAAACTGACTTCGCTAATACCAAGGTATCGTCGACACCATCGGACAATCGACCCAGCGTGCGCTCGGCTGCATTCTCCTAGCCGCCGAGGCGATCCGGTCTCGCGAGCAGGCAGCGTCATTGCCCATCGAAGGAATCGTCCACATGCACGCAATTCGAAAACTTCGTGAGTCAGGCCACGCCACCATAGCTGATTATGAAAAGCTTCTCGCTGCAGATGTGGTTTTTCACAGTCCGGTGTTGATACGGACCGCTGAAGGTCGCTCGGTGGTTGCAAAGATCTTCGCGGCGTCGACCACACTACGAGACGGTGCCTATACGGGTGAGTGGAAACTGGACGACCGAAGAACCCTGTTGAGGTGGAAGGGAACAATTCAGGGGCACGAGCTGGAAAGCTTCGATATTATCGAAGAAAATGACGAGGGGCTCATCGTCGATCGCACGGTAGCTTTTCGTCCAATGCCCGCAGCGAAACTTTTTCGGGATGCCATGCGGGCTGCAATCGGAACCTCTGTTCCAGACGATTTTTGGGAATATCCAAATTAAAACTTCAGTGCACCTGCGGCGCCTTCCGCAGCGATGTCGGCCGGTTTGGGAAGCGGAATTCCGCATCATACGACCTTACGTTTCGCTATTGGCCGCACATCGCGACAGTTCGCGGCGACCAGATTTCGCGCCTGATACCAAAGTATCGTCGACACCATCGTCCAATCGATTCAGCGCGTGCTCCCGCTCTACCCTTCATTCCGCCCAAGCGATCACTCTCGCGAGGATACGGTGAAGGAGGGAGCCATGCCATTCACGATCAAAATCAACGATGAGACGCATGACGTCGATATTGATGGTGACACGCCACTCCTTTGGGTGTTGCGCGATGTGCTCGGAATGACAGGCACGAAATTCGGATGCGGAATGGCACTCTGCGGTGCCTGCACCGTGCATGTCGACGGCGAGCCAGTCCGCTCGTGCATCACCTCGATCGACAGCATCGGTGAATCTTCGATCACGACGATCGAGGCGATCGGCATGACCAAGGTGGGCGCCAAGGTACAGCAGGCTTGGCTCGACCTCGAAGTGCCACAGTGCGGTTATTGCCAATCGGGCCAGATCATGTCCGCGGCGGCGCTGCTCGCGAGCAATCCACACCCGACGGACGCCGACATCAACGACACGATGTCAGGAAACATCTGCCGTTGCGGGACCTATGTCCGCATCCGCGATGCAATCAAGCAGGCTGCTGCAAGCTAAACGGAGGGGTGTCATGATAAATCACGGTGGATCCCAAGACTCGTGCCACAATCGACAGGGCGGGGCAGATAGCATCTCGCGGCGCAGCTTTCTGCAAGTTGCGACGGCTTTAGGCGGAGGCCTGGTTCTAAGTCTCACCCTCCCAGCGGCAAACGCCACAGCGGCGGCCGATGCCGGGAAGTTCACCCCCAACGCCTTCATCAGCATCGGTGGCGACGGAAAGATCGTGCTGACGATGCCCTATGTCGAGATGGGGCAGGGGACCTACACCTCCATTCCGATGCTGATCGCCGAAGAGCTCGAGGTCGATCTGAACCAGGTGAGCCTGGAGCATGCACCGCCCAATGAGAAGCTCTATGCCAACCCGCTGATTGGTGTGCAGGCGACGGGTAACTCGAATGCGATCCGCGGAGCCTGGCAGCCGCTTCGCCAGGCCGGAGCGACGGCGCGTGAAATGCTTGTCTCGGCGGCGGCAACGCGCTGGAATGTCGATCGCGCGACTTGCCATGCCGAGCGTGGTGAGGTGGTCCATGCGGCGACAGGGCGACGTCTCGGCTATGGCGAACTCGCCGCGGAGGCGGCGCGATTGCCGGTTCCAGAAAACGTTGCGCTGAAACAGCGGGGCGATTTCAAGCTCATCGGCACATCGGCCAAGCGTCTCGATCTCCCGTCCAAGGTGAACGGCACTGCCGTATACGGCATCGACGCCCGCCCACCGGGCGTGAAGATCGCGACGCTTTCGCAGTCGCCCGTATTCGGCGGCCGCGTGAAGAGCGTGGACGACACCGCGGCAAAGGCGGTCAAGGGCGTGCGACAGATCGTTAGGCTTGAGGACGCTGTCGCCGTTGTGGCGGATCACATGGGTGCCGCGAAAAAAGGTCTCGATGCGCTGGTGATCGAGTGGGATGATGGACCCAACGCCGCCCTGACTACGGGGGCAATCGCCGATATGCTCGAGCAAGCGACCCTAAATCCCGGTGCTGTTGCAGAAACGGTCGGTGACATCGATGCGGCGATGGCAAGCGCCCTTGTCAAGGTCGAAGCGACCTACCACGTGCCATTCCTCGCGCATGCAACGATGGAGCCGATGAATTGCACTGTCCACCTGCGCAAGGATGGCTGCGAAATCTGGGTAGGCAGCCAGGTCCTCGGACGAACTCAGTCCGTCGCCGCGAAGGCAGCAGGCCTGTCGTTAGACCAAGTTGTCGTCCACAATCACCTGATCGGAGGCGGGTTCGGTCGGAGGCTCGAAGTTGATGGTGTCGCTCGAGCTGTCGAGATTGCCAAACATGTCGACGGTCCGGTCAAGATCGTATGGACACGCGAGGAAGATATTCAACACGACATGTATCGTCCAATGTTCTTCGACCGTCTGTCTGCCGGGCTCGACAAGGCAGGAATGCCGATCGCCTGGAGTAACCGTTTTGCGGGTTCTTCAGTGATCGCGAGATGGGCGCCTCCTGCGTTCAAGGACGGGCTCGATCCCGATACCACCGAAGGCGCGATCAATCTTGTCTATGATCTGCCCAATTTGCATGTCGAGTACGTTCGGGTGGAGCCGCCAGGCGTTCCGACCGCCTTTTGGCGCAGCGTCGGACCTTCCCATAATGTCTTCGTGACCGAGAGCTTCATGGATGAGCTTGCCGCGGTTGCCAAGCAGGATCCGGTGGCTTACCGGCTGTCCATTCTCGACAAAACGCCTCGCGCGAAGGCCGTGCTGCAGCTGGCTGCCGAAAAAGCCGGCTGGGGAGAGAAACTACCCGAGCGTGTCGGTCGCGGGGCATCGGTCCAGTATGCATTTGGGAGCTATCTCGCACAGATTGCCGAAGTCGAAGTCTCGAAGGACGGCAAGGTTCGCGTTAGACGAGTAGTATGCGCTGTCGACTGCGGAATACCAGTCAATCCCAACACCATCGAGGCACAGATACAGAGCGCTGTAATGTTCGGCATCACCGCAGCGCTTCATGGCGAGATCACAGTCAAAAACGGAAGAGTGGAACAGTCCAACTTCGATACATATGAAATTCTTCGTATCGACGAAGCTCCCACTGTCGAGGTCTACATAATTCCCAGTACCGAAGCGCCAGGCGGGATGGGCGAGGCAGGAACTTCGGCGATCGTCCCAGCCGTGGCCAACGCAATCTTTGCTGCCACCGGAAAACGCATCCGCAAGATGCCGATTGACAGCAGTGCTCTTAGCCTCCCGGGATAAACTGCGGGGCAGGAAATTTGATCTCAACAAGCGCGGGGCGGTCCACTGTAGCCAATCCCGCATCCGAGCTTTTCTAAGGGGACAAACAATGGCGGGCCTTAAGGTGGGTCTCCGCTCCCAAATTTTCTATCCAATTGGTTTTTATCAGTTTTATTGAATAGCTGGCGGAGAGAGCGGGATTCGAACCCGCGTTACGGTCTCCCGTAAACACACTTTCCAGGCGTGCGCCTTCAACCACTCGGCCACCTCTCCGTCCTTGCATTTCGCGCCGGCCGGTTTTGCCGCGCGGGTTGGGGAGATGCATCCCTTTGGGAAGTGCGGGGGAGACCCGCGTCAGGGGCGCCGCCAACCAGCGGATGCCCTTCCCGGCGCCCGTCAATCAAACAGGCGCGGGGCTCATCTAGTCGATCCGGCGCCGAATGCCAAGCCATAACGGCAGTCTATTCGTTTTGCCGGCCATGCATCGTTTCGTCGGGCCGCCAATGCCTCCGCTTCAAGGGCGCTTCGGTTCCGAATGGTGTGCACAGGCAAGGCGGCGGGGCCGGCCGCGCTTGACTTCGCCCCGGGCCAGTTGTCGAGTGAAGCAGAGGCTTTGCGGGGGGCATCGTCCGACATGACATTGAGTGGCGAAAATCCCGGCAGCGGAACGCCGACCGGAGGTGTGCTAGGCAGCGAGTTGACGCCATCCGGGCGTCCTGACAGCGGGCTGTCCTTCGTGCCTGTGGTCTGGCTTCTCTTCGTCATGGCGTGGTCGGTCTACGGACTGGTCTCGGTGCAGTGGCTGTTCGGCAGTTCTGGCATCCCTGACAGCGTCTTCAATTTCCTACTTGCCGGGCTGGCCTTCGACATCGTCACCATCGTGTGGGGGCTTTATCTGCTCGGCCTCGCCTTCAGCCGATCCGCGCGCTTTCCGCGCCATTTCACCATCTGGCAGATCGCCATCATCGCCTGGGTGCTGGCCCGGCAGGTCCTTGCGCTGACCTTGGCCGGCTTCATCTTTTCCGGCAGGGCGCTTGCCATCTCCGCCGCCGAAATCGCCATCGGCCTGTTTTGCATTTACCTGCTGCGCCGCCGCGACGAGGCCAAGGCCTTCTATGCAAGGCCGGAAGCGCAAGCGCCGTCGGTCTTTGTTTCGATCGTCGCCGCGCTCGTCGGCATCATCCTCGGGGCGGTCATCGGCGCCGTCGCCGGCTTCGCGCTCGGCGCTGGCATCGCCGAAGTCACCGACATCAGCTGTTTCGAGGGCGGCTGCGGCTACTTTGCTGTGTTCATCGGCCTTGCCGGGCTGGTGGTCGGCGCCATCGGCGGCGGCATCCTCGGTGTCTGGCTTGTCCATCGGCGCAGCCGAAAGGCGGCGATATAGGCGGACGGGGGGCTTCAAATTTGCGTATGCCGATTGCGCGCCGGGCGTACGCATTCTATTCCTTGTCCTGACGCCGGAAGGTCCTCGGGAGGAGCTTGAGGACCGGGAGATCTCGATGTTGCGTTTTCTGTTTCGCCTCGCGGCCATGGTCGCACTTTCGGTCGCCGTCATCATGGCGGTGCTCGACGCGACACGCTCGGTGGCGGCTTCCGCGCTGGTCCTGACGCCGCTCAATTCGAGCTGGCTCGCGGTTTCGCCCGACACCCGCGCGGCCTTCGAGACCTTCGTGCGCGCCAAGGCGAGCCCGATGATATGGGATGGCGGCATCGCCTGGGTGCTTGCCCAGCCAGGCTTTGCGGTGTTTTCGGTTGCTGCCTTGCTCCTCTACGCGATCGGCTACCGGCGCCGGCGGCGCGGCGGAGAATTCGCCCCGGGCTGACGGGCTGTCCCGGCGGGCAGGCGACGACAACGCGGCAACCGTCCACGGTTGTCACCGCCCAAGCCTGCTTTTCCAACGGGGGCATGCTTTTCCAAAAGGTCAAAATTCCGCGTGAATTTTGTTTCGGGCCGTGCCAGATTGCCTGGAGCGGGAGGGGAGTACACTCCTGGCTGATGTCGCATGCCTGCCGGAGAACCGGGCAGGCGGGCGGCGCGTAACGGAAAAAAATAACCGACAGGGTGTGGATCACATGAAACGTATCGTTCTCGGCCTCCTGGCCGCAACCGCAATGGTTCTTCCGGCTTTCGCCGCGGATGTCCAGCCGGCCATCCTCTACGATCTCGGCGGCAAATTCGACAAATCCTTCAACGAGGCTGCCTATCATGGCGCCGAAAAGTTCAAGACCGAGACCGGCACCGCTTATGTCGAGTTCGAAGTGTCCAACGCTTCGCAGCGCGAGCAGGCGCTGCGCCGCTTCGCCGAAGACGGCCGCAACCCCATCGTCATGGCCGGCTTTGCCTGGGAAGACGCGCTGAAGGTGGTCGCGAAGGAATATCCCGACCTCAACTTCGCCATCATCGACGACGCCGTCGACCTGCCCAATGTCCGCTCGCTTGTCTTCAAGGAAAACGAAGGCTCCTATCTCGTCGGCATCATGGCGGCGATGGCCTCGAAGTCCAAGAAGGTCTCCTTCATTGGCGGCATGGACATTCCGCTGATCCGCAAGTTCGAATGCGGCTATGTCGGCGGCGCCAAGGCGGCCGGTGCGACTGACGTCATCCAGAACATGACCGGTGATACGCCGGCGGCGTGGAACGATCCGGCCAAGGGCGGCGAGATCGCCAAGACGCAGATCGACCAGGGCTCCGACGTGGTCTATGCCGCGGCCGGTGGCACCGGCGTCGGTGTGCTGCAGGCGGCGGCGGATGCCGGCAAGCTCGGCATCGGCGTCGATTCCAACCAGAACGGCCTGCAGCCCGGCAAGGTGCTGACCTCGATGCTGAAGCGCGTCGACGTCGCCGTCTACACCGCCTTCATGGACGGCAAGAACGGCACCTTCAAAGGCGGCCTGCAAAATCTCGGCCTCAAGGAAGGTGGCGTCGACTACGCCATGGACGACAACAACAAGGCGCTGGTGACCGACGAAATGAAAGCCGCCGTCGAAAAGGCCAAGGCCGACATCATCGCCGGAACGATCCAGGTGCACGACTACACCGCCGACAACGCCTGCCCGTATTGATCGGCAAGCGTTGAGGTTTGGAACCGCCGGGTGAAAGCCCGGCGGTTTTGTTTTGGGGGTGTAGCCGTGATGTCGACGACAATCGAAGCGATGGCGGAGCGCGACGTCGAGCCGATCGCAAGGCCGCGGCTCGCCGCGTTCTTCGCTGGCATCGGACGAACATTGGCAGAAGACGCGGCCGGACTTCGCGAATTGCTCGGTGGCGATGGGTTCGAGGCGGCATTCGTTGCGCGAGACCAGGGCCTGCCGATCGGCAGTTGCCTGCTGGTCCGCGACGAGATCGATCCGGCGCATGATTTGACGCCATGGCTTGCCGGGCTGATCGTCGACCAGGACCATCGAGGGCGCGGTATCGGCACCGCGCTGGTCAGAGCGGTCGAAGCTCATGCGGCATCGGCTGGTGTACGCAGGCTCTACCTTTACACCTGGCAAGCGCGCCGCTTCTACGAAGCGCTCGGTTGGGTGGAGGTGCAGACCTTCACGCAGGATGGCGAACCGATGGCTCTGATGTCGCGCGCGCTATAAAGTGCCCACGAGATAGCCAAGCGCAAACGCCACGATCAGCGCAATGGCGATGGCGAAGCCGCGCCGGCCGCCGAGGGAATGCACGCCGACGCCATAGGGACGGCGCTCCAGCCTGCTGATTACTGGCGTCGGTTTAGCTTCGTCGTGGCCGACCACGCGCATCTGCGGCATTTCGGCAATGCGTTGCGAGATCAGCTGCCAGCGATCGCTGCCGCCCGACGGCCGGCCCGTGCGATCGAAGACATGCATGCGCTCGGCCAGCCGCATCACCGTGTCGCGGAAGGCGGGGTCGATCTCGAGGTCGCGCTCGGCGCGCGCCCGGTCGCGATCGTTCATCAGACCAAGCACATAGTCGCCGGCACGCGCTACGCGATCACTCTCACTGGCCATCAGCTTCTCCTTGCTACCAGTGCGGCGGTTTGGTTATCGGCACATCGGGCGCCGACTGTTCCTCCAGCGCCATGAAGCGCTCGGTCAGGGCATTGAGCTTGCGCTGCATGCGTTCGATCACCGTCCACTGCTCGGCGATCTGGCCCGACAGTTCCTCGATGGTCTTTTCCTGCTCGGCGGCGCGGATTTCCAGCGTCGTCAGCCGGTCGGCAGGCATGATCATTTAAAAAAATCCTTCGGTCCTGGCGCACGCAGTCGCAGAATGATGCGACTATTGAGCCTTGTATATTAGTGAATGTGAAGGTCCCGGGCCACGTTCGAAATTGACAATCGCACCGGGATTTGTCGAGAGTGATGGTTGCGCCGCCAATTGGCACAGACGGGGCATCATGCTAGGCGTTTTGACCAAGCGATAAAAAAATAAGAGTGGGACAGGCTGCATGGCGCAAGCCGCAATCGAACTGATCGGCATCAACAAGAGTTTTGGCGCCGTTCGCGCCAATCGCGACATCAACCTGGAGATCGCGCGCGGCACCATCCACGGCATTGTCGGCGAGAACGGCGCCGGCAAGTCGACGCTGATGTCGATCCTCTACGGCTTCTACCAGGCTGACAGCGGCGAGATCCGCGTCGGCGGCAAGCCGGCATCGATCAAGACGCCCAATGACGCCATCGCGCTCGGCATCGGCATGGTGCATCAGCACTTCATGCTGGTCGACAATTTCACCGTGCTGGAAAACATCATCCTCGGCGCCGAAAGCGATGCGCTGCTGAAAAAGAGCATCGCCAAGGCGCGCTCCGAACTGGAGCGCCTCGAACGCGAATACGGGCTGGAGGTCGATCCCGACGCCATCATCGAGGAATTGCCGGTCGGCCTGCAGCAGCGCGTCGAAATCCTCAAAGCCCTCTATCGCGGTGCCGAGATCCTGATCCTCGACGAGCCGACGGGCGTGCTGACGCCGGCCGAGGCCGACCATCTGTTCCGCATCCTCAAGCAGTTGAAGGATCAGGGAAAAACCGTGGTGCTGATCACCCACAAGCTGCGCGAGATCATGGCTATCACCGACAATGTCTCGGTCATGCGCCAGGGCACGATGGTGGCGACGCGCGAGACCAGCAAAACGACGGTGGGCGAACTGGCCGAGCTGATGGTCGGGCGGCGGGTGCTGCTGCGGGTCGAAAAGGGCGAGGCGGAAGCCGGCGGCGTCAAGCTCGCGGTCAAGAACCTGACGGTGAAGGATTCTCGCGGCGTCACCATGGTCGACGATATCTCCTTCGATATCAAAGCCGGCGAGATCGTCGGCATTGCCGGTGTGGCCGGCAACGGACAATCCGAACTGCTGGAGGCGATATCCGGCATCAGGCACGCCGTCTCCGGCTCGGTTATGCTCGACGGCAAGCCGATCGACCTTACCGGCAAGGCAGATCCGGGTGAACTGCGCGACCGCGGCCTCGCCCACGTACCGGAGGACCGCCATCATGTCGGGCTGGTGCTGGCCTTCGAGGAGAACGAAAATTCGATCCTCGGCTATCACGATGATCCGCGCTACCTCAAAGGACCGTTCCTCAACATTGATGCGATCATGGCCGACGCCAAGGACAAGATCGAAAAATACGATATCCGTCCCGGCAATCCGCGCCTGAAGACGGCGAATTTCTCCGGCGGCAACCAGCAGAAGATCGTGCTGGCGCGGGAGATGGAGCAAGACCCCGGGGTTCTCATCGTCGGCCAGCCGACGCGCGGGGTCGATGTCGGCGCCATCGAATTCATCCACAAGCGGCTGATCGCCATGCGCGACCAGGGCAAGGCGGTGCTGGTGGTGTCGGTTGAGCTCGACGAAATCCGCTCGCTGTCCGACCGTATCCTGGTGATGTTTGCCGGCCGCATCGTCGGTGAGCGCGGCCCGGAGGCGACCGAAGGCGAACTTGGCCTGCTGATGGCCGGTGTCGAGCGCCAGGAGGCGGCAGAATGAGCACGCCTTACGCCAAATTGCCGGCCTGGGCCGATTATGGGCTGATCCCGCTGATCAACCTGTCGGTGGCCTTCATCGTTGCTGGTTTCGTCGTCATGCTGGTGGGCGAGAACCCGTTCCGCGCCGCCGTCATCCTGGTCGAAGGCGCGTTCGGCAAGGGAACCGGTATTGCCTTCACGCTGTTCTACGCCACCACCTTCATCTTCACCGGTCTGTCGGTGGCGGTGGCCGCGCATTGCGGCCTGTTCAACATCGGTACCGAGGGCCAGGCCTATATTGCCGGCGTGGGCGTGGGCGTGGTCTGCCTCGCCTTCGACAGTGTGCTGCCATGGTGGCTGACCTTCCCGCTGGCGATCGCCGCCGGGGCCGCGGTCGGCGCGCTATGGGCACTGATCCCGGCCTATCTGCAGGCCAAGCGCGGTTCGCACATCGTCATCACCACCATCATGTTCAACTTCATCGCGGCGTCGATCATGGTCTATCTCCTGGTCGGGCCGTTGAAGCCGGCGGCGTCGCAAGCGCCGCAGACGCGCAACTTCCTGGCCGGGGCCGAACTGCCCAAGCTCAACTGGATCATCGAACTGTTCGGCGCCAAGATCCGCTCGGCACCCTTCAACATCTGCTTCCTGCTGGCGCTGGTCATGGCCTTCCTGGTCTGGCTGCTGATCTGGCGCACCAAGCTCGGCTACGAGATGCGCACCTACGGCCACAGCCCGAAGGCGGCGCGCTATGCCGGCATTTCGGAGACCCGCATCATCATTATTGCCATGATGATCTCCGGCGCACTGGCCGGCATGATGACGCTGAACCCGGTGATGGGCGACCAGCACAATGTGGCGATCGATTTCGTCTCCGGCGCCGGTTTCGTCGGCATCGCCGTGGCGCTGATGGGCCGCTTGCATCCGGTCGGTATCGTGCTGGCGGCGATCCTGTTCGGCATGCTCTACCAGGGCGGCGCCGAGCTTGCCTTCGAGATGCCGGCGATTTCCCGCGACATGATCGTCATCATCCAGGGTCTCGTCATCCTGTTCGCCGGTGCGCTGGAGCACATGTTCCGACCCTATGTCCAGGCGTTGTTCGCCTCGTTCAGTCCAAGGTCGGTCGGCATCGAAGCGGTCAAAGGGAAGGGCGCCTGAGATGGATGTGTTCATCGCCATCGTGCAGATACTCGACTCGACCATACGCTTGTCGGTGCCGTTGCTGCTTGCCTGCCTCGCCGGCCTCTATTCCGAACGCGCAGGTGTTTTTGACATCGGGCTGGAAGGCAAGATGCTGGTCGGCGCCTTCGCCGGTGCGGCCGCCGCTTCGGTCTTCCATTCGGCCTTCCTCGGTCTCGGCATGGCGATCGTGATGTCGGTCGCCTTTGCCCTGGTGCACGGCTTCGCCTCGATCACCCACCGCGGCAACCAGATCGTCTCCGGTGTGGCGATCAACTTCGTCGCAGCCGGCTCGACCATCATTCTGGGCCAGGCCTGGTTTCAGCAGGGCGGGCGCACGCCGGCGCTGCAGCCGGGCGAGCGCTTCGAGGCCATCACTCTGCCAGGTGCTGCCGCCATCCACGACGTGCCAATTATAGGGCCGATCTATTCCGAGCTTCTGTCCGGGCACTCGATCCTGGTCTATCTCGCTTTCGCCATGGTGCCGTTCACCTGGTGGGTGCTGTTTCGCACCCGCTTTGGCCTCAGGCTGCGCGCCGTCGGCGAGAACCCGGCCGCCGTCGACACCGCCGGTATCTCGGTCGCCTGGCTGCGCTACCGGGCGCTGATCTGCACCGGCGTGCTGACCGGCATTGCCGGCGCCTATCTGTCGATGGTGCAGAATGGCGGCTTCGTGAAGGATATGACCGCCGGCAAGGGCTACATCGCGCTGGCTGCGCTGATCTTCGCCAAATGGCGGCCGGTCAACGCCATGTTCGCCTGTCTTCTGTTCGGCTTCCTCGACGCGGCGGCGATCCGCCTGCAGGGCTCGCCTCTGCCGCTCATCGGCAAGGTGCCGGTGCAGTTCATGCAGGCGCTGCCCTATGTGCTGACTGTCATTCTGCTTGCCGGCTTCATCGGCAAGGCGATCCCGCCACGCGCCGGCGGCGTGCCCTATGTCAAGGAACGGTGATCCGGGCACGCTAGTCTGAGACCGCTGAGCCGCATGCGGCTCAGCGTTTGAAAGGCGCCAGGAAAACGCAAAGCGCCGGGTTTTGACCATGATCGTCGGAGAGAACGTTTGAATGTCGCATGATCTGTTCGAGGCCGCGCAGGAGGCCATGGCCAAGGCCTACGCGCCCTATTCGAAGTTTCCAGTGGGGGCGGCGTTGCGGACCGAGGACGGACGCGTCTTCACCGGCGCCAACATCGAGGTCGCATCCTATCCGGAAGGCTGGTGCGCCGAGACCACGGCGCTCGGTCATTACATCATGGGCGGCGGCGGCAAGATCGTGGAGATCGCCGTCATTGCCTCGCGCATGGCCAAGTGTTCGCCCTGCGGCGGCTGCCGGCAGAGGCTGGCGGAATTCTGCCGGCCGGACACGAAACTCTATCTCTGCGACAACACCGGCGTGGTCGAGACCGTGACCATGGGCGACATGCTGCCCTACGGATTCCGCGGCGACATTTTGAAATGAAGATTGGCTGACATGAAAGAAGCTTTGGACCATCTCGTTGAACGGCTGGACGGGTTGGCGCCGACCACCGCCATGGTGCTGGGGTCGGGCCTGGGCGGGCTTGTCGACCAGGTCGAAAATGCCGTGCGCGTTTCCTATGCCGACCTGCCGGGTTTCCCCCGCAGCGGCGTTACCGGCCATGCCGGCGAGGTGGTGGCGGGGCTGTTTGCCGGCACGCCGGTGCTGATGCTGTCCGGCCGCGCCCACTATTACGAACACGGCGTTGCCGCTGCAATGCGCCCGGCGCTGGAAGTGCTTGCCGGCATCGGCATCACCAAGCTGATCCTCACCAATGCCGCCGGTTCGGTCGATCCCGATATGCCGCCCGGTTCGGTGATGCTGCTCACCGACCACATCAATTTCTCCGGCACCAACCCTCTGATCGGCGAGCCGAGCGACCGCCGCTTCGTCGGCCTCACCGAAGCCTATGATGCCGGCCTGCGCGCGGCCATCGAACGCGCGGCGAAGGCCACCGGAACCGCACTGTACCAGGGCGTCTATATGTGGTTTTCCGGCCCGTGCTTCGAGACGCCGGCGGAAATCCGCATGGCGCGCATCATGGGCGCCAATGCGGTGGGCATGTCGACTGTGCCGGAGGTCATTCTCGCCCGCTTCCTTGGGCTTCGCGTTGCCGCCTGTTCGGTGATCACCAACCTTGCCGCAGGGATGACCGGGGCGGAGCTGTCGCACCAGGAGACCAAGGACATGGCGCCGATCGGCGGTGCGCGGCTGGCGACGATCCTTGCGCATGTGTTCCAGGATGGGTTGCCGGAGCCAAAGGGCGACGCCTGATGCTTCCGCAGGAAATCATCCGCCGCAAGCGCGACGGCCAGAAACTGTCGGCGCAGGAGATTGCGGCCTTCGTCGCCGGCGTGACCTCGGGCAGTGTGTCGGACGGTCAGGTCGGCGCCTTTGCCATGGCAGTGTTCTTCAACGGCATGAGCCGCGACGAGGCGGTGGCGCTGACAGTGGCGATGCGCGATTCCGGCGACGTGCTCGACTGGTCGGACCTGCCGGGTCCGGTCACCGACAAGCATTCGACCGGTGGCGTCGGCGACAATGTCTCGCTGATGCTGGCGCCGATCGTCGCCGCCTGCGGCGCCTATGTGCCGATGATCTCCGGCCGCGGCCTCGGCCATACCGGCGGCACGCTGGACAAGATGGATGCCATCCCCGGCTATATCAGCCAGCCGGATGTGGCGCGCTTCCGCAAGACCGTGCTCGAGACCGGCTGCGCCATCATCGGCCAGACGGCAGACCTCGCGCCCGCCGACCGCCGCCTCTATGCAATCCGCGATGTGACCGGAACAGTGGAATCGGTGCCGTTGATCACCGCCTCGATCCTGTCGAAGAAACTGGCGGCCGGCCTGCAGTCGCTGGTGCTTGACGTCAAGGTCGGCAACGGCGCTTTCATGGAGAAGTCGCGCGACGCAACCGCACTGGCCAACAGCCTGGTCGAGGTCGCCAATGGGGCCGGCCTGAAGGCCTCGGCGCTGGTCACCGGCATGAACGAGCCGCTGGCGTCGGCGGCCGGCAATGCGGTGGAGGTGCGCAACGCCGTCGACTTCCTCACCGGTCGGTTCCGTGACAAGCGGCTGGAGGATGTGACGCTGGCGCTGGCCGCCGAGATGCTGCAATCGGCAGGTCTGGTGTCGTCCAACCAGGACGGCCTCAGGCGCGCGACCGAGACGCTGGCCGGCGGCCGCGCGGCGGCCGCTTTCGCACGCATGGTGGCAGCCCTTGGCGGCCCGGCCGATTTCGTCGAGAAGCCGGAGAAATATCTGCCGAAGGCGGCGGTGGAGTTTGTCGTCAAGGCGACCGGAAATGGCTTTGTTACCGGAATTGCCACACGCGACATCGGCCTCGCCGTGGTCGGGCTCGGTGGCGGACGCACACAGCCCGAGGACCGGATCGACCATGCAGTCGGCATCACCCGGCTGCTGCCGCTCGGCGCCGAGGTGCGGGCGGGCGATGCGCTGGCGTTGGTCCATGCCCGCACGGATGCGGATGCCGAGGCGGCCGCGGCCGCAATAGTTTCGGCCTATACGGTTGGGGCTTCGAAGCCGGCCGCCGACAAGACCGTCATCCGGCGGGTGCTGGCGCGCGGTTAGCGGAAGGCACTACTGCACCAGCAGCAAGGTGTCGTTTTCGACCTGGTATTTTGCCAGCCGCTGCAAAAAGCTCATGCCGATCAGGTTGGTTTGCAGCGCCCGGTCGTCGAGCACCACCGCCTGGATGTTGTCGACGCTGATCTTGCCGATCTGCAGGCGATCGATGTTGACCACGGCGGCCCTGATCGCGCCGTTGGCGGTGTTGACCTGATGGCTGAAATCCGACGGATTGAGCGAGATGCCGATGCGGCGCGCCGTCGAGGTGTTGATCGCCACCAGCGTGGCGCCGGTGTCGATCATGCCGTCGACCTGGCGGCCGTTGAGCTTGAAGGCGGAGGTGAAATGGCCGCGCTCGTCTGCCGCCACCAATACCTTGCGGCCGGTGGGCAGCGGTGCTGCCGGCTTGTCGGGAACCGAGGCGAGGTTCAGCTCGGGCTGCGGTTGCGCGGCCGGCTTGCTGGCGACGGTCGACTTCAGCAGGCCATCGAGGATCTGCGGGTTCGACTGATAGACGATCGGGATCGACGCCGATGTGCCGGCGAAAACGCCCAGAATGAGAAGCTTGCGCAGCATGGATGGACCTTCGTGAAGGGCCATTCTCATGCGAACATGGTGTTTGCCGCTTTAACGCCGGCCGAAACCGCGGCTTTGCGTAAACGGGCGGTAAACGAGGCAGTGTCAGCGGATGCCTTGCGTCGCCTTTATTTGGTTCCGTACATGCGGTCGCCGGCATCGCCGAGGCCGGGCATGATGTAGCCCTTCTCGTTGAGTTGGCGGTCGATGGAGGCGGTGAAAACGGGGACATCGGGATGCGCCTTGGTGAAGCGCTCTATGCCCTCGGGCGCCGCCAGCAGGCACAGGAAGCGGATGTTGGTGGCGCCGCGGCCTTTCAGTTTGTCGATGGCCGCGATCGCCGAATTGGCGGTCGCCAGCATCGGGTCGACGACGATCACCAGCCGGTCGGCGAGATCGCTCGGCGCCTTGAAGAAATACTCCACCGCCTCGAGCGTTTCGTGGTCGCGGTAAAGCCCGATATGGGCGACGCGTGCCGCCGGCACCAGGTCGAGCAGGCCTTCGAGCAGGCCGTTGCCGGCGCGCAGCACCGAGGCGAAGACCAGCTTCTTGCCCTCCAGCGTCGGCGCTTCCATGGTTTCCATCGGCGTTTCGATGGTGGTGGTCGTCAGGTCGAGGTTGCGGGTGACCTCGTAACCGAGCAGCAGCGAGATCTCGCGCAGCAGCCGCCGGAAGCCGGCTGTCGACGTCTCCTTCTTGCGCATGATGGTCAGCTTGTGCTGGACAAGCGGGTGGTCGACGACGGTGACGCCCTGCATGGGTTGCTCCTGAATTTTCTGTGCTTGAAGCAACCCTAGAGCATGATGCCGAAAAGTGTGAAGCGGTTTTCGGGCGACATCATGCTCTATCCCTTTGATTTAGAGCCGGATTCAGATTTTCAGGTCGATAGACCTGAAAATCATCCGGCTCTGCCGACAATGCGCCGGCCAAGGAACCGCTTGGGCGTGACCGGCCACAGTTTTGTCACGGGAAATTACCGCACGGCGGCGTTCAGCCGTGCGAGAAGCGCTGCCTTGGTCTTCCTGTCGATGAAAGCGGCCTCGATCGCCGTGCGGGTTACGGCGGTCAGCGCCTTTTCGGTCATGGCGAAATGCTCGGCGGCAATGTCGTATTCGCGCTTCAGCGAGGTCCAGAAATAGGGCGGGTCGTCGGAGTTGAGCGTCACCTTGCAGCCGGCCGCCTGCAAAGCGGGGAAGGGATGGTCGGCGAAACTATCGAAGACTTTGAGCGCGATGTTGGAGCCGGGGCAGCATTCAAGCACCACGCCTTCGTCGGCGATGCGCCTGACAAGGTCGGGGTTTTCGATGGCGCGCACGCCATGGCCGATGCGCGAGGGGCGGATGTGGTCGAGCGCGGCCTGCACGGTCTCCCACCCCGTTAACTCGCCGGCATGGATGGTGATGCCGAGGCCGGCTTCGCGGGCGATCTCGAAAGCACGGACATAATCCTCCATCTCGCCCATGCGCTCGTCGCCGGCGACGCCGAAGCCGGTGACCAGCGGATTGCCGCAGCGTGCCGCAAAGCGCGCCGCCTGTTCGATGGATTCGACGCCGACATGGCGCACGCCGGTGACGATCATGCGGCCCTCAATGCCGGTCTTGGCTTTGGCGCGGAGCATGCCTTCGCCGAGCGCGTCGGTGTAGGCCTTGGGCGAAAGGCCGGCCCTGACGGCATGGTCGGGCGAGGTGAAGACCTCGGAATAGATGGCGCCGTCGCGGGCAAGGCTGGTCAGATAGTGGTCGGCGAGGCGAGCATAATCCTCCTCGGTGCGGAACAGATCGGCGGAAAAATCGTAAGCGGCGAGGAAGGAGGTGAAGTCGTGCCAGACGAACGAGCCGTTCTGGATATAGGGCGAGCTGTCCTTGCCATATTTCTGCGCCTGGCGAATGACGAGTTCGGGCGCCGCTGCCCCTTCAATATGGCAGTGCAGTTCTGCTTTCAAAGGCATTCAAACATCCCGTCGGTAAGTCCAGGTCTTGAAAACCCGCCACCTGGAAGCGCGGCTGAACACCGCGCCTTAAACAATAGCGCCCGCACCATCGATCGGCTATGGTCCCGCCGGTTTTATGACGGATCAAAATAATGTCAGTTGAGAGAACCACGGCCGCGGGCGGCATGGAAACCTCCTATGGTTTCAAGAAGGTAGGGCCAGGCGACAAGCAGCCTCTGGTCAACGACGTTTTCCACAAGGTGGCGAACCGCTACGACCTGATGAACGACCTAATGTCGGCCGGACTGCATCGGCTGTGGAAGGATGCCATGGTGACATGGCTGAACCCCCCGAAAAGAGTGGGTTGGAAGGTGCTCGACGTTGCCGGCGGCACCGGCGACATCGCCTTCCGCATTGTCGACGCCAGCCATGGCAACGCGCATGCCACGGTCCTCGATATCAATGGTTCGATGCTCAGTGTCGGCCGCGACCGGGCCGAAAAGAAGGGCCTGTCCGCTAACACCGATTTCGTCGAGGCCAATGCCGAAGAACTGCCTTTTGCGGACAGCACGTTCGACGCCTACACGATCGCTTTCGGCATCCGCAACGTGCCGCGCATCGATGTGGCGCTGACGGAAGCCTTTCGCGTGCTGAAGCCGGGCGGGCGGTTCCTGTGCCTCGAATTTTCCGAGGTCGAGATGCCGCTGCTCGACAAGGTCTACGAAGCCTGGTCGTTCAACGCCATCCCGCAGATCGGCAAGATGGTCACCGGCGACGGCGAACCCTATTCCTACCTGGTCGAATCGATCCGCAAATTTCCCAACCAGCAGAACTTTGCCGCCATGATTTCTCGTGCCGGTTTCGAACGCGTTTCGTTCCGCAACTATTCCGGCGGCATTGCAGCGCTTCATTCGGGCTGGAAGCTTTGAGGCAAGACAGTTTGCAGCGAGCCCCCTTGAAGCAGGGTAGGCGATGAGCAGCGTCGGCGCCGCCTTTCGGCTCGCACGGGCCGGCTGGGTGCTGGTCCGCGAGGGCGTCATTGCCGCGCTGCCGGGCGATGAGCTCACCGGCCTGCCGAAATTCGGCTGGCGCATGGCGCGGCTGTTCACCCGCCGCCGCGCGCTTGCCTATGAGCGCAGCGACCGGCTGGCCAAGGCGGTGGTCCGGCTCGGGCCTTCCTATGTCAAGCTCGGCCAGTTCCTGGCGACGCGGCCCGATGTCGTGGGCAACGACATGGCGCTTGACCTCGCCATGCTGCAGGACAAGATGCATACGTTCCCGCAGGCGGAAGCGGTGGCGGCGATCGAAGGCTCGCTCGGGCGCAAGATCGGCGAGCTCTATACCGAGTTCGGCGATCCCGTGGCGGCGGCTTCCATCGCCCAGGTTCATCCCGCGCAAGCCTTGCATAACGGTATTGATACCAAGGTGGCGGTTAAGGTGATCCGGCCGGGCGTGCGCCGCCGCTTCTTTCAGGATCTCGAAAGCTATTTCCTCGCCGCCCGGCTGCAGGAGAAATACATCCCGTCGTCGCGCCGGCTGCGGCCGGTCGAGGTGACCGAGACGCTGGCGCAGACCACCAAGGTAGAGATGGATCTTCGGCTCGAGGCGGCAGCGCTGTCGGAGCTCGGCGAGAATACGAAGGACGATCCGGGCTTCCGCGTGCCGTCGGTCGACTGGGAGCGCACCGGCCGCGACGTGCTGACCATGGAATGGGTCGATGGCGTCAAGATGAATGACATCGCCGGTCTTGCGGCAGCGGGTCACGATCTCAAGGCGATCGCCACCAACCTGATCCAGTCGTTCCTTCGCCACACGCTGCGCGACGGCTTCTTCCATGCCGACATGCATCCGGGCAATCTCTTCGTCGAGGCCAATGGCGATATCGTTGCCGTCGATCTCGGCATTGCCGGGCGGCTCGGCAAGAAGGAGCGCCGGTTCCTCGCCGAAATCCTCTACGGCTTCATCACCCGCGACTATCTGCGCGTCGCCGAGGTGCATTTCGAGGCCGGCTATGTGCCGCGCCAGCACAATGTCGCCGCCTTCGCGCAGGCGATCCGCGCCATTGGCGAGCCGATCCATGGCCAGCCGGCCGAGACGATCTCGATGGCCAAGCTGTTGACGCTGCTGTTCGAGGTTACCGAACTGTTCGACATGGCGACGCGGCCGGAACTGATCCTGCTGCAGAAGACCATGGTGGTGGTCGAAGGCGTGGCGCGCACGCTCGATCCGGCCTTCAACATGTGGAAGACGTCCGAGCCGGTGGTCGGCCAATGGATCGCCGGCAATCTCGGCCCGAGCGGCTTGCTCATGGACGCGCGCGACGGCGCCAAGGCGCTGCTGGCGCTCGCCCGCCAGGCGCCGGACTTTGTCGCCCGCACCGAGCGGCTGTCGCGCGAGATCGATTTTATGGCAGAGCACGGCCTGCGCTTCGACGAAGCGACATCGCGCGCCATCGGCAAGGCCGAAGCCCGCTACACCCGCTCCGGCCGCCTTGCGCTGTGGGTGATCGCGCTGACGCTGGTTTATATCGCCTGGAAGATCCTCTAGCGGCCTGCCAAGAACGGCTTGTCCTGAAATGATTGCATTGCTATCATTGCTTCCAGCGATGTCGAGTAGAGTGCAATCATATGGCCAGCATCACCATTCGCAACCTCGACGACGAGGTCAAGGACCTGCTGCGGCAGCTTGCGGCGGAGAACGACCGCTCGATGGAAGAGCAGGCGCGGGTGATGATCCGTGCCGCGGTCGAGGGACAGCTCGGCCCTTCCGGTCGCATCGACCAGATCGAACAGACGCTGCGCGAACTGGCTGTTGCACGCAGCCCGATAGCGCCGACTGCCGCGGCGAGCAAGGTCGTGTCGCGGGGCAGTCTCTCCGGCAAGCGCATCCTGCTCATCATCGGCGGCGGCATTGCCGCCTACAAGGCGCTCGACCTGATCCGCCGGTTGCGCGAACGGGGTGCTGCGGTGCGCGTGGTGATGACGTCGGCAGCGCAGGAATTCGTCACCACGCTGTCGGTCGGCGCGCTGTCGGCCGACCATGTCTTTACCGAATTGTTCGACCGCAATGACGAGCACGATGTCGGCCATATCAGGCTGTCGCGCGAGGCAGACCTATTGGTGGTGGCGCCGGCCACTGCCGACCTGATGGCCAAGCTCGCCAACGGCCATGCCACCGACCTGGCGTCGACCGTGCTTCTTGCCACCGACAAGAGGGTTTTGCTAGCGCCGGCGATGAACCCGAAAATGTGGTCGCATGCCGCGACCCGTCGCAACCGCGCGACGTTGGCCAAGGACGGCATCGCCTTTGTCGGCCCGGCCAAAGGCGAGATGGCCGAAAGCAACGAGGCCGGCGAAGGCCGCATGGCCGAACCGCTGGAGATTGTCGCGGCGATCGAGGCGCTGCTCGACACCAGGCCGAAGCCGCTGGCCGGCCGCCGGATCATCGTCACCTCGGGGCCGACGCATGAGCCGATCGATCCGGTGCGCTACATCGCCAACCGCTCGTCCGGCAAGCAGGGCCATGCGATCGCGGCAGCACTGGCGAGACTGGGCGCCGATGTGCGCCTGGTCTCCGGTCCGGTCAGCATTGCCGATCCGGCCGGCGTCGCCACGGTGCATGTCGAAACGGCGGCGCAGATGAAAGACGCGGTCGAGCAGCTTTTGCCGGCGGACGCCGCGGTGTTCGTCGCGGCGGTGGCCGACTGGCGCACCGCCGGTACGGCCGGCGAAAAGATCAAGAAGGTGGCGGGCGAGGGGCCGCCGGCGCTGCAGATGGTTGAAAACCCCGACATTCTGGCCGGCGTAGGTCATCACCAGAAGCGGCCGGGGCTGGTCGTCGGCTTCGCCGCCGAGACGCAGGACCTGATTGCCAATGCCGAGGCCAAGCTGAAGAAGAAAGGCGCCGACTTCATCGTCGCCAACGATGTCTCGCATGAAAGCGGCGTCGGCCCCACCGGCGTCATGGGCGGCGATCGCAACAAGGTGCGCATCGTCTCGAAGTCAGGCGTCGAGGAATGGCCGGAAATGACCAAGGATGAAGTGGCGGCGCGGCTCGCCGCGCTCATCGCCGAGCGGCTGAAGACCATCGTGGTCTGAGCCGCTGCAGCGCCCGGCCGTAGGTCCTCACTCCGCGGCGATGCCGGGTGCGCTGGCTGCAAGTCCGGCCTCGATCGATTCCGCAATGATCCGCAGGCCGAGGTCCAGCTCCTGCTCGGAGATGGTCAGCGGCGGGGCGATGCGGAAGACTCCGCCCATGCCGGGCAGCTTGACGATGTTCATGCTCAGGCCACGCCGGAACGCCTCCGCGGCAATCGTAGCGCCGAGCTTGTGGTCGGGCTGCTTGCCGTCCTTGACGATCTCGACGCCAAGCAGCAGGCCGCGCCCACGCACGTCGCCGACACAGTCGTAACGCTGCTTCAGCCGCGACAGGCCGTCGAACAATCGCGCTCCCATATGCCGGGCGCGGTCGACCAGTTTTTCTTCTTCCACCACATCGAGCACCGCCAAGCCCACCGCTGCCGGCAGCGGGTCGGAGACATGCGTGGTGTAGAACAGGAAGCCTTTCTCGTGTGCCGCCTCTTCGATTTCGGCGGTCGTCATGACGGCCGATAGCGGCAGGCCGGCGCCGATGGTTTTCGACAGCGTCAGGATATCCGGGGTGACGCCGTCCCTCTGGAAGGCGAACATATCGCCGGTGCGGCCGATACCGGTTTGTGCCTCGTCGAGGATGAGCAGCATGCCGCGCTCGCGGCACTTCTGCTTGAGCGCCGCCAGATAGCCCAGCGGCAGTTCCAATATGCCGCCGCTGGACAGGATAGGCTCGGCGACAAAAGCCGCCAGGCTTCCCGTCGACTGGCTGTCGATGAGATCGAAGGCGTCGTCGAGTTCGGTCAGCCAGTCCAGTGAGCCGTCGGCATGCCTGAAGCGTGGCCGGAAACTGTTGGGGGCGGGGATGGCGAGCGATCCGGCCGTGGCGGGTCCATAGCCCTTGCGGCCGGCGCTGTAGGTCGCCGACGCCGCAGCACCCGTCATGCCGTGCCAGCTCTTCGAGAAGGCAACGACCTCGTGCTTGCCTGTCACCAGCTTGGCCATGCGGATCGCGGCTTCATTGGACTCGGCGCCGGTCGAAAGCAGCATCACCCTGTCCAGCCCTGGCGCCAATGCCGCGAGCCGTTCGGCAAGTTCGACCACCGGACGCGACAGCATGCCGCTGAAGAGATGCGCGACCTTTTCGACCTGGCGACTGACGGTCGAAACAATCCTGGGGTGAGAATGGCCGAGCAGTGCGCTCATCTGCCCGGAGGTGAAGTCGAGGATGGGCCTGTCGTCGGCATCATAGACGAAGGAGCCGGCAGCGCGCTCGATGATAGCGGGTTCGAAGCTGCCGCCATAGCGGATCAAATGCTTCTGCGCCGACGCCCAGAATTCGCGATCGGAGTTTTTCGACATGCCGCAGCTCCATCAACCGTTGAGGAGAGAAAAATAGCCGATGGCGAGAATGCAGTAAAATTGATAGTAATCGGATTCCGATATCAATGGAATTGATATGCAGGCTCCGCTCGATCTCAAGCTGCTGGCGACCTTCGTGCGTGCGGCGCATTCGGGAACGCTGAGCGCGGTGGCCATACAGGTCGGGCGCACGCAGTCGGCCGTGACCATGCAGATACAGCGGCTCGAGGAGGCGCTGGGCCAGAACCTGTTTCATCGCAGCGGCAGCGGCGTGCGGCTGACCGGCAGCGGCGAGCGTTTTCTTGCCTATGCCGAGCGCATTCTCAAAATCCATGACGAGGCGATCTCGGCGCTGTCCGAGAAGGGCCTGCACGGCTCGATCATTTTCGGCAGCCCGGAAGATTATCTGAGCGCCTTCTTTCCCGCGCTCTTGAAGAGTTTCGGGACGATGTATCCCGATGTCGAGATCAAGGTCGTGTCGGCGCCGACGGTCGAATTGCGGACATTGCTCAACGCGCGCCAAATCGACCTGGCGCTGGTCTCAAATGCGGACGATGCAGAAGGCGTCGTGCGCACGGAAAGGCTGGTCTGGGTCGGCAGCAAGCCGGCGCTCGATCTCTACGAGTTCGGCGACACGGTGCCGCTGGCGCTGTCGGCGTCGAACGCCGTGGACCACAAGGCGGCTTGCGAGGCCATGACCCGCGCCGGACTGCGCTACAAGATAGCCTATGCCAGCAACAGCCTTGCGGGTTTGATCGCGGTGGCGCGGTCGGGTCTGGCGATAAGCGTGATGGCGCAGGAGGCGGTGCCAGCCGACCTGCACATTCTGGGCGCGCCGCTGCCTCAGCTGCCGCGCCTTGGCATTCTCATCGCCTTTGCCGACGCCGAGCGATCTCCGGCGGTCGAGGCGTTTGCCAATCACATCCGCAGCGTGCTTCCGTCTCTTTGAGGCCCCCAGCGGCCGATCAGGCGCGGCCAATGTCGAGCTGTGGCGTCAGCCTGCCGCCACCTGCGGCCGGCCTGCTGCCAAGGCCATCTTCAACGCCGCCAGGCAACCGACAATGCCGAGCGGCACGAAGGCAAGGTACAGCCAGCCAGCGACGTGCGCGGCTGCCTCGCGGTTCAACCCTTCGGAGAAGCCGCTGGCGTTGGCAATGATGCCGGCCATGGCGGCGCCGACGGCGTAGCCGATGCGCTGCAGGGTCGGCACGGCTGCCGACGCGATGGTCTGTTCGCCGTCGCGGGCCGAGGCGACGATGATGCGGGTGAGGAAGGGCCAGGACACGCCGAAGCCGCCGCCTTGCAACAAAGCGCAGAGCAGGATCAGCGGGATCGATCCCTCGGGAATGGCGTAGGCAAAACCGGCGAGGCCGGCCGCGATCATCAGGGCGCCGATGACCAGGATCTGCCTCTCGCGCTCCAGCGGCGCATTGGCGATGGCGATCGACAGGATCGACCAGGCGATCGATTCGGCGGCGATGATGTAGCCGGTGGTCAGGATCGGAATGCCGTGCAGCGTGGTGAGCAGCAGCGGCCCGTAGATCGAAAAAGAGACGGTCGCCGTCGAGAAGGCGGCCACCATGGTCATGCCGCTGCCGACCGGCGAGCGCCATGAGAACAGGCCCGATGGGAACAGCCGTGACCGTGGCTTCATGGCGTCGACGAACACAAACAGCGCGAGGCCGGCGAGGCCGAGAACAAGCAGCAGCGACGAACGCAGCAGGGTGACATCGACGCCGGCGGTGGCGATGAGCACGACGGCCATGGTGAGACAGCCAAGCGCGGCATAGGGGAAGGGCGGCGAGGTGTCGGCGGCGGCTTGCGGTTTCGTCGCTTCCGGTGTGTTGAGCACGATGAAACTGGCCGATGCCATGGCGATGCCGCCAAGCACGAAGACGCCGAAGGCCCAGCGCCAGGACAACAGCTCGACCATGATGGCGCCGAGCATCGGGCCGCTGAAAGCGGCAACGCCCCAGATCGCCGACATGATGCCGAACAGTTGCGGCCAGATGTTGCGGTCGAACAGCCGCTCGACCGAGACGAAGGCCAGCGACACCAGCGCGCCGCCGCCGAGCCCCTCGACCAGACGGCCGGCAAGAAACACCGGCATGGAGGGCGCGGTGGCGCAGATCAGCGCGCCGGCGGCATAGAGCAGAGCGGCGACCGTCACGTTGGAGCGCAGTGCGACATAGCTTACCAGCCGCCCGGCGGCAGCGCCGGCGACGATGGCGCCGAGCTCATAGACCGCCAGCGACCAGCCGACGAACTGCACGCCGGCAAGGTCTCCGACCATGGCCGGCATCACCGTCGCCACCATCGTCTCGTTGGTGGCGTGCAGCAGTATGCCAAGGCTGATGAAGCAGAAGCGCGCGAGATCGCCGCTTGCCCATAATGCCCGCCAGTCGACTTTGTTGCTGGTGATTTCAGTCATCATTCCTACCCTGCCTTGCATATCTCTATGTCGGCGCATGGCACCAGAAGCCAGCGAGGGTTTCCGGAGGGGCCATGGGCGCCGTTTCAGTCAGGGCAGGCTTGTAAAACCTCAACCGTGGTTGAGTTCAAGCGGCTTTTTCGAAATGCCAAAGCCTCGCAGCTTCGTCATCCACGGGCGGAGCAGCCGCGAAGCGGCGTCGCGAAGACCCGAGGATCCATGCCGCGGCCTCAGAGCGCTGCCACGGTGCAGAATTCTGATCTGCTGTACCCTTCGCGGAGATCACGGCATGGATCCTCGGGTCTGCGCCGCGTCGCTTCGCTCCTTGCTCCGCCCGTGGATGACGAAGCGATGGGTGCCGCCTTCATCGTGCCAAATCAGTTCTCGGTGCTGCGCAGCTGGAACTGGCTGACGCCGATGGCGATGTTGATGCCGGTCTGTGTCTGCAGGCTGAGCGGCTGCAGCGTGAAGGCCTGCGAGGAGCCGCCGACCAGGAGATTGGCGCCGGCGCCGACCGCCGCCGTCACTTCGGCGCTGGCGCCGATATAGTCACCGGCCAGCGCACCCGGCGCATAGATGTTCTTCAGCGGCGTCAGCACCAGCCACTGCATGACCGTCTGCTTGGTGGTGCCGATATCGAGCCCGTATTTGTTGACGGCGCCGAAATAGGCTTCCGGCGAAAAGCTCTTGTCGGCCGGCGTGAAGGTGCAGCTCAGATCCTTGCTCGAGCCGAAGATGAAGCCGGTGCCGCCACCGATGGCGCAATCGAGAACGCCGAGTTCGATGCCCTGGTCCTGCGCCCGGGCCTGGCCAGCAAAGGCGGCGATGATGGCGGTGGCGACGATGGTCTTGAGCACGGTGGTTCCCCCAAAAAGCATGCGGCGCGAAACAGTAGCCTGTTCCGCGCCGCGCGTAGAGGGATCAGTCGGTGCTTATTTGCCGATGCCTACTTGAACGAGTGGATCAGTTCCAGCGAGGTCACGGCGACCGCCACGTTGACGCCGGTCTGTGCCTGGACGCTGAGCGGCTCCAGCATGAAGGCGCTGTCGAGGCCGCCGACCAGAAGGTTGGCACCGCCACCGGTCACCACGCTAGCCTCTGCATTGACGCCGTAATAGTGGCCGGCAAGGTCGCCCTCGTCATGGCTGCGGGTGGCGGCCAGAACCGCCCACGCCAACTGACCTTGATGGGTCTGGCCGACATCCACGCCCAGCTTGGAGATCATCCCCGTGTACTGCTCGGCCGGCCCATGATGATAGGGGCGGAATGTGCAGGCGACGCCCTTGTTCGACGTGACAATGTAGCCGACGCCGCCATCTATGGTGCAATCGAGGGTGCCCAGCCGGAGCGTGCCGGCGTTGACGGGAGTGGCAAGAGCGGTGGCGGCGAGTGCCGCGGCACAGATGATTTTCTTGATCATGGGTCAGTCCTTTTCGAAAATTGCCTTCAACAACGGTTGAATGGCCCGGAGCGTTCCGCTGAAAACTTGGCGCGATCAAGGCGAGGGTTAACGCTTTGCCCTCGGTGGTTAAGATTGGGGGATGGCGTGTCGGCCAGAGTTCAGTGGCGCCACAGGCGAGAAAGCGTCGACCAGGCCTTGTCCAGGGGGCCTGGGTCCGGCAGGTCGACCAGCACCGTGCCATGGAAATCCTCGGGATAGCGCCGGTAGAAGTCGATGTCGTTGACGATCCGCCGGCCGCGAAGGGCGCGGCGCATATCCGGATGCGGTTTCAGCGGCGAATTGGCCAGCTGAGCGGCTTTCTCGACCAGCTCGTCAAAATCCTGCTCGACGAGATCATCCACGGCGTAGGCGATTTGAGACCTGACATAGCCATTGGCATTGATGCGCTGGGCAATGAACTTCAGCATCTCCCAGACCGGCTCCTGGGAACCATCCGTTCCGCCGTTCTCCGCGGCCAGGATGAGATAATAGGCCGGCTGCCCGAGCCAGAACATGGTCAACGCCGTGGCCTTGTCGCATTGCGGCTGGCGCGCGATCCAGAACAGCGGGTCGATGTCCCAATCCCAGTTGAAGTCGAGCACCGCCCGGTGCCAATCGTCGGGAGAGGCTGTTTCGAGCCAGGTGATGTGTTGCTGGACCTGGAGTTCGTTCTCGTCCATCGCGCTGCGGTTCCGATGATGCCGACCTTGTCGATTCTCGGCTTCCATCCTGGCACGCAAAGATTGCGATTTTGCTGCGCGGGCCGCTTTGCGGCGGCCTGCACAGGGAAGGGAATACTGTCGGATAAAACGTTGCCGGCGACGACTCGCGCGGCCAACCGGCTAGAATCAGCCGGCGGTGGCGCTCGACGTGCGCGACAAGCCATCCTTGGCCGGCTGGTAGGTCGGGTCGAGATGGACGGCTTCGCGGTAGGCTTTCGACGCCTTTACCTTGTCGCCGCGGCGCTCGTAGATCAGCGCCTGATTGGCCCAGGCTTCGGCGTTCTTGCCGTCGAGCTTGATGGCCATGTTGAAGTCGGCGAAAGCGTTGTCCTCGTCGTTCATGGCGAGATAGGAGAGGCCGCGGCCGTTATACGGTTCGGCGGCATCAGGCGCCAGCGAGATGGCGGTCGAGAAATCCTCGATGGCAAACTTGTGCTGGCCCTGGCTCTGATAGATCAGGCCGCGATTGTGGTAGGCGCGGGCATCGGTCGTGTCGAGCTGGATCGCCTTCTGGAAATCGTTGAAGGCCTGCTGGGTCTGGCCGGCCTTGCGATAGAGGTTGCCGCGGCCGATATAGGCGGCGTCGTAGTTCGAATTGATCTGGATCGAGCGGTTGTAGTCGGCAAGGGCGGCCGCCTGGTTGCCGAGGAAGCGCTGGATCAGCGCCCGGTTCGAATAGGCCTGGTAGAAATTCGGATTGAGCTGGATGGCGGTGTCGAAATCCTTCAGCGCCGCCTGGTACTGGCCGCCACGGCCATAGGCGGAGCCGCGCACATTGTAGCCTTCCGGATCCTGCGGATTGCGCTGGATCACCGCCGACAGCGAGGAGATGTTCTCGGTCGAGCCTTGCGCCTTGTCGATGTTGTTGAATTCACCGGTCGGGACGCTCTGGCAGCTGGCAAGCAACAGGCCGGAGATCAGGGCTGCCGTCAGGGCCAAACCGCGCATTGGGGTTCTGCGCTCTACGCTGATTGCGTTCATGTCTGCCCTGTCCTCACTTCAGCCGCGTCGCTCGGTCCAGGTCCCCCTCCGGGCCGGGTCACAGATTGTCGTAACAAAATCTAGAGCGTCGTTTGCGCGTTCAAGGGAACGCCTTCTAACAAAAAGGCGGCGCTCTAAACAAAAAGGTGGCGGCGATTCCGCATCGCGCCACCTCAGAGTATCCTTTGAAAAGGACGAAAAATTGGCGTCAGAACCGCGGCGGGCGCGGAGCACCACCAGGACCACCGGCGGCGCCAGCAGCGACCGGGCGCGGGGTCATCGGCAGCAGGCCTTCGCGCTGGGCGCGCTTGCGGGCCAGCTTGCGGGCGCGGCGAACGGCTTCGGCCTTTTCACGGGCGCGCTTCTCGGAAGGCTTCTCGTAATGGCCGCGCATCTTCATTTCGCGGAAAATGCCTTCGCGCTGCATCTTCTTCTTGAGAGCGCGAAGCGCCTGATCAACGTTATTGTCGCGGACGAGTACCTGCACGGGCAATCCTGTCTTTCGGGTTTGATATCAACAGGCAAGCGGCCATAGCCACATGCCTCCGCAGCGATTTACACCACGAATTGTGGCGGCTGATAGCAGAATCAGGCCGCGCTGTCCACACTCGAAATGAAGGACAACCGCCAATTTGCCATGGTCGCCCCGAGATAGGGCGCCAACTAGGCGCTGGCCAGATGAAGCCGGGCGAAATCCTCGAAGAATTCGCCGTAGTCGCAGGTGATTTCCTCGCCGGCTGATATGTCGCGGGTGGCGGTGGCGCCGCCATATTGCGAAAAATCGGTGTTCGGACGCTCGGCATGGTTCATGAAGCGGCCATTGTCGACCTCATAGACCATGAAACCGGGGCGGTCCGGGCTTGGATAGGCGTAACGGTCGAGCAGTTCCCTGAGATGCGGGGGTGCCGCCTCGTATTTGTCCATCGGGATCAGCCGGTCGAAATCCAGGTCGAGCCGCCAGATCGGGGCGCCTTTCCTGATAGGCTCGGCGGCGAACACGCCGACGCCTTCGATTGCGCTCTGGGCGACATAGGTTCTGATCAGCAGCATGTCCGTCCTCGAACAGGAGTCTCACTCGAAACCGAATCGCCAAATCGTGTGGAAAAAGCAAGTCCGGTTTCGAGCTCTATGACTGATCGGCGCGGGCAATGACCGCGAAATGCTTCACGTCCGGGTGATCGAGACGCCGCCATCGGCAAACAGCGCCGATCCGGTGGTGAAGCTCGACGCATCCGAAGCCAGAAAGAGCGCCGCGCGGGCGATTTCTTGCGGTTGCGCCATGCGCTTCAGCGCGTGCAGGCCTTCGACGAAAGCCAGCACCTCGGGACCGGCACCCGGTGCGTTGGTGATGCTTGCCGGCGTGTCGGTGCCGCCCGGTATCAGCGCGTTGACCCGCACGCCCCTTGCGCCATATTCGGCGGCCAGCACCTTCGTCAGGCCGATCAGCCCGGCCTTGCTGGCGCCATAGCCAGTCATGCCGGGCATGCCGACGGTGTGGCCGACGAAGGTCGAGGTGAAGATCAGCGAGCCGCCGCCACGCTCGACCATGGCCGGCAGCTGATATTTGGCGCCGAGGAAGGCGCCGGTCAAATTGGCGTCGAGCGTCTCGCGCCATCCCTCCAGCGACAGTTCCGAGACCGGACCCGTCTGGCCGACCGAGCCGGCATTGTTGAAGGCGATGTCGAGCCCGCCGAATTTTCCGACCGCCAGTTCGACAAGGGCCTTGGCATAAGCCTCGTCGCGGACATCGCCGGCAAGCGCGACAGCCGTGCCGTCGGCGTCCTCGATTTCGGCCACCAGCGCCTCGAGCTCGGCCTGACGGCGGGCGGCGACGACGACCCTGGCGCCTTCCTCGGCAAAGAGCTTTGCGGTGGCGCGGCCGATACCGGAACTTGCGCCGGTGACGATGGCGACCTTGTTGGTGAGTGCGAACATTTTCTGCATCCTTTTCTTCGCTGCGCCAGCCTTGCCGGCGTTCGGATGCTTGGTCGCAAATCGAGGCGGCATGAGCCACCCGATACGTGCGCATTGTTCGGCTTGCCGAATTGGATGATGGCGGTACAGACCGCCCGGACTATTGCTTCAACAACCAGCCGAGGCGGTCGAGCGAAAATGCGTAGCTGATGGCGATGAGCAGCGTCATGACGACGCCCGTGGCCGTGTGACCGGCGGCATAGAATCCGGCTGCACCGCCAAACAGGATCACCAGTTCAAGCACCAGCCGCATTGCGCCCGGCACAGGCACCGGCGCGCGTCCGGACCGGCTTGGGTCGTCGCGCACCGCGAAGGTTCCCCACAGCACAGCTGCAATGAACGGCAAGGCCAGAGCGAGGAGCCAGCGCCACCATCCGCCGGAGAGGCTCCAGCCGGCAATGCCCAGGCCAAGCAAAGCGGCAAGTTCCAGCAGGAAGCGCAACGTCAGATTCCACCAGGCGTTGCCCATATCCGTCCTCCAGAGTCGCGCGATCGCCAGTGTGGCCGAACGCAGCCATGGCTGCCAGCCCGGACAGGTCTTTTTCGCCACGGCGCAAAACGGCAAGCGCCGTCGCAAACAGCGCAAGGGTGGAAGCGCGGTTTCGCTAGTGATACACCTCGCGCGCCGGGGCCGAGTGAACGCCCTGCCGCCATTTGCGAGGCTGGAACGTTGAAAAAATATTCGGTATTCGCCATCGCCCGCGAGGCCATGCGCGGCCACAAGGGCTGGGAGGAACAATGGTCCTCGCCGGAGCCGAAGAAGGAATACGACGTCATCATCGTCGGCGCCGGCGGCCATGGCCTGGCCACCGCGTACTATCTCGCCACGGTGCACGGCATCACCAATGTCGCGGTGCTGGAAAAGGGCTGGCTCGGCGGCGGCAACACCGGCCGCAACACCACCATCATCCGTTCCAACTACCTCTATGACGAGAGCGCTGGCATTTACGACCATGCGCTGAAGCTGTGGGATGGGCTCAGCCAGGAGCTCAACTACAACGTCATGTATTCGGCGCGCGGCGTCATGATGCTGGCGCACAATGTGCACGACATCCAGGTGCTGAAGCGCCATGTCCATGCCAATCGTCTCAACGGCATCGACAATGAATGGCTGACGCCTGAACAGGCGAAGGAATTCTGCCCGCCGCTCAACATTTCCAAGCAGGCGCGCTATCCAGTGGTCGGTGCTGCCTTGCAGCGGCGCGGCGGCACGGCGCGCCATGACGCGGTGGCCTGGGGCTATGCGCGCGGCGCTTCGGCGCGCGGTGTCCACATCATCCAGAATTGCGAGGTCACCGGCGTCAAGCGCGCGGCCAATGGCGCGGTCATGGGCGTCGACACGACACGCGGCTTCATCGGCGCCAAGAAGGTCGGCGTGGTTGCCGCCGGCCATTCCTCCGTCATCATGAACATGGCCGGCGTGCGGATGCCACTGGAAAGCTATCCGCTGCAGGCACTGGTGTCGGAACCAGTCAAGCCGGTGGTGCCCTGCGTGGTGATGTCGAACACGGTGCACGCCTACATCTCGCAGTCCGACAAGGGCGAACTGGTAATCGGCGCCGGCACCGACCAGTATGTCTCCTATTCGCAGACCGGCGGCCTGCACATCTTGCAGCATACGCTCGACGCGATCTGTGAGATGTTCCCGATTTTCACCCGCATGAAGATGCTGCGTTCCTGGGGCGGCATTGTCGACGTGACGCCCGACCGCTCGCCGATCCTGGCCAAGACGCCGGTATCAGGCCTTTACATCAATTGCGGCTGGGGCACGGGCGGCTTCAAGGCGACGCCCGGCTCGGGCCATGTCTTTGCCCACACCATTGCCAAGGACGATCCGCACCCGATCAACGCGCCCTTCACCATCGAGCGCTTCCGCACCGGCCGCCTCATCGACGAGGCAGCTGCGGCGGCGGTGGCGCACTAGGCTGTGGTCGACATGACCCGAAAGCAAAATGGTTTCTTTCTCAAGGCGGGGGCGGCCGGGGTCGCGACATTTTTTGCGGCAGCTGGAATCAATGGCCTGATTTCCTTTTCTGGCCATGACAATTCGGCTTTTCAAAGCGTTCTGCAGGCAGCAATGCCATTTATAGTGTTTCCGACTTTTATCTCGCTAGTGTGGTTCGGCATAATGCCAAGGGCGGGAACAATGATGTATCTGGCGGGAATGTTTGATAGTCCCAGATACAGATACATGTACACTTGGGATTTATATCGCTTTGTGTTTCTTATCATCGACAATCCAAAGGTTATACTGAAGGAACGGGGCGGAAATTGATTTGTAAGCCAAACTCCGTATCAGCCGGGCAACTGGGTCATCCCGGTGTCGATCGGCCTTGTCGAATGCTTGTCAGCAGCTGCTGCGGTGGTCCGTTGAAGGGAAAAACATGCTGTTGATCCGCTGCCCCTATTGCGAGGAAGAGCGTCCGGAGCTCGAATTCCGCAACGCCGGCGAGGCGCATATTGCGCGTTCGGCCAACATGGCCGGCGAGAGCGACGACGACTTCGAAAAGTTCTTCTTCATCCGCTCGAACCCCAAGGGCATCATTTATGAGCGCTGGCGCCACATTCATGGCTGCGCGCGTTTCTTCAACGCGGTGCGCGACACCGTCACCGACAAGTTCGTCATGACCTACAAAGCCGGCGAGCCGAAGCCGTCCAAGCTGCCGGGAGTTGTGAAATGAGCGGCGCGTTCCGTATTCCCCGCGCCGGCCGGCTGAGCCAGGCCAAGACCGCGCGGTTCTCCTTCGACGGTCAATCCTATACCGGCATCGAGGGCGACACGCTGGCTTCGGCGCTGCTGGCCAATGGCGTCCATCTCGTCGGCCGCTCGTTCAAATACCACCGTCCGCGCGGCTTCCTGTCGGCAGGCGCCGAAGAGCCCAATGCGCTGGTGGAGATCAAGCGTGACGATGCGCGCAAGGCGCCGAACATCCGCGCCACCGTGCAGGAGCTCTATGACGGGCTCGTCGCCAGCTCGCAGAACCGCTGGCCCTCGCTTGCCTTCGACGTCGGCGCGGTCAACGACATTGCATCGCCGCTATTCTCCGCCGGCTTCTACTACAAGACCTTCATGTGGCCAAAAGCGGCGTGGAAGAGCCTGTACGAGCCGAAGATCCGCGCCGCGGCGGGTCTTGGCGTTTCGCCTGACAAGCCCGATCCCGACCACTATTCGTCACGCTATGCGCATTGCGACGTGCTGGTGCTGGGCGGCGGTGCGGCCGGCATTGCGGCAGCCTTGGCTGCGGCTGAAACCGGCGCGCGTGTCATCCTCGCCGACGAGCAAGCGGATTTCGGCGGCAGCCTGCGCTTCGAGACCGGCGCGAAGATCGATGGCCAGGACGGTTATGCCTGGGCGCAGGACGCGATCGTGAAGCTCAAGGCCATGGACAATGTCCGTGTGCTCTCCCGCACCACGGCCTTCGGCTATTACGCGCAGAATTTCGTCGGCCTGGTCGAGCGCGTCAGCGACCATCTGCAAAGCCCCGGCCACGATCTGCCGCGCGAGCGGCTGTGGCAGGTCCGCGCCAAGCGTGTGGTGCTGGCGACAGGCTCGATCGAGCGCCACATGGTGTTTGCCGACAATGACCGTCCCGGCATCATGCTGGCCTCGGCGGCGCGCATCTATCTCAATCACTATGGCGTTGCTGTCGGCAAAAATGTCGGTGTCTACACCGCCAATGACTCGGCTTATGCGGCGGCGATCGACCTGAAGAAGGCGGGTGTCAATATCGCGGCGATCGTCGATCTGCGCGACCATCCGACCGGACCGGTGATCGACGAGGCGAGGGCGCTCGACATCGAGGTCAATTTCGGCCGCGCGGTAATCCGCGCCGGCGGCAAGCTGCGCGTGACGTCGATGACCGTGCAGCCGAAGAATGGCGGCGGCGAGCGCACCATTCCGGTCGACGCGATCCTGATGTCGGCCGGCTGGACGCCGTCGGTGCATCTGTTCTCGCAGTCGCGCGGCAAGGTCGCCTTCAACGACGAGACCAAGCGCTTCGTGCCCGGAATTTATGCGCAGGACTGCGTCTCGGTCGGCGCCTGCAACGGCACGGACGGGCTGGCGGCGTCGATCGACGAGGCCTATGCGGCCGGCGCCCAGGCGGCGAAGGATGCCGGCGCCAAGGCAGCCAAGGGCACGAAGCCCAAGGTCGATGCATCGGAAAGCTGGTCGCGCGGCATGCTGGGCGCGGCGCCTGGCGCGGGACCGGACAAGACGGTCAAGGCCTTCGTCGATTTCCAGAACGACGTCACCGCCAAGGACATCCGCCAGGCGGTGCATGAGGGCATGCGCTCCATCGAGCACGTCAAGCGCTTCACCACCAACGGCATGGCGACCGACCAGGGCAAGACGTCCAACATGCACGGCCTGGCGATTGCCGCCGAGACGCTTGGCAAACCGATCCCCGAAGTCGGCCTGACCACCTTCCGCGCGCCCTATACGCCGGTCACCTTCGGCGCGATCGTCAGCCATTCGCGCGGACCGTTGTTCGATCCGACACGAAAGACGGCAATCCATCCCTGGGCCGAAGCGCAGGGCGCGGTGTTCGAGGATGTCGGCCAGTGGAAGCGTGCCTGGTATTTCCCCAAGACGGGCGAGGATATGCATAAAGCGGTCGACCGCGAATGCGTCGCGGTGCGCAGCAATGCCGGCCTGTTCGACGCCTCGACGCTGGGCAAGATCGAAGTGGTCGGGCCGGACGCGGCCAAGTTCATGGAGCTGCTCTACACCAATCCGTGGGAGAAGCTGGAACCCGGCCGCTGCCGCTATGGCATCATGCTGCGCGAGGACGGTTTTATCTATGATGACGGCGTCGTCGGCCGGCTGGCGCCCGATCGCTTCCATGTGACGACGACGACAGGTGGTGCGCCGCGCGTCATGAACCACATGGAGGATTATCTCCAGACCGAGTTCCCGCATCTCAATGTCTGGCTGACCTCGATCACCGAACAGTGGGCGGTGATCGCGGTGCAGGGGCCGAAGTCGCGCGACATCATCGCGCCCTTGGTCGAAGGCATCGATATGTCGGACGAGGCGCTGCCGCATATGTCGGTGCGCGAAGGCAAGATCTGCGGTGTGCCGACAAGGCTGTTCCGCATGTCGTTCACCGGCGAGCGCGGCTTCGAGGTCAACGTGCCGGCCGACTACGGCCAGGCCGTCTGGGAAGCGCTGTGGGCCGAAGGCCAGAAGCATGGTGCTGCCGCCTACGGTACCGAGGCCATGCACGTGCTGCGCGCCGAGAAGGGCTACATCATCGTCGGCCAGGACACGGACGGCACAGTGACGCCCAACGATGCCGGGCTCGAATGGGCGGTCGGCAAGAAGAAGGCCGACTTCGTTGGCATCCGTGGCCTGACGCGGCCTGACCTTGTCGCCAAGGGCCGCAAGCAGCTGGTCGGCCTCAAGACCAAGGACCCGAAAGTGGTTCTGGAGGAAGGCGCGCAGATCGTCGCCGATCCGAAGCAGGCGATCCCGATGAAGATGATCGGTCACGTGACGTCGAGCTACTGGTCGGAGAATTGCGGCCGCTCGATCGCGCTGGGGCTGGTCGCTGGCGGGCGCGACAGGATGGGCGAGACGCTCTATGTGCCGATGCCGAACGGGGTGATCGAAGTGGAGGTTACCGGCATGGTGTTCTTCGACGAGACAGGAGGGCGTCTCAATGGCTAAGGCTGCTGTGAAAACCAGTGCATCGTCGGCCGAGCGCCGCCCGGCACAGGCCGGCCGCAGCGTGTCGGCGAAGAACGTCAAGGTCGAGGTGCTGCCGCCAGCGGAGCGCATGTCGCTGCGCGCGCCGGAGGCTTCGGTTGCCGCGCTGTCGAAGGCGCTCGGGCTGGCCTTGCCGAAGAGTCCGAAGACGTCGGCGTCGAAGGCTGGCCGCACGGCGTTGTGGCTCGGGCCGGATGAATGGTTTGTGATCGACGAGGCTGGCAAGGATCTTTTGGCCGACTGCGCCAAGGTGACCGCGCTGCATTCGGCAGTCGGCATCTCGCACCGCAACGTCGCTTTCGCCGTCACCGGCCCGGCGGCCGCTGCCGCGATCAATGCCGGCTGCCCGCAGGACCTATCGCTCGAGGCGTTTCCGGTTGGGGCGGCGTCGCGCACCATTCTCGGCAAATGCGAGATCGTGCTGCTGCGCACGGCCGACGACGCCTTTCGGGTCGAGTGCTGGCGTTCCTTCTCCGACTATGTCTTTACTTTCCTGTCGGAAGCAGCCAGCGACGCGGCGGCGTAGGAACGTTTGACGCGCAGGCTCGTTCTGCTTCTCTCATCAGGGAGAAAATACGATGCCGTCGAAAGCGCCGCCGAAGTCAGCTGGCAAGACGTCCGCCGTGCGCTCGCTCGAACATGAGCAGCGTCACGCGGCGAGTGCCGAAGAGGAGCTCGAGGAAGGTCTCGAGGACACGTTCCCGGCCAGCGACCCGGTGTCGATCACCGCAACGTCCATTTCCGGTGCGCCGGCAAGACCGGGCAAGGCCAAGACGGTGCCGGGACGCAAACCGCGGAAGAAATAGCCTCTTCGCTACGCCCAGGCTTGAACTCAGGAAAGCCGGCCTGCGCTGAGGGAAAAACGGGCGGCCGGGATTATCCTGCCGCCCTCAATTGTTGTGCTGTTCGGTAGTCGAGCTTAATCAACTTAGAACGTGCTCGGCACGATCCACGGGTCGATCTCGATGCCGAGGCGCGGGCCCTTGGCCTTGACGTCGGACTTTTCGACCGAGCCGGTCACGCCGCAATCGAGCTTGGCATGGGTCTTGGTGTCGACGCAGGTGGCAGCCGGGGCCTGCTTGGCCGAATGGTTGTCGCCAGCGGCGAAAGCCGAACCGGAAAGCACCAGCACGGCGGCGAGGGCGAGAAGGGTCTTGCTCATGTCAGTCTCCGTCGGTTAAATTGCTTTCGTACATGTACGATACAACGTACAGATACGTCCGAGGAAACGGGTTTTCAAGTCAGAAAACGTACATGTACGACTTTTTTTTGAACATCGAAAATTGCGGCGTGCTGACACAGCCGAAGCTGTCAGGCCGAACGTTCAATTGGAGCGGCGGGGGAGACCCAGGGGGTCAGCAGTTGACCGGGAACTTGGTCAGCGGTGGCACGTCCTGCGTGGTGAGCGAGGCAAGGGTGGAATCGCACATCCGCCTCACGAAAGCCTCCGGATCGCCAAAGGGGTAGAACGGAAAGGTAATGAGCAACGAGATGGTGCCGTGGCCGACCGCCCACAACATGGTGGCGATGGCACGCGCATCGCCGTGCAATTTGCCTGCGGCGACGCAGGCCTCGACCCTAGAGATCAGCGCTTTCATCGCCGGGTTGCCCTCTTCCATGTCCTCATAGCTTCTGCCCTCCGGCAGCTTGGTCTTCTCGGTCATGAAGACGGTGCGGTATTCGTTGGGGTTGCCGAGGCCGAAGGCGGCATATTCGGTCATCACTGCCTTCAGCGCCTCGATCGGGTCGTCGGAGGGGTGCGCCTCGATGTTGCGGGCAAGTGTTTCGAACGCATCCTCGGCCAGCGCAAACAAAATGTCCTGCTTGTCGGCGAAGTAGGAATAGACCGACATCGGGGCATAGCCGACCCGGTTGGCCAGCTTGCGGATGGTCAGGCCTTCATAGCCCTCTTCCTTGACGAGCTTGTGGGCTGCGTCGAGCAGCTCGGAACGCAGTTCGGCCTTTTGTTTTTCGCGGCGTTTCTGGACGCTCAGCGGCACGTGAGTCTGCCTTCATGTGGTGGGTGTTGGCTAAATTATATACGCTGTACGGAAACGGACAAGGGCGCCGTAGGTTCCCCACCGGCATGGTTACCAAATCGGGGGGTTACCAAATCGGGGCTATCAAATCGCGCCGACGCCGCCATCCACGGCCAGTGTATGGCCGGTCATGAAGGAATTGGCGGGGTCAGCGGCAAACAGGATGGCTGTCACGACCTCGTCAACTTCGGCCACCCGTTTCATCGGCACGCCGCGCGTCAGCTCAGCCAGCGCCTCGGCCTCCGGCGCGCCGAACATGCGCACGAAGCCGTCGACCATGGCTGTGCGGGTGTGCGCCGGGCAGACGGCATTGATGCGAATGCCCTTGGTGGCGTATTCGGCCGCCGCCGATTTGGTCAGCCCGACGACACCATGCTTGGCGGCGGCATAGACCGACAGTTTCGGCGCGCCGACCAGCCCGGCAACGGAGGCGATGTTGACGATGGCGCCGCCCCTGGCCGTAGCCTTGAACTGCCGCTCCATCTGCGGGATCTGGTGCTTCATGGCATAGAAGACGCCGAGCAGGTCGATTTCCAGCACGCGGCGCGCCTCGTCGGAGGCCACTTGCGGCAGGCGCACGAAACTCTGGACGATGCCGGCATTGTTGATGGCGATATCCAGCCGGCCGAATTTGTCCGCCGCCAGTTTCACCAGATCCTCGGACAGTTTCTCGTCCACGATGTTACCGGCGAGGATAGCGGTCTCGGAATGTAGCGAGCCGGCAAGCTCGGCCAGCGCCTTTTCATCGATATCGGACAACACCAGGCGGGCGCCTTCGGCGGCAAAACCTTTCGCGGCACTGCGGCCGAGGCCGCCGGCGGCACCTGATATCAGCACGGTCGCTCCGTCAAAACGGCCCATCGTGTCTCCTTGTCGATTCAGGTTCGGTCGATCAGTTTTCCGGCAAGATGCGACAGCAGCTTCACCGCCTCGCCATAGGTCTTGGCCTTTTCGGGATTGGAGGCGTTGCCGTCGAGCGCGCGTTTGTAGACACCCTGGCAGATGGCCGCCAAACGGAAGAAGGAGAAGGCGAGGAAGAAGCTCCAGATATCGATGCCTTCCAGCCCGCGCCGCCGGCAATACGCCGCGACATAGGCTTCCTCCGAGGGCAGGCCGAGCGCGGCGCGGTCGATGCCGCCAAGGCCGCGAAAGCCCGAAGCGTGCGGCAGGCGCCATTGCATGCACTGATAGGCGATGTCGGCGAAGGGGTGGCCAAGTGTCGATAGTTCCCAGTCGAGCACCG
Organism: Mesorhizobium sp. P2_F5; assembly: GCF_056403715.1. NCBI lineage: Bacteria > Pseudomonadati > Pseudomonadota > Alphaproteobacteria > Hyphomicrobiales > Phyllobacteriaceae > Mesorhizobium > Mesorhizobium sp. P2_F5. Next base: position 368,320 of record NZ_JBFUEY010000003.1, on the reverse strand, counting down.
CGATCACCTTTGGCTCACCGGGCGCGAAAATCATATTGTCCAGCCGGTAGTCGCCATGCACGAGGGATATCCGGCCGTCATCGGCCGGCATATGCGTCTCCAGCCAGGCGATCAGCCGGTCCATGTCGGCCACAGTGCCGGTCTCCGAGGCGCGATACTGGCTGGTCCAGCGGGCCAGTTGGCGTTCGAAGTAATTGCCGGGCCGGCCGAAATCGCCGAGCCCGACGGGCTCGACATCGACATCGTGGAGTGCTGCCAGCGTGGCGTTCATGGCGTCGTAGAGGGCGGCGCGCTCGTCATTGCCACTGGCTTCCGGCACAGCCGGATCCCAGAAGATGCGGCCGTCGAGGAAGTCCATGACATAGAACATGCGGCCGATCGGCGAGTCCTCGCCCGACAGATGCAGCATCCTGGGCACCGGCACAGCGGTGCCGGCAAGCGCCTTCATGACGGTGAATTCGCGGTCGACCTGGTGTGCCGATTTCAGCAACTGGCCCGGCGGCTTGGCGCGCAGAACGTAACGGCCGCTGGTAGCTGTCAGCAAATAGGTCGGGTTCGACTGGCCGGATTTGAATTTTTCGATTGCGGAAAGCCCGGCAAAACCCGGGATGTGCGCCTCGAGATAGGGCGCAAGTGCTGCCTGATCGATCGCGTTGGCGTCGCCGCTCATGCGGTCTCCGGCTCACGCTCGATCAGCGTCAGCGTCAGCCAGCGCGCGGTCAGCGCCGGCTTTTTCGAGCCTTCGATCTCGATGGTCACGTCATGCGCCGTCTGCACCCAACCCGACGGCCGGACCTTGACGTCGGCCAGCACGAAACGGGTGCGGATGCGCGCGCCGGTCTTCACAGGGGCAAGGAAGCGCAGCGAATCGAAACCGTGATTGACGCCCATCTTGCTCTTTTCCAGCGGCGGCATGGTCTCGAAGGTCATTGCCGAGAGCAGCGACAGCGACAGGAAGCCATGCGCGATGGTGCCGCCGAACGGCGTCTCCAGCCTGGCACGCTCGGGATCGCAATGGATGAACTGATGGTCGTCGGTGGCGTCGGCGAACTGGTCGATCATGGTCTGCGTGACCACGCGCCAGGGTGAGACGCCGACTTCCTTGCCGACGCTGGCCAAAAGCACATCGAGACTGATCGGTTCCACTGCGATGTTCTCCCCTTGCCGCCGGCCGCGGCTCATTCCTTGAACAATGTCAGCCCATGCTGCACCGACTGCCCGCCGTCGATCGGCAGGATGGCGCCGGTGACATAGGAACCGGCACGGCTGCACAAATAGAGCGTTGCGCCGCCAATGTCATCCGCCACGCCGATACGGCCGATGGGGACATGGCTGCCGACATGTTTGGCCTTTTCCTCGGTGCCGGTGGCAAAGGCGGTCATGCGGCTCTGGAAGGGGCCGGGGGCGAAGGCGTTGACGGTGATGAGCCGCGCCGCGAGCTCGATCGCCAGCGTGCGCGTCAGATGGTGAACGGCGCCCTTGGACGCGGTGTAGGAATAGGCATCGTCGGCCAGCGGCTGCGTGCCCATCACCGAGCCCAGATTGATGACGCGGGCCGGATCGGCATCGCTGGCGGCGGCTTCCAGCAGCGGCAGCAATTCGCGCGTCAGATGGAAGACGGCGGTGACGTTGACGGCGAACACCTTGGCCCAGCCGTTGTAGGGGAAATCCTCCAGCGAGGCGCCCCAGGATATGCCGGCATTGTTGACCAGTATGTGCAGCCGCTCGGTCCGCGCCTTGACCTCGGCGACCAGGGCGGCAATGCCTGCTTCGCTCGACACGTCACCAGCGAAACCTGCGGCATGGCCGGAGGCGCCGAGTTCGTTCAACTCCTCGGCGACCTTGATGCAATCCTCGCCTTTGCGCGAGGCGATCATCACGGTGGCGCCAGCCCGGACCAAAGCCGTCGCAACCATGCGGCCGATGCCGGTTGCGGCTCCGGTCACCAGCGCGGTCTTGCCGGCAACTGAGAACAGCTCGTCGAGATAGCTCATCGATCCTCCCCGCGGTACTTCGCCTCTTTGGGCGGTTGCCGCATTGACAACATACCCGGTAGTATGTTCAACTTTTGGCCAGTCGTAAAGGCCTCAATTCCCGCATAGCATTGCGGAAAGCAGGCGGAAGGCGAAATCCGATGCTCGGCGTCGAAATTCCACTGCTCGATCGCCCGCGCGCGGACATATTGCGCGCCGCCGCCATCTGTTTCATGCAGCGCGGATATACGGCGAGTTCCATCGACGATGTCGCGCGCAGCCTTGGCTCGACCAAGGGCCGCATCTACCACCATTACCCTTCCAAGGCCGATCTGTTCGCCGACGTGTTCCGCGCCGGCATGGACATGAATTTCGCCGCAATAGAGCAGGTGCGCGCGCAGCCTGGCCCGGCGATTGGACGCTGGCGCAAGATGGCGGCCATCCATTGCGGCCAGATGATCCGCACCAAGCCGTTCCAGCGCGTCGTCTGGGAAGGCGTCGAGCTTTATCTGCGCGGCGCGACCACGCCGGAACAGCGCGAGGAATTCACCCGGCTGATGCAGTCGCGCGACGCTTACGGCCGCATTTTCCGCGAGGCGATTGCAGCTGCGCGCGACGAAGGCGACATGCGCTTCGATACGATCGGCATTGCCGAACAGTTGATGTTCCTGACGCTGAACTCGCCGCTGTTCTGGTACACGCCGCGTCCGACAGAGACGGACGGCGATATCGAGGCAATTGTCGGCGAGGTCGTCGCATTCGCGGCGCGTGGTCTGGGTGCGGCTGAGGAGAACACACGATGAGCGACATGAATCTCGGCATGACCGAGCGGCTGAAGCCGATCCACGCCCGCGTCGCCGCCATGGTGCGCGACGAAATCATGCCGCTCGACCATGAGTTTCTGGGCGAGGTCGGCAAAGGCGGCGACCGCTGGGTCTATACGCCACGGCAGACCGAGATCCTCGAAGGGCTGAAGAATAAGGCCCAAGAGCGCGGCCTGTGGAATTTCTGGCTGACCGGCTCGGAGCGCGGCTATGGGCTCTCGACGGTCGAATATGCCTATCTAGCCGAGGAGATGGGCAAGGCGCATCTCGGCGCCGAGACCTTCAACTGCTCGGCGCCCGACACCGGCAATATGGAGGTGCTGGAGCGCTACGGCTCGGACGATCACAAGAAGGCATGGCTGGAGCCGCTGCTCGAAGGAAAAATCCGCTCGGCCTATCTGATGACCGAGCCGGATGTCGCCTCGTCCGACGCCACCAACATCGCCATGCGCTGCGAGCGGCGAGGCGACGACTATGTGCTCAACGGCGAGAAATGGTGGGCGTCGGGCGCCGGCGATCCGCGCTGCGCCATCTATGTCGTCATGGTTCGCACAGGCGGCGAAAGCGAGCCGCAGCACCGCCGTCATTCGATGATCCTGGTGCCGTCCGACACCAAGGGGGTGACCAAGCTTCGGCCGATGCAGGTCTATGGCGACGATGACGCGCCGCATGGCCATATGCATCTCCGCTTCGACAATGTGACGGTGCCGGCGGGAAACCTGATCCTGGGCGAGGGCAGGGGCTTCGAGATCGCGCAAGGCAGGCTCGGCCCCGGCCGCATCCATCACTGCATGCGCGCCATCGGCCAGGCCGAAATGGCGCTGGAGCTGCTCTGCCAGCGCTCCGTCCGCCGCGAAGCCTTCGGCCAGCCTTTGGCAAAACTCGGCGCCAATTTCGACATCATCGCCGAATGCCGGATGGAGATCGAGATGGCGCGGCTGCTCTGCCTCAAGGCGGCGTGGATGATCGACCAGGGCGATGCGCGCGCCGCCGCCCCCTGGATCAGCCAGATCAAGGTCATCGCACCGCGCGTCGCGCTCAAGGTCACCGACGAAGCCGTGCAGATGTTCGGCGCGCAAGGCATCAGCCAGGACACGCCGCTGGCGCGCTCGTGGACGCATCTCAGAACCCTGCGCCTTGCCGACGGGCCGGACGCCGTGCACCGCCGGCAAGTGGCGCGCACCGAGCTCAGGAAGTACACGCAGGAAAAGGTCTGAGCGCATGAAAGCCATCATCGCCCGCGATTTCGCGCCGCTCGACCAGCTCGTCTATGGCGATTGGCCGGAGCCGGAGGCCAAGGGCAACACGGTCGTTATCGAGGCCGAGGCGATCGGCGTGAATTATCCCGACGGCCTGCTCGTCCAGGGCCTCTATCAGATGAAGCCGCCGCTGCCTTTCGTGCCCGGCATGGAGGTCGCGGGACGGGTGATCGCGATCGGGCCGGGGGTTAAATCGGTCAAGATCGGTGACCGCGTTGCCGCGCTCTCGACCCATGGCAGCTATGCCGAGCGGGTGGCTGCCGCCGAACCGTTGGTCATGCCGCTGCCGCCCGATATGCCCGCCGCTGACGCCTGCGCGCTGCTGGCCGGTTACGGCACCTCGCATTATGCGCTGAAGCAGCGCGGCGTGTTGAAAGAAGGCGAGACGCTCTGCGTGCTCGGCGCGGCCGGCGCCACCGGCATCGCCGCAATCCAGATCGGCAAGGCGCTTGGCGCGCGCGTCATCGGCGTCGCCTCGTCGGAGGAAAAACGCCGCATTGCCGCCGAAGCCGGCGCCGACATCGCGCTCGGCTACGACAATCTCAAAGAGGCGCTGAAAGAGGTCACCGGCGGCAAGGGCGTCGATGTCGGCTTCGATCCGGTCGGCGGCGCAACCTTCGACGTGCTCGCCCGCTCGATGGCGTGGAACGGCCGGCTGCTGGTCATCGGCTTTGCCTCCGGCACCATCCCGCAATTCCCCGTCAATCTGGCGCTGGTCAAGGGCTTTTCGGTGGTCGGCGTGTTCTGGGGCGCGTTCACCGCCAAGGAGCCGCGCGTCTATGCCGACAACATGAAGGAGCTTGTCGGCTGGTATCTCTCCGGCAAGGTGCGGCCAGTGATCGAAGGCACGTATCCGCTGGCCGACGCCGCCGCCGTGCTGAAGCGCGTGCTCGGCCGCGGTGCCTCAGGCAAGCTCATCCTCAAACCGTAAGGAGCCCGCCATGGCTATCCCCTCCGAAATGAAAGCGCTGCTGCTCACCGGCGACGGCTACACCAGGACGCCTTCCGGCAGCGTGTTGGAAGCGATGGAGCCGTATCTGCGGCCAGGCAGCATCGGCGTGCCGACGCCCGGCCCGAGCCAGGTGCTGATCAAGGTCAGCCTCGCCTCGATCAATCCGTCCGATGTCGCCTTCATCAAAGGCCAATATGGGCAGCCACGCGTAAAGGGCCAGCCAGCCGGCTTCGAGGGCGTCGGTACCATTGTCGCCACCGGTGACGAGCCCTATCCCAAGAGCCTTGCAGGCAAGCGCGTCGCCTTTGCCACCGGTGTGACAAACTGGGGCTCCTGGGCCGAATACGCGGTGGCGGAAGCCGCGGGCTGCATCCCGCTGCTCGACACCGTCCGCGACGAGGACGGTGCGGCGTTGATCGTCAATCCGCTGACGGCACTCGCCATGTTCGATATCGTCAAGGAGGCAGGCGAGAAAGCCTTCATCATGACCGCCGGCGCCAGCCAGCTGTGCAAGCTGATCGCGGGCCTCGCCAAGGAGGCAGGGTATCGGCCGATCGTCACCGTGCGCCGCGACGAACAGATCCCGCACTTGAAGGAGATCGGCGCCGTCCATGTGCTCAACGAGAAGGCGCCGGATTTCAAGGCCGCGCTGCGCGAGGTGGTCAAGACCGAACAGCCGCGCATTTTCCTCGACGCGGTGACCGGGCCGCTGGCGTCGACGATCTTCGACGCCATGCCGAAGCGCTCGCGCTGGATCATCTATGGCCGGCTCGACCCCGACACCACCGTCATCCGTGAGCCCGGCCAGCTGATCTTCCAGCACAAGCACATTGAAGGCTTCTGGTTGGTCGAATGGATGCGCGAGTTCCGCGACAAGCGCGGCCCGGCGATCATGGAAGCGCAGAAGCGCTTTTCCGACGGCCGCTGGTCGACGAATGTGACGGCGGTGCTGCCGCTGGATGAAGCGATGGCGAAGGTGCCGGTGGAATTGGCCAAGCCGAATGGCAAGGTGTTTATCAGGCCGTGACCTCCTTCACCCTCCCCCTTGTGGGAAAGAGCAGAACTGCTCTTTCGTCGGGGTGGGGGTCTGGCTCCCACCTCTGCGATTGGCGTGAACGCTGTGCTCACCTCGGTCTGCGCCGCACCCCACCCCGGACCTGCGGTCCGACCCTCCCCACAAAGGGGGAGGGTAAGGGGAGCTACTCCGCCGGCTCGACATTGGTGTACGCCGCTTCTTCCAGTTCGCGCTTCAGCCTGGCTTCCTCATGCGTCTTCGGCGTGACGAAGCGGCCGAGCAGGAGGTAGGCGACCGGGGTCAGGAACAGCGTCGAGACGGTGGCGAGGCCCAGCCCGCCGACAATCACCCAGCCGAGCGCGATGCGCGCCTCGGCGCCGGCGCCGGCGGCCAGCACCAGCGGCACGCCTCCGAGGATGGTGCAGATCATCGTCATCATCACCGGACGCAGGCGGATGATCGAGGCCTGCTCGATCGCTTCGCGTACGCCGAGCCCACGGTCGCGCAACTGGTTTGCGAATTCGACGATGAGGATGCCGTTCTTGGCCATGACGCCGACCAGCAACACCAGGCCGATCTGGCTGTAGGCGTTGAGGCTGGTGCCTGACAAAAGCAGCGCAAAGATCGCACAGGCAAGGCCGAGCGGCACCGTCGCCATGATGATGACAGCGCTGACAAAGCTCTCGAACTGGGCGGCAAGCACCAGCAGAATGATGACCAGCGCGAAGCCGAAAATGGTGACCATGGCGCTGTTGGTCTCGCCCAGTGTGGCGGCTTCGGCCAGCGGCAGGATGCGGCTGCCTGGCGGCAGCAGCGGCGTGGCGATTTGCTCGGCGACGCCGAGCGCATCGCCGAGCGCGAAATTGCCGTTCAGATTGGAGGTGATCGCCACTGATGGCTGCTGCTGTTCGCGCGTCAGCGACGGCGGCACGGCGCGCTCGGTCAGCGTGGCGATGGTCGACATCGGCACGAAGCGGCCGTCGGCGGTCTTGAGGAAAATGTTTTCGAGATCGGTCGGATCATTGATCGGGTTGGTGGTCGAAACCAGCTTCACACCGTAGCTGCGGTCGGCGATGTAGACGTCGACGACATCGTTGCCGTCGAGCATCGCCTGCAGCGTGTTGGCAAGCCCTGATATGTCGATGCCAAGATCGGACGCGCGCTCGCGGTCGATGGCCACCGCCAGCTGCGGCTGCGTCGGGTCGACGGACAGCCGCGGCGTCTGGAAACGCGGGTCGGCCTGCATCTGGGCGATGATTTTGACCGCCGCGTCGCCGAGCGCCTTGCGGTCGTTACCGACCAGCGCGAATTGCAGGCCGTTGCCGGCGCCACGGATGCCGAGGCTGTTGGCCTGCACCGGGAAGATGCGCACGGATGGCACCTGCCTTGTCAGCTGGCTGATCTCAGCCATGATCTCCTGCTGGCTGCGCGCGCGCTCGTCCCATGGCGCCAGCGTCATCACCATGAAGCCGGAGTTGTAGGCGCCGTTCTGGCCGGCGTTTTCAAAGGTCGAGACGATCTCGCCGGAATCGCGCAGCGGCTGGATCAGCCGCTCGATCCTCTGCATCTGCTGTGTAGTGTAGTCGAGGCTGACGCCTTGCGGCGCGTTGATGCGCAACAGCACGACCGCGCGGTCCTCGCTCGGTGTCAATTCCTGGCGGATGGTGCCGAACAGAGTGAAGGCGGTGGCGGCAAACAGCACCGCGACCAGCAGCACGATCCACGGCGCGCCGAGGCAGGCATGCAGGCCACGCTTGTAGGCGGAATTCAGTGCGCCGCCGATGCGCGCGCCAATGCCATGGCCGCCTTCGTGGTGAAGCGATGCGCCGGTCAGCATGCGCGAGGCCAGCATCGGACACAGCGTCAGCGCGACCACGCAGGAGAGCAGCACCGACATGGCGAGCACGAAGCCGAATTCGCGAAACAGACCGCCAGTCTGCCCGGGCAGGAAGGAGATCGGCACGAAGACGGCGACCAGCGTCAGCGTCGTGGCGATGACGGCGAAGAACACTTCCTGGGCGCCAAGCACGGCGGCCGCACGCGGTCCCATGCCTTCATTGCGCCGTCGCACGATGTTTTCCAGAACGACGATGGCGTCGTCGACGACCAGGCCGGTGGCCAGCACCAGCGCCAGCAAGGTCAGGATGTTGATCGAGAAGCCGGCGAGATAGATGGCGGCGATGGTGCCGATCATGGCCACCGGCATCGACAGGCCTGGGATCAGCGTCGCGCGCCAGTCGAGCAGGAAGATGTAGATGACGATCAGCACCATGGAGATCGACAGGCCGAGCGCGATCTCGACCTCGTGCACGGCGCCGTTGACGAAGACCGCGTCGTCGCTGGTGATCTTGATCGACATGCCCTTGGGCAGGTTTTCTTGAAGTTTGGCGACGGCGGCCTTCACGCCGGTCGAAATGTCCAGCGTGTTCGATTCGGCCTGGCGGATGATGCCGAGGCCAATGCCGGTCTTGCCGTCGGAGCGCAATGAGGTCTGGCCGATGTCGGGGCCGAGCGTGACGGTGGCAACGTCGCGGATGCGCGTCGTGCCGCCGATGATGATGTTTTCGAATTCTTCCGGCGTCGTCACGTCAGCCGTGGTGCGGACGATGAGATCCTGGTTTGTGGTGGTGATCGAGCCGGCCGGCGAATCGAAGGCAACCGAGGCAAGCGCTGCCCTGAGATCAGCGACGGTGAAGCCGAGGCTGGCGAGCTTGTTCTGGTCGACATCGATGCGGAAGATCTTGTCGCGGTCGCCGTAGACCTGGACGTCGGCGACGCCGGGCACGGCGGCCAGTTCGTCCTCGATCTGGTCCTGGACGATCACCGTCATATCCTGCACCGACATGCTATCCGAGGTGACGGCCAGCCGCATCACCGGATCGGAATTGGCGTCGGCCTTGACGATGCGCGGCGGATCGGCGGTGTCGGGCATCTGGTTGGCGACGCGGCCGACGGCATCGCGCACATCGGAGGCGGCGACGTTCAAATCGACGCCGTCGTTGAACTCGATGGTGACGCGGCTCTGGCCGAAGGAGGAGGTCGACGAGATCGACTTGACGCCGGAGACACGCGCGACCGCGCCCTCGATCGTGTCAGTCAGTTCACGGTCGACGGTTTCGGCGGCTGCACCCTCGAACGTCGTCGACACCGTGACGACGGCGCGGTCGACATCGGGCAGTTCGCGGATCTCGACGCCGTAGAAGGCGGCAAGGCCGGCCACCGCGATCAGCGTGTTGAGCACGAAGGCCATGACCGGCCTGCGGATGAAGAGCGCGGTGAAGCCTGTCTCGCTGGCGGTCTTGGTGGCTGCGGTCATGAGCCTTCGGCGGCGTTGGCGGCGCGCTGGTCGTGGCCGGCGATGCGGACCTCGCCGCCTTCGCTGACGCTCTGTGTGCCTTCAGTCACCACCATGTCGCCGTCCTCGATGTTAGCGTCGATCAGCACGGTCTCGGTGTTGCGCTGGATGATGCGCACGGGAACGCGCCTGGCCTTGCCGTCCTCGACCTGCCAGACATAGGCGCCGTCCGAACCCCACAGGATCGCCAGCGGACTGACGGCAGGATAAGTGTCGCCGGGGAAGCGCATGGTGATGCCGAACGACATGCCGGCGCGCAACGAATCCGCCGGATTGGCGATCGCCGCCTTGACCAGAAGCGTACGGCTCTTTTCGTCGATGTGGTTGTCGATGGCCGACACCGTGCCGGTATAGGCCTTGCTCGGATTGGCGATCGGCGTCGCCGACAGCTGCGCGCCGACCTTGACGGCGGCGGCGAAGCGCTCGGGCACCAGGAACTCGACCAGGATGGAAGAGCGGTCGTCGAGCGTGGCGATCGCCGACTGGCTGGTCACGTAATTGCCGGCCGATATCGGCAGGATGCCGACGGTGCCGGCGATTGGCGCCACGATCGAGCGGCGCTGCAGGGCAAGTTCGGCATCGCGGAGTACCAGTTTGGCGACCGCCAGCACCACTTCGGCATCGGCGACGGCGACCGGTGTCGCGGCGTTGGAAGCCCGTAGCGATATCACTCGGTCGAGCTTGTTCTGCGAGTCCTGCAAGACGAGCTTGGCACGATCCTGCGCGATCACCTCGGTCTCGGAATCGAGAACGGCGATGATTTGCCCCTTGTCGACACGGGTGCCGGACTGGACGAGGAATTCAACAAGACGGCCGGAGCTGTATGGGTTGACCGTCACCGAGGCGTAGGCGCGGCCGGTGCCGATCGCCTGGAGGCGATCGTTGATGGTCGCGGTGCCCGCGGGCAAGGCGACGACGTTTGCCGGGCGGCCGGCAGCGTTACGGCCGCCTACTTGTTTCGTGGTGTCGACCGCGCCGGTGGTGGCGGGCGCCGAAGCATAGGCCCAGTCGATGCCCCAGCGTGCCAGAACCTCCGGCGCACCCGGAAAGAAGCGCGCCCAGGCGAGGACAGCCGCGACCAGGATCACAAGCGCAAAAACGATCTGTTTCCAGGCGGCCATCGGCACTCCGGTTGGCAAAAAATCTACCCGGTTTCCCCAAGCAAAAAACGCGCAGCGACGCACCCGGTATGTGCGAAGCCACGGCAATATCATGGCTTTATGGCAATTCTGCCGCAGCCATGCACATTAAATCTGCGTAAGGTTGGATAGACGCGCGCCCGCTAGGAACCGGTCCTGAGCATGTTGATCACGGCTCGCAGACCAGCGGAAAGATAGCGCCGGCTAGGGTAGTAGAGACACAGGCCGTCGTCCGGAGCACACCAGTCATCCAGGCAGCGGATTAGCGCGCCGCTTGCCAAGTGACGCATCACGCGGTTGTCCCAGACGTAAGCGAGGCCACAGCCTTGTAACGCGGCCTCAACCATCAGTTCCTGGTCGTCGAGGGTGATGGGGCCGTTGACTTCAACATCGATAGCCTCGCCATTCTTCTCGAACTGCCAGTTGTAGATAATGCCGCTGGGATAGCGGTAGCGAATACAGGCGTGTTCGCGCAAATCGGCGGGCATGACGGGCGTCTTGCGCCCGGCGAGGTAGGCGGGAGAGCCGACGACCGAGAAGCGCAGGGTCGGCTTGATGCGAACGGCGATCATGTCTTGCATCAGCCGCTCGCCAAAGCGGATACCAGCGTCGAAGCCCTGCTCGACAATGTCGACCAGCCTGTCCGTGGCCACGATGTCGAGGTGAAGGCCCGGATTCTGTCTGAGCAATGGCCCCATCACGTCATGCAGCACAAAGGGCGCGATAGAGGTTGGAACGTTGATCCGGACCGTGCCGAACGGTGTGCCCCTGAAGGAATTGAGGCTGTCGAGTGCCTTTTCGATTTGCTCAAAAGCGGGATGCAGCTCGGAATGAAATCGTGCGCCCGCTTCGGTCAGCGATACGCTTCGCGTGGTGCGGTGGAACAGCCGCACGCCCACACGTTCCTCCAGGCTGCGGATCGTGTGGCTGATCGCCGAAGCCGCCACGCCCCGCTCGACCGCAGCCTGTCTGAAGCTCCTGTAGCGGGCGACAGCCAGGAAAGTCGACAACTCGGCAAGCTCGGTTCCGTGCATGATGCTGTGCGTCCCAATTGGTATTCCATATTCACTACTGTAGTCAGAATTCATCGACTAATCATCATTATTCGGACCGTCTAGATAATGGGCACCGGCAGATTGGCCCATCAGTTGGCGCCTGGCCGGGCATTCAACAGATGGAGGTTCATCATGACCAAGACGCCATTCCGCACGCTTGACGGTAAAGTTGCGCTCGTCACGGGAGCGAGCTCCGGTATTGGCCGGGCTACCGCGCTTGAACTTGCGCGCCGTGGGGCAAAGGTAATTGCCAGCGCTCGACGTGCTGCCGAGATCGAAACTTTCGTCGCCGACATCAGGAACGAAGGCTTTGAGGCAACCGCTGTGGTTGGCGACGTCAATGTCGAGCAGAGCGTGATCGACCTGGTCGCGAAAACGGTCTCGACCTACGGGCGGATCGATATCGCCTTCAACAATGCCGGCACCGAGGGTGCGTTCTCGCCATTCGTCGACCAAACCAACCAAACCTACGACACCATTTTCAACGCCAACGTTCGCGGTGTCTTCTGGTCGATGAAGCACGAGGCAAAGGCGATGCTGGCCCAGGGCGGCGGCACCATCATCAACAACGCCTCCATGGGGGGCGTGATCGGCTTTGCCAATGCAGGCCTCTACATTGCCAGCAAGCACGCCGTTCTCGGCCTGACGAAGACAGCGTCAATCGAGCTGTTCAAGCAAGGCATCCGCGTCAACGCCATCAACCCCGGCATCATCGACACGCCGTTTCAGGATCGCATCTGGCCGAGCACCGAGGCCAAGGATGCCTTTGCGGCATCGACCGTACCGGGCCGGGCCGGGTCGCCCGAGGAGATGGCGACGGTCGTGGCCTTCCTCGCCTCGGACGATGCTGCATTCGTCTCCGGCCATGGCCTGCTTGCCGATGGCGGCTATTCGATCGCTTGATCGTGTCCAGCACTGATCCGCAGGCGCGCGATCTGGTGCCGCTGAACGAAGGCCTATCGTAGTCCTTCCAGGTCGCGAATGCGCTTGGCGCTGTCGGCCTCGAGTTGCCTGGTGACGGCGCCGATCAGCGTCTCGGCGACGACGAACAATGCCGCCGAGGAATCCCAGGCCGAAGGCACCGCGGTGCGTCCGGCGATGACATGGCGGGCAAAGCGTGCGATCGGCGACAGCCACTGGTCGGTGAACAGCACGATCTGCACGCCGCGCTGGTGCGCTGTTTCGGCAAAGCGCACCAGGCTGTCCTGGTAGCGCCTGATGTCGAAGATCACCAGCACGTCGCGCTTGCCCATGTCGATCAGCCGGTCGCGCCAGACACTCTCCTGGCCGGCGAGGTGATAGACATCGGGCTGGATGATGGCGAGGTGGGCTGCCATGTAGCGCGCCAGCGGGTCGGTGAAGCGGCCGCCGATCAGGAAGGTCTTGCCGCGCCGCTCGGCAAGCCTGGCTGCGATGTCGGCAAGCTGCCTGTCGGAGAGATGCCTGAAGGTCTCGCGCATGTTGTCCAACGTCGCTTCCAGCATCGGCGATACCGCACCGCTTGGGGAGGCCGGGTTGAGCGTGCGCGATGCCGGCGACTGCAATTGCGCCGCCAGTTCGTCCTGCAGCGCCGACTGGAATTCGGGATAGTTCTGGAAGCCCAGCCTGGAGACAAAGCGCAGGATGGTCGGCGACGACACGCCGGCAGCGGCCGAGAACTCGGCGACCGTCTTCAGCCCGATCAGCGGATAGTTGGCAATCAGCGTTTGTGCGGCACGCCGCTCACCAGCCGGCATTGTGCCGATACGGTCCGAAATCAGTTCGGCAATGCTGGAAATCATGGTTATCCCCCACCCTTGGCCTAGTCTGCAGCACTTCCCCGAAATCGCATTTGACAAAGCCTGACAAACTGTATGAAATCATCCACAGGGACGCAATGAGGCAAAATACGTAACATAAGATACAGCGCTCCCCAGGGGACGGCAGTATGGAGAGAGCACGGCCCGCCAGCCTTGCATCGTCTGATACCGTAGGGGTGACGAATCCCGGCGGATCCAGCCCTTTCGTGCTGACCTGCGACCACGCTTCCAATTTCCTGCCGGCTGAATTCGGCACGCTCGGCCTGACCGCCGATGATCTCTCCCGCCACATCGCCTGGGACCCCGGCGCGCTGCCGGTGGCCCGCCGCATGGCCGCCGCGCTCGATGCGACGCTCATCGAAACCCGCATCTCGCGCCTGATCATCGACTGCAACCGTCCGCTCGACGCGCCCGACCTAGTGCCGCCGGTCAGCGAGACGACGATCATTCCCGGCAATGCCGGCCTGTCGGACGCGCAGCGCGCCGAGCGCATCGCCCTGTCGTGGCGTCCGTTCCACGACACGATCGCCAACGTCATCGACGACCGGCAGGCGCGCGGGCAGGAGACATGGCTGGTGTCGGTCCACTCCTTCACCCCGGTCTACAAGGGCAAGAACCGGCCCTGGCATATCGGCATCATCCATGATGATGACCGCCGGCTGGCGTCGCCGCTGATGGCGGCGCTGCAGCGTCTCTCCGGCGTTACCGTCGGCATCAACGAGCCCTATTCGCCGGCAGACCGCGTCTATTTCACCCTCGAGCGCCATGCGCGCTCGCGCGGCCTTGCCTGCGCAATGATCGAAATCCGCAACGACGAAATATCCGGCGAGACCGGGCAGCGGAAATGGGCGGATCTGCTCACCGGCATCTTTTTGAATCTGGAACCCGAGGAGGCCAAGGGTTCCCGACGACACGCAATGGGAAAGTCAGTTCAATCGGCCAGCTAAGAAACAAGAGGGGAACGAAAATGGCAGGACCGGATACATCAGACCACGAGAGGTCGGAGGACGTAAAAACGCTTCATAGCATGGGCTATGCCCAGGAATTGGCTCGCCGCATGAGCGGCTTCTCGAACTTCGCGATTTCCTTTTCGATCATTTGCATTCTGGCGGGCGGCATCACGTCCTTCCCGCTGGCCATGGCAACCGGCAGCGGCTTCGAGGCGACTGTCGGCTGGATCATCGGCGGCGTCTTTGCGCTTGTCGTGGCTGCATCCCTTGGCCAAATTGGCTCGGCCTATCCAACGGCCGGCGGCCTCTACCACTGGTCGTCAATTCTTGGTGGGCGCGGCTGGGGTTGGGCCACGGCCTGGATCAACCTGCTTGGCCTAGTCTTCGTCGTCGCCTCGGTCAATGTCGGTGTCTATGCACTGTTCAAGGACCTTGTCTGGTCCGGCGTGTTCGGTCACGACGTATCTGCCTGGGGGTATCAGGAGCAGGTGATCGGCGTTGTGATCATCACGGTGGCCCAGGCGCTGATCAACCATTTCGGCATCAAGCTCACCACCATGCTGACGGATTTCTCGGGCTACCTCATTCTGGTCGTCGCCGTCGTGTTGACCGCGATGTTCCTGATCTGGGGCGCGAGCTGGGATTTCTCGCGGCTCACAACTTTCGTCAACAACACGGGCGATGCCGGCGCCGGTTATGTTCCGACCGCACGGACGGCACTGGTCGCCTTCCTGATCGGCCTGCTCTACCCGCTCTACACGATCACCGGCTTCGACGCTTCGGCCCACACGTCCGAGGAGACCCACAATGCCCGCGTGGCAGTACCGCGCGGCATGATCCATTCGGTCCTGTGGTCGCTGGTCTTCGGCCTCGTCATGGCCGTCTCGTTCGTGCTGGCCAGCCCCGATCTGGCGGCGACGGCGAAGGACGGCGCCAATGCCTGGTTCAATCTCTTCAACAACCTACCGGCACCATTCCTACTGAAGAGCATCATTGCCATCGCGATCGTGCTGGCGAACTTCATCTGCGCGCTCGCCGGACTGACGTCGACCTCGCGCATGATCTTTGCCTTCGCGCGTGACGGCGGCCTGCCCGGTTCGTCGGTGTGGAAGACCGTCAGTCCGACATGGCGTACCCCGGTGCCGGCAATCTGGCTCGGGGCGGTGCTCGCGGTCGCAGCGACACTGTACTCGCCGGCTTTTGCCGCACTGGCCGCCGGCTGCGCATTGTTCCTCTATGTGTCCTACGCGATGCCGGTGGCGGCTGGCCTGCTTGCGGAGGGCAAGAGCTGGACCGAGTTCGGTCCGTTCCGCCTCGGCATCTGGTCCAAGCCGTTCGCCGTCATCACGGTGCTTGGCGTTCTGGTCCTGATGTATGCCGGCATCCAGCCGCCATTCGACATCCTGATCAACTATGCCATTGGCCTGATCGTTCTGTTGGTGGTTCTGTGGTTCGGCATCGAGTCGCGCCGCTTCAAGGGCCCGCCGATCGGCGCCGACATTGCTCGCCGCGCGGTGGAGATCGCGGCTGCGGAAAAAGCCGTTGGCCAGACGGCCGGCTAACAGCAAGACCAGATGCTCCGGCCGGCGCAAGCCGTCCGGGGCAGGGTCGGCCAGCTAAGAACGTAAAAAGGGGACTTCAAATGGCAGCACCGGGTTATACAGAAGTTGATAAGGCGGAGGACGTAAAGCACCTCCACAGCATGGGCTACGCCCAGGAACTGGAGCGGCGGCTCAGCCGCTTTTCGAACTTCGCGGTTTCCTTCTCCATCATTTGCATCCTGTCGGGCGGCATCAATTCGCTGGCGCAGGCAACGTCGGGCGCCGGCGGCATCGGCATCGGCATTGGCTGGCTGGTCGGCTGCTTCGTCTCGCTGACCTTCGCGGTTGCCATGTCGCAGATCAGCTCGGCCTATCCGACGGCAGGCGGCCTCTATCACTGGGGTTCGATCCTCGGCAACCGCGGCACCGGCTGGGTGACGGCCTGGCTCAACCTGCTCGGCCTGATCACCGTGCTCGGCGCCATCAATGTCGGCACCTGGACGTTCTTCATCGGCGCCTTCGGACCGACGCTCGGCATCGAGGGCACGCTCACCAACCAGATGATTTTTCTGATTATCATCACCGGCGCCCAGGCGCTGATCAACCATCTCGGCATCAAGCTGACAGCGAAGCTGACCGACTTTTCGGGCTATCTGATCTTCTTCGGTTCGATCCTGATCGCGGTCGTCTGCCTGTTCTCCGCCGAGACCTGGGATTTCAGCCGGCTCTTCACCTTCCACAACTACTCGGGTGACGCCGGCGCCAGCGTCTGGCCGTCGGTCTCCAACGCCTGGGTGTTCGCTCTTGGCCTGCTGCTGCCGATCTACACGATTACCGGCTACGATGCTTCGGCGCACACTTCGGAAGAAACCATCAAGGCGGCATCCTCCGTGCCGCGCGCCATGGTCATGTCGGTGATCTGGTCGGCACTGTTCGGCTATCTCTTCCTGGCCGCTTTCGTGCTGATGATCCCGAACATGGACGACGCCGCCAAGCAGGGCTGGAATGTGTTCTTCTGGGCCTTCGACCAGCGTGTCGGCACGGGGCTCAAGGAATTCGTCTACCTCGTCGTATTCCTGGCCCAGTTGCTGTGTGGCCTCGCAACCGTCACCTCGGCATCGCGCATGATCTTCGCCTTCTCGCGGGACGGCGGCCTGCCGGGCTCTTCGGCGCTTGCCAAGGTCAGCCCGACCTACCGCACGCCGGTGGCGGCGATCTGGACGGCATCGATCCTGTCGGTGCTGTTCGTCTGGGGCTCGACACTGGTTTCGGTCGCCGGTACCTCGGCCTACACCATCGTGGTGTCCTGCACCGTCATCTTCCTGTTCCTCTCCTTCATCGTGCCGATCGTGCTTGGCATGCTGGCCTGGGGCACACCGAAGTGGGACAAGATGGGGCCGTGGAACATGGGCCGCGGCATCTTCATGCTGTTCGGCGTTCTCTCGATCGTGTCGATGATCCTGATCTTCGTCATCGGCATCCAGCCGCCGAACGACTGGGCGCTCTATATCACCGTCGGCTTCTTCATCCTGACGGCGATTGTCTGGTTCGCATTCGAGCGCAATCGCTTCCAGGGCCCACCGCTCGGCGACATCATCGCCGCGCGCCAGGCGGCGATCAAGGCAGCCGAACAGGCGGTCGGCGAAACCGGCCACTGACATCAACAATCATGGCCATGGCCGTCGTCCCGCCGGCCATGGTTTGTCCTCAATCGACCAGCACTGGAGAGCCAAAGGAATGGCCGGAAATTTCTCGTTCGATCAGTTGAAGAAAGCGGTCTCCAATGGCGAGATCGACACGGTGCTGGCCTGCATCGTCGACATGCAGGGGCGGCTCGCCGGAAAACGCTTCCTGGCGCAGTACTTCGTCGATTCCGCCCATGACGAGACGCATGGCTGCAACTATCTGCTCGCCGCAGACATCGATATGGAGCCGGTGCCGGGGTACAAGGCGGCAAGCTGGTCGAAGGGCTATGGCGACTTCGTCATGAAGCCGGACCTCGCGACGCTGCGGCGCATTCCGTGGCTTGAAAAGACGGCGCTGGTGATCTGCGACGTGCTCGACCACCATACCCATGACGACCTGCCGCATTCGCCGCGCGCCATCCTGAAGAAGCAGGTCAAGCGGCTCACCGAGCGTGGCTATATCGGCTACTTCGCTTCCGAGCTCGAATTCTACCTGTTCAACGAGACCTATGATTCCGCCCGCAAGAAGCACTGGCAGGGTCTCGACACCGCGTCGCCTTACATCGGCGACTACCAGATCGGCATCACCACCAAGGAAGAAGGCGTCATGCGCCGGCTTCGCAACGAGATGGAAGCGGCCGGCATCCCGATCGAGAATTCCAAGGGCGAATGGGGCCCGGGCCAGGAAGAGATCAATGTGCGCTATGCCGAGGCGCTCGACATGGCCGACCGCCACGTCATCCTGAAGAACGGCGCCAAGGAAATTGCCGAGTCCGAAGGCAAGGCGATTTCCTTCATGTCCAAGTACAATTACGGGCTCGCCGGCAATTCCAGCCACATCCACAATTCGCTGTGGAGCGCCGATGGCAAGACGCCTTTGTTCTTCGACAAGAAGGCCGATTGGACTTTGTCGACGCTCGGCCAGCAATGGGCGGCGGGACAGCTGAAATACGCCAAGGAATTCACCTGGTTCCTGGCGCCCTACATCAACTCCTACAAGCGCTTCCAGGCCGGCACCTTCGCGCCGACCAAGATCATGTGGAGCGAGGACAATCGGACCGCCGGCTTCCGCCTGTGCGGAGAGGGCACCAAGGGCATTCGCATGGAATGCCGCATCGGCGGCGCCGACCTGAACCCCTATCTCGCCTTCGCGGCCCTGATCGCGGCCGGCCTTGCCGGCATCGATGAAAAGCTGGAACTGCAGAAGCCCTTCGTCGGCGATGCCTACCAGGCCTCGCGCCTGCCGGAGATCCCGAAGACGCTGCGCGACGCCACCGAGACGCTGGCCAAGTCAAAGATGCTGAAACAGGCACTCGGCGACGACGTGCTCGAGCATTATGTCCACACCGCAAAGTGGGAGCAGTTCGAATACGACCGCCGGATTACGGATTGGGAACTGCACAGGGGGTTCGAGCGGTACTAGGGTAGCAGCTGACGTCGGGCCGCCTCCACTCTTTCCCCGTTGAGAATGGGGAAAGAGTGCGCCAGCGTTGGAACGGGGTCAGCGCCAATCCATGTCATTCTTGATTGTTGTAAAAGTGCGAGGACTTAAACGATGACCGAAACGGTCAAACTCAAATCCCCCATCGATGGTTCGATCTATGCCGAGCGGCCGATCGCGACCGACCAGGCGATCAATGCCGCGGTCGAGCGCGCCAAGGCGGCGCAGGAGAAGTGGGCGCTGACGCCGATCGTCGAGCGCGGCAAGTATATGCTGGCGATGCTCGAAGCGCTGGTCGCGATGACCGACGAGATCGTGCCGGAGATCGCCTGGCAGATGGGGCGCCCGGTGCGCTATGGCGGCGAGTTCGGCGGCGTCAAGGAACGTACGCACTATATGGTCGAGATCGCTGAAGCTGCGCTGAAATCCGTGCCGGCTTCCAATCCGAAGGACGGCTTCCGCCGCTATGTGAAGAAGGATCCGCTCGGCGTCGTCATGGTGATCGCGCCGTGGAACTATCCTTATCTGACCGCGGTCAACACCATCGTGCCGGCGCTGATGGCCGGCAACACCGTTATCCTGAAACATGCGGCGCAGACGCTGCTGGTCGGCGAACGCTTCCAGCAGGCATTCGACAAAATTGGCCTGCCCAAGGGCGTGTTCCAGAATGTCGTGCTCAACCACGCCCAAACCGAAAAGCTGCTCGGCTCCGGCAAGATCGACCATGTCAACTTCACCGGTTCGGTCGGCGGCGGTCGTGCCATCGAGAAGGCGGCGGCCGGCACCTTCATGACGCTCGGCCTCGAGCTCGGCGGCAAGGACCCGGCCTATGTGCTGCCGGATGCAAAGCTCGACCATGCGGTGGCCAATCTGGTGGACGGCGCCTTCTACAATTCCGGCCAGTGCTGCTGCGGCATCGAGCGCGTCTATGTGCATGAGAAGGTCTATGACCAGTTCGTAGAAGGCTTCATCGCCGAGACGAAGAACTATGTCGTCGGCAATCCGCTGGAGCAGGCGACGACAATGGGGCCGATGGCGCAAGCGCGTTTTGCCGACCTGATCCGTGAGCAGAAGGCCGAGGCGCTGCGCAAGGGCGCGGTGGCCCATATCAATATGAAGGTGGCTAACGACAAAGCCGGCTCGCCCTATCTGGCGCCGGAAGTGCTGACCCAAGTCGACCACCAGATGAGCGTCATGCGCGAGGAAAGCTTTGGTCCGATCGTCGGCATCATGAAGGTGCGCAATGACGAGGAGGCGATCGCGCTGATAAATGACAGCCCCTACGGCCTGACGGCCTCGATCTGGACCGGCGACATCGAGCATGCGGTGGCGATCGGCGACCGCGTCGAGACCGGCACGGTGTTCATGAACCGCTGCGACTATCTCGATCCGGCGCTGGTGTGGACCGGCGTCAAGGATACCGGCAAGGGTGTTGCCCTGTCGGCGCTCGGTTATGACAATCTGACCAGGCCGAAATCCTTCCATCTGCGCGAAGCCATCTGATTTTTGAAAGACAAGACATGTCCAAGCTGATCTCCAAATGGAACTACCCAACCACCGTCCGCTTCGGCGCCGGGCGCATCAAGGAACTGCCCGACGTGCTTGCGGCCACCGGCATCAAGCGGCCGCTCTTCGTCACCGATCCGGGCCTGGCCAAGCTGCCGGTTGTCGCTTCGACCCTAAAGATCCTCGACGACGCCAAGGTGTCCTATGGCGTGTTTTCCGAAGTGAAGCCGAACCCGGTGGACTCCAATCTCACCGCCGGCATCGCTGTGTTCAAGAAGGGCAAGCATGATGGCGTCATCGCCTTTGGCGGCGGCTCGGCGCTCGATCTCGGCAAGCTGATCGCCTTCCAGGCCGGCCAGACAAGGCCCATCTGGGACTTCGAGGATGTCGGTGACTGGTGGACGCGCGCCGATTCCGACGCCATTGCGCCGATCATCGCGGTGCCGACCACCGCCGGCACCGGTTCGGAAGTCGGCCGTGCCGGCGTCATCACCAATGAAGCGACGCACACCAAGAAGGTGATCTTCCATCCGAAACTTTTGCCGGCAATCGTCATTGCCGATCCTGAACTGTCGGTCGGTATGCCCGGCTTTATCACCGCCGGCACCGGCATGGACGCGCTGGCGCACTGCCTCGAAGCCTATTGCGCGCCGGGCTATCACCCGATGGCTGACGGCATTGCGGTGGAAGGCGTGCGCCTGGTGTTCGAGAACCTGCCCAAGGCCTATGCCAACGGCAAGGACCTCGTCGCCCGCGCCCATATGATGAGTGCGGCGGCGATGGGTGCCGCCGCCTTCCAGAAGGGGCTGGGCGCCATCCACTCGCTGTCGCACCCGATCGGCGCGCTCTATGACACCCATCACGGCATGACCAATGCGGTGTTCATGCCTTATGTCTTGGCCTTCAACCGGGACTCCATCGAGGAGCGTATCGCCCGGCTCGCCGCCTATTGCGGCATCAGGGGCGGTTTCGACGGCTTCGCCAAGGCGATCATCAAGCTGCGCAAGGAATTGAAGGTGCCGCATGCGCTGCCGGGCCTGATCAAGGGCCTCGACATGGACAAAAAGCGCAAGGGGCTGATCGCCGACATGGCGGTGGTCGATCCGACCGCCGGCGGCAATCCTGTCAAGCTGACCAAAAAAGCGGCGCTGACGCTGCTCGAGAACGCCATAGCCGGCACCGTCTGAGGCGGAGTTTGGTGCCGGAACTTGATCTGGAAACGAGGGGAAAGGAAAGGGCAAGGGGGCAAGAGACAAGGCGATAAACCATTAGCCGGAAAATTAAGTGAGGGCTAATTGCTACAGCCTGTTAAAAAGAGTTAACTTTTTGTGCGCCGGGGGCCAGTTTCAAAAAGCTTTCATCTGGCTGTCACATGAAAACGATACCCGCATCGGAGGCGTCCTGCGACGCCAGTTCAACGGAGAGGACACATGTTCAAGTTCACGGGGAAAGTGCTTTCCCTATCGGCCGTCGCCCTTATGGCGACCTCTGCTATCTCGTCGGCCCAGTCCATGGATGAACTGGTTGCCGCGGCGAAGAAGGAAGGCCAGCTCACCACCATCGCACTGCCGCATGACTGGTGCGGTTATGGCGACGTCATCGCCGGCTTCAAGGCGAAGTATCCGGAAATCACCATCAACGAGCTCAACCCCGACGCCGGTTCCGGCGACGAGGTCGAAGCCATCAAGGCCAACAAGGACAATAAGGGCCCGCAGGCTCCCGACGTCATCGACGTCGGCCTGTCGTTCGGCCCGACCGCCAAGGCCGACGGCCTGTTGATGCCCTACAAGGTGTCGACCTGGGATTCGATCCCGGATAGCGCCAAGGATGCCGACGGCGCCTGGACCGGCGACTATTACGGTGTGCTGTCGTTCGAAGTGAACAAGGATCTGGTCAAGGAATCTCCTGCCGACTGGGCTGACCTCCTGAAGCCGGAATTTGCCAACGCAGTCGCCCTCGCCGGTGACCCGCGCGCTTCGAACCAGGCCATCCAGGCGGTTTATGCTGCTGGCCTGTCGACGGGCGCCGCCGCTGGTGAAGCTGCCGGCACCGCAGGTCTCGACTTCTTCAAGAAGCTCAACGCCGCTGGCAACTTCGTTCCGGTCGTCGGCAAGGCCGCAACGCTCGCCCAGGGCCAGACCCCGATCCTGGTCACCTGGGACTACAACGCGCTTGCCGGCCGCGATACGCTGAAAGGCAACCCGCCGGTCGACGTCGTCGTGCCGAAGACCGGCGTTGTCGCCGGCGTCTACGTGCAGGCGATCAGCGCCTACGCACCGCATCCGAACGCTGCCAAGCTTTGGCTGGAGTATCTCTACTCCGACGAAGGCCAGATCGGCTGGCTGAAGGGCTACTGCCACCCGATCCGCTTCAACGATCTCGCCAAGAACGGCAAGATTCCGGCGGACGTGCTGGCCAAGCTGCCGCCGGCAGAGTCCTATGCGGCCGCGGTGTTCCCGACGCTCGACGAGCAGGGCAAGGCCAAGGAAACCATCAGCAAGAACTGGGACGCCACTGTCGGCGCCAACGTCAAGTAAAGTTTGAAATCCACCGGGCGGCCAAGCGGTCGCCCGGCCTTTCCTCGAAGACGGTAGCCGGCGCATGACCGATCTCTCGCTTTCAAATCAGGCTTTTGCCACCAAGCCGGCGTCGCCCAAAGAGGCGACCGCTTTCCGCTTTCCGACGCATTGGATCGGCGTGACGCCCTTTTTTATCTTTGTCCTGATGTTCCTGATCCTGCCCACGCTCTATCTGGTGTTGGGCGCGTTCCAGAACGGTGAAGGCCAATTCACCTTCGACAACATATTGCAGCTGGTGAGCGACCCCTCCATCAGCAATTCATATTGGGCGTCGATCTGGATCAGCTTCTGGTCGGCCATTATCGGGGCGTTTGCCGGGCTTGCGCTGGCGATTGCGATTGTGCGCGGCGGTCTGCCGAGTTGGGTGCGCTCCGCGACGCTTACCTTCTCAGGCGTGGCTTCCAATTTCGCCGGCTTGCCGCTCGCCTTTGCCTTCATAGCGACGCTCGGGCGGGTGGGCATCGTAACGATCATCCTGCGCGACGTGTTCGGCATGAACATCTATGCGATGGGCTTCAATTTTCTGACCAGTTCGGGTCTCATCGTTGTCTATCTGTTCTTCCAGATACCGCTGATGGTGGTGATCATCGTGCCGGCGATCGACGGCCTGAAAAAGGAATGGAACGAGGCCGCCGCCACGCTTGGCGCCACCCAGTGGCAGTACTGGCGCATGGTGGTGATCCCGGTCCTGTTCCCGAGCTTCCTCGGCACTGTCATTTTGCTGTTTGCCAACGCCTTCGGGGCCATTGCGACGGCCTATGCGTTCACCGGTCCGACGCTCAACATCGTTCCCATCAAACTGTATTCGCAAATCAACGGCGACGTGCTGCATAATCCGCAACTCGGCTATGCCATCGCCTTCGGCATGATCGTCATCACCGGGCTGGCCAATGTCTTCTATATCTGGTTCCGGACCCGTTCCGAGAGGTGGCTCAAATGAAGTCGGGTAAGTTCTGGGCCTGGGTCGTCTTTATTGTTTCCGCGGCCTATTTCTTCATTCCGCTGATTGCGACGTTCGAGTTTTCGCTGCGCCTGCGGCGCGGCGTCCATTCTTTCGACGCCTATCAGATCGTGCTTGGTGATCCGCGCTTTCAGGCGACGTTCCTGTATTCGGTGATCGCGGCCGTGTTCACCATCATCCTGGGCGTGCTGGTCGTGGTGCCGGCGGCCTACTGGATCCGGCTGCGCTTGCCGCAACTGCGGCCAATCGTCGAATTCATCACGCTGTTGCCGCTGGTCATTCCGGCCATCGTCATCGTCTTCGGCTATATCCGGATGTACGGCTCGAACTCGCCGCTGCCGTTCCTGGCCAGCGATTTCGGCGCCAGCGCCTTGCTCGTGATCGGCTATGCGACATTGGCGCTGCCTTATATGTATCGCGCCGTCGATACCGGGTTGCGTACCATCGACGTGCGCACGCTGACCGAGGCCGCGCAGATCCTTGGCGCCGGCTGGGGCACGATCATCACCCGCGTCATCCTGCCCAATGTGCTGATCGCCGTGCTGTCGGGCGCGTTCCTGACTTTCGCCATCGTCATCGGCGAGTTCACCATGGCCAGCCTGCTCAACCGGCCAGCCTTCGGCCCCTATTTGCAGAACATCGGCGCCAACCGCGCCTATGAGCCGGCAGCCCTTGCCGTCATCGCCTTCGCCATTACCTGGGGCTGCATGTCGTTGATCCAACTCCTGTCCCGCTTTGCGCCGAAATCGGCGAACCGCCCGAACTGATCGCCGCGAACTGATCGAAAGAAAAAGCCATGGCCGAGCCATTCCTCTCCATCCAGCATGTGCGAAAGTCCTACGGCACCAACACGGTGGTCCAGGATTTCAGCCTCGATGTCGAACCGGGCGAGTTCGTCTCGTTCCTCGGCCCATCCGGTTGCGGCAAGACGACGGTGCTGCGCATGGTCGCCGGTTTCGAGGAGCCGTCGGGCGGCAAGATCGTCGTCGCCGGCAAGGACATTACCAGGTTGAAGCCCAACCAGCGCAATGTCGGCATGGTGTTTCAGGCCTATGCGCTGTTCCCGAACCTGACGGTGGCGCAGAACATTGCCTTCGGGCTGAAGGTCGGCGGCATGAACAAGCCGGACGCCGACCGCCGCGTCGCCGAAATGCTCGACATGATCAAGCTGCCGCAAATGGCCGATCGCTATCCCTACCAGCTCTCGGGCGGCCAGCAGCAGCGCATCGCGCTCGCCCGCGCCATTGCGCCGAAGCCGAAGCTGCTCTTGCTCGACGAGCCGCTGTCGGCGCTCGACGCCAAGGTGCGCGTGTCGCTGCGCGAGGAAATCCGCTCGATCCAGAAGAAGCTCGACATCACCACCATCTTCGTCACCCATGACCAGGAAGAGGCGCTGTCGATCTCCGACCGCATCGCGGTCATGTATGGCGGCAAGGCCGAGCAGGTCGGCACGCCGTTCGAGATCTACAACCGCCCGTCGACGAAGTTCGTCGCCAATTTCGTCGGCACGCTGAATGTGCTCGAAGGCAAGGTCACCGATGCCGCGGCCGGCACGGTTCAGGTCAACACGCAAGAAGTCTCGCTCAAGGGCAAGCTCAACGGTTCGAAGTCCGGCGACATGCTGTCGCTGGCGCTGCGTCCCGAGGCGATTTCGCTGGGGCGCCAGCCCGGCCGCGACTCCAGCCTTTCGGGCGAAATCTCCGAAGTGCACTTCCTCGGCTCGGTGATCCGCGTTCGCGTCGGCATCGGCGGCAACACGGTGTCGCTCGATACGTTCAACAGCCCGGCGACGCCGCCGCCGGCAGTCGGCGAGAAGGCCGACATATCGTTCTCGTCGAGCGATATGCTGGTGCTGCACTAGTAAAAGCAGCATCCTCAGGAAAACTGAGGCGGTCGATTCAAGCCGGCGCGACGAGCGGCTGTAGGCCAGGGCCGGGAGTGCACTGGACAATCAACAGCATCTTGTCATCCAGCCACTGCCCACGATGCCGCTTCGCCGCTACCATGGGCCATGGCGCTTTTCGAACTCACCCTTGTTCTGCTGCTGACTGCCGTCGCGCTGACGGCGCTGTCGCGACAGCTGGAGATTCCCTATCCCTCCCTGCTGGCTCTGGCCGGGGTCGCGATTGCCTTCGTGCCGGGTGCGCCGACGATCGAGATCGATCCGGAACTGGCGCTTGCGCTGTTCATCGCGCCGGTGCTTCTCGACGCCGCCTATGATACCTCGCTACGGGACCTGAAACGCTACCGGCTGTCGCTGGCGTTGCTGGCGCTTGGCGCGGTCGTCTTCACCACCGTGGTGGTTGCCTTCGTCGGCTGGAAGATGGCCGGCCTGCCGATCGCGGCCGCGATCGCGCTCGGCGCCATCGTCGCGCCGCCGGATGCAGTGGCGGCTAGTGCTGTGCTCAGCCAGTTCAAGGTGCCGCACCGCATTACCGCCATCCTGCAGGGCGAGAGCCTGCTCAACGATGCCACCGCACTCTTGATCTACCGGCTGGCGGTTTCGGCGGCGCTCGGCACGATCATGCTCAGCAACGCCATTCCGGTGATTCTGCTGGCAACGATCGGCAGCGTTATCGCCGGCTATTTGTTTGGCCGCGTCTCGCTGCTGACGCTCGGCCGGATCGAGGACGCGGCGAGCAGCACGGTGGTGCAGTTTGCCGGGACCTTTGCCGTCTGGATCATCGCCGACAAGCTCGGCCTGTCCGCCATCATCACCATTGTTGTCTACGCCATCACCATCGCGCGCAGGGCGCCGCGCCGCATGTCGGCCCGACGCCGCGTCAGCACCTATTCGGTCTGGGAATCGGCGGTGTTCGTGCTCAACGTGCTGGCTTTCGTGCTGATGGGCCTGCAGGCACGCTCCATCGTCAGCCGGCTTGCCGGCGACGGGCAGGGCGAAGCCTTTCTCTTTGCCGGAACGGTGCTGGTCGTCGTCATCGTGGCGCGTCTTGTCTGGGTGGGGAGTTATGTCGCGATCATCCGATGGCTTGCCCGCCTCGGCAGCGAAGAGGCAAGGCGCGACCTGCCGACATTCGGCGGCGCCGTGCTGGTCGGTTGGTGCGGCATGCGGGGACTGGTGACGCTGGTGGTGGCGATTGCCCTGCCGGCCGATTTTCCCGGCCGCGATCCGATCGTGCTCGCCGCTTTCGCGGTGGTTCTGGGCACGCTGGTGCTGCAAGGCATGACGCTGAAGCCGCTGCTGCGCTGGATCAACTTCGATCCGGACAGAAGCGTCGACAACGAGGTCGCGCAGGCGCGCGTCGCCGTCATGCAGGCCGCACTCGACGTGCTGAGCCGCAAGACTTCGGCGGCCGCCGCCGTCGTGCGCGAGCAATATGAGGCCCAGCGTGTGATCGCGGAAAACCCCGAAGACGCTCAGGCCGCAACCGAATATGACCGGCTGCGCCTCTATGCCATCAACCGCCAGCGCGACACGCTCGAGGAGTTGCGCCGCAACGGCACGATCGGCGACGAGGCCTATCACCGGCTGGAGGAAGAAATCGACTGGGCGGAACTGGCGGCATCGCCGGCGGGGAGTTTCCAGCCGCTGACGACGTCATAGAAGCTGGACCAGTTCCGCCATCCGCCCGGCACATTGTAACCTATCCAGCGAACCGTTACTGCCATCAGCGAAAGTGAGCCGGGTAAGCAATGAAGCTGGTCAGCTACAACATTCAGTACGGGTTCGGCGGCGACGGTCGCTATGACCTTTCGCGCCCGGCGCGGATCGTTGATGGCGCCGACATCATTGCGCTGCAGGAGGTGGAGCGGCACTGGCAGCGGAGCAATGAGGACGACCAGCCAGAGATCCTATCCAGGCTGCTGCCTAGCTATTACTGGGTCTACGGTCCGGCCTTCGACATGGACGCCAGTGAGCGGCGCGACGGCCGGCTCGTCAACCGCCGCCGGCAGTTCGGCACCATGCTGCTGTCGAAACTCCCGATCGTCTGGTCGCGCCTGCACACGCTGCCGATGCGCCGCACTTTGCGGCCCCTCAACACCCGCAATGCGGCGCTTGAATGCATGATCCGAACGCCGGCCGGCCCGTTGCGTTTCCTGTCGCTGCACCTCGCCCATATCGCGGCGGAGGAGCGACTTGAACAGATCGACTATCTGCTCAACGAACATCGCCGGGCACCGTCCGAGGGCGGCCCGTGGAGCGGCGTCGATGACGAGCCTTCGCGCAACTGGACCAGTGGCGAGGTCGAGCCGGAAAATCCGCAGGCGGCGATCTGGCTCGGCG
This sequence comes from Mesorhizobium sp. P2_F5, assembly GCF_056403715.1. NCBI lineage: Bacteria > Pseudomonadati > Pseudomonadota > Alphaproteobacteria > Hyphomicrobiales > Phyllobacteriaceae > Mesorhizobium > Mesorhizobium sp. P2_F5. The sequence continues at coordinate 340,040 of NZ_JBFUEY010000003.1, read as the reverse complement.
ATTTCAACATGGAGCCGGGCAGCGCCGAATATCGCCGCATCGTCGGTAGCACGCCCTATCACCGTGGGGCCGCCTATCTCGACGGTTTTGTCGATGCGGCTGCCGTTGCCAGCGAGCCGGCGGCTGACTTCCACACCCATGTGAAGACCATCGACGGCAAGGTGGCCAAGCGCAGGCTCGACCATTGCTTCGTCGGCGGCTTGTTCGCGGACCGCGTCCGCTCGGTCAGCGCCGATATCGGCGAGTTGGCGTCCGACCATTTTCCGGTCCGGGTCGACATCGATCTCGAAACGCCCATGGGCTTGGGAGGCCGGTGAGCCCTCCATGACGCTTTTCGTCTTCTTCGCGGTGCTCGCCGCTGCCGCCATGCATGCGATCTGGAACGCGCTGGTCAAAGTGCATCTCGACCGCTTCCTGTCGATCACGCTGATGACGCTGGGCATGGGTTTTGCCGCGCTGTTCGTGCTCCCCTTCGTCGAGTTTCCGAAGGCCGAAGTGTGGCCCTACATCATCGCCTCGGTGATCTTTCACATGGGCTATCGGACCTTCCTGATCGGCGCCTACAAGGCCGGTGATTTCGCCCAGACCTATCCGCTGGCGCGGGGCACGGCGCCGCTGCTGACCGCGCTCGGCGGCGTTGTTGTGGTGCAGGAGATGCCGGCGCCGTTCGCCATCCTCGGCATCCTGCTGCTGTCGGCCGGCACGCTGGTGATGTCGTTTCGCGGCGGCGCGCATCTGGAGCGGATCAATCTGCGCGCCGTCGGCTTTGCGCTCGGCACTTCGCTCTTCATCTCCAGCTATACGCTCTCCGACGGCAGCGGCGCGCGGCTGGCAGCAACCGCGCAGAGCTATGCCGCCTGGCTATTCATCTGCGACGCCTTTGGCGCGCTGGTGCTCTGTCTTTTCTTCCGTGGACCGCAGGCACTGCCTGTGCTGGCGCGCGACTGGAAAGCCGGGCTGTTCACCGGAGTGCTCAGTGGTGCCGCCTACTGGATCGTCATGTGGGCGATGACCAAGGCGCCGATCGCGTCGGTGGCATCGCTGCGCGAGACCTCGATCCTGTTCGCCATGATGATCTCGGTCTTCGCGCTGGGCGAGAAAATGACGGGCTGGCGCGGTGCCGCCGCGCTCAGCATTGTTGCCGGTGTCGTGGCGCTGCGGCTTGGCTAGCCGCCGTCAGCCGAGCACCGTCATCACCTGGCCGCGCCGCTCCGGACTGAAGCGGATGACGACGATGATGCAGACGGCGACCACGCCGGCAAACAGCGCCAGCGCGTAGCCATAGCTGCCTCCAGGCGCTTCAGCGATGCCTGCCTGGTAGGGACCGCCATAGGACGCCGCGAGGTTGCCGGCCTGGTAGATGAAGCCTGGCAAGGTCGCGCGCACCGCACCGGGCGACAGCTCGTTGAGGTGCACAGGGATGACGCCCCAGGCGCCCTGGACCGCGACCTGCATGACGAAGGCGCCGATGGCCAGCATGAAGGGCGTCGAGCTGTAGGCCCAGAGCGGGATCGACGGCAGCGCGATCAGACAGGCCAAGGTGATGGCATTGACGCGGCCGATCTTCTCCGACAGCGCGCCGAACGCCAGGCCGCCGACGATGGCGCCGATATTGGCGACGATGGTGATCCAGCTCACCGTGTGCGGGTCGAAGCCATGCTGCTTCTTGAGGAAGGTCGGATAGAGGTCCTGCGTGCCGTGGCTGAAGAAGTTGAAGAACATCATCAGCACGACCGCATAGACGGCGACGCCCCAGTGCTTCTGCAGCGTTTCAAGCAGTCCCGGTTTGACGGATTTCTGCGCCTCGACGAAGGCCGGCGATTCCGGCACGTGCGAACGGATGAACAGCACGATCAGCGCCGGCAGAAAGGAGAGCAGGAACATGGCGCGCCAGCCGATCGTGTAGCCGCCGATCGTCTGCTGGTAGAGCAGGCCATAAACCACCGCCGCCAGCAGATAGCCGGTGGGATAGCCGCATTGCAGGATGCCCGAGACCATGCCGCGGGCGCTGGGCGGAATGGACTCCATGGCGAGCGAACTGCCGAGCCCCCATTCGCCGCCCATGGCGATGCCGAACAGAGCGCGCAGCGCCAGGAAAATGCCGAGATTAGGCGAGAAGGCGGCCAGCGCGCCGATCACCGAATAGCTGACGATGTTGAGCATCAGGATGGGCTTGCGGCCATATTTGTCGGCCAGCATGCCGAAGAAGAACGCGCCGATAAAGCGCGTCGCCAAGGTGAGGAACAACGCCTTGGAGACCGCCGGGACGTCGGTGTTGAATTCGGTTGCGATATCGGTGAGCAGGAAGGTCAGAAGGAAGAAATCGAAAGCGTCGAGTGTCCAGCCGAGGAAGGAGGCAAGGACGGTTTTCTTCTGCTGCGAGGTGAGGGTCACGACGGTACTCCAATGCATCCCCCGGGGAACGATATGTTCCTCGGTCCGCAAAAGAGAACAGCGATCAGCCGGCTTTCGAAAAGACGGGGGTCACTTTTTCGTAATATCCAGATCGAAGACCATCAGCCCGTCGGTGCCGCCTTCGAGCGCCGCGACCAACCGGGCGCCGGCGCGCTGATGGGCCTCATCCACCAGATAGGCGTCGCGGGCGGCGGCATCGCGGAAGTCGATGGTGAACCCATGGTTGAAACCGCGCGCGAACGGTTCCGGGCTGGCATTGGCGCTGAAATGGACCGTGTCCATGCCGTCGACAACGGAGCGAAGCGCTTCGAGGTCGGCGTGGATTGCCGTCCGTTCGGCGCCTGGAACATCGCTGCGGAATTTGACGAAAACACAGTGCCTGATCATCTGAGAGCCCTTCATGAACATTGTTACGCGGCGCGATTGCCGGAGAAAACGGCCGGCGGCAGCGGTTCGCGGCCGAGGATGATGTCGGCGCCTTTTTCGCCGACCATGATGGTCGGCGCATTGGTGTTGGAGGAGGGCACGCGCGGCATCACCGAGGCATCGCAGACGCGCAAGCCTTCGATGCCGCGCAGCCGCAGGTCCGGCCTCACCACCGCCATGGCGTCATTGCCCATGCGGCAGGTGCCGACCGGATGATGGTCGGTCTTGGCGGTGCGGCAGGCATAGTCGATCAGCTCGTCATCGCTGGCGAGCAACGGTCCGGGCAGCACTTCGCGCAGCACGTAAGGCGCTAGCGCCTTCTGCCGCATGATTTCGCGTGCCAGCCGCAGGCCCTTGATCGACATGGCGCGGTCGTAAGGATCGGACCAGTAGTTGGGATCGATCAGCGGGTGGTCGGCCGGATCGCCGCTCTTCAGCCGCACCGTGCCGCGGGAGCGCGGGCGCAGGAAGGCCGAGTTCAAGGTGACGCCCGGATTGTTCAGCTTCTCGACGCCGGCTTCGATGCCGGAGCCGAGGCCGAGATGGAACTGGATGTCGGGCGAGGCGGCTGTCGGGTCGGCGTACCAGAAGCCGCCGGTCTCGAACAGGCTGGAGGCGACCGGCCCTTTCTTGAGGAGCAGATACTGCAAGCCGGCCCATGCCGTGCGGTGCAGCTTGGCGTAGTTGTCGTAGGTGTGGTCGCCGGTGCATTCGGCGATGACGAACAAATCGAGATGGTCCTGCATGTTGGAGCCGACACCGGGCAGATCATGCACCGGCGTCACGCCGACCGATTTCAGGTGATCGGCCGGGCCGATGCCCGACTGCATCAACAGCTTCGGCGAACCGATGGCGCCGGACGAGACGATCACTTCGCGCTCGGCGCGCAGGATGGTCTTCTGGCCGCCGGGTTTGTCGACGATCTCGACGCCGATGGCGCGGCCCTTCTCGACGACGATGCGGGTGACCAGTACGTCGGTTCGGACGGTCAGGTTCTTGCGAGCGTGGATCGGCTTCAGATAGGCGACCGAAGCAGAGGAGCGCCGGGCGTCCTTCTGGGTCAGTTGATAATAGCCGACGCCTTCTTGGGCGGCGCCGTTGAAATCCGGGTTGAAGGGGATGCCCATCTCCTGGCCGGCGCGAAAATAGGCCTCGCAAATCGGCAGCGGCGAAATCGGGTTCGACACGCCGAGGGGCCCCTGGTCGCCATGAAAATCATTGGCGAAGCGCTGGTTGTTCTCGGCCCGCTTGAAATAGGGCAGCACGTCGCGGTAGCCCCAGCCGGCGAGACCCTCTTCCTTCTCCCATGCGTCGTAGTCGCGCGCATTGCCGCGCGTGTATATCTGGGCGTTGATGGAAGAGCCGCCGCCGACCACCTTGGCCTGCGTGTACCAGAAGACGCGGTCCTGCATGTGCTTTTGCGGCACGGTCGACCAGCCCCAGGAAGCGATGCCCTTGGTCATCTTGGCAAAGCCCGCCGGCATGTGGATGTAAGGGTGCCAGTCCTTGCCGCCAGCTTCCAGCAACAGAACCGAATTTGAGGGTTCCTCGCTCAACCGGTTGGCCAGAACGCAGCCGGCCGGGCCGGCGCCCACGATGATATAGTCGGTCATGACACTGTCCACCTACAGTCGCGGCACGGAGAGCGCGCCGTCGACATTGATAATCGAGCCGGTCGAAAAGCCGAGCTTGCCGGCGGCAAGCGTCGCCACCACCGCACCGATGTCGGAGGCCTCGCCCCAGCGCTTTGCCGGCACCAGCCCGCCATCGATCAGCGCGTCGTATTTGGCGGTAACGCCCGCCGTCATGTCGGTGCGGATGATGCCCGGCCGCAGCTCGAACACGCCGATATTTTCCGGCGCAAGGCGAATCGCCAGGTTCTTCACCCACATGGATAGGCCGGCCTTGGAGATGCAGTAATCCGAGCGTTCCGGTGAGGCCATTTCGGCGCTGACCGAGGTGATGGTGATTATCGAGCGCGGATGATCACCCGGTGCGGCCAGCATCGCCTTGGCGACAGTCTGGCTGAGAAAGACGGTGCCGCGCAGGTTGATGTTCAGTGCACGGTCGAAATTCTCCGGCTTCAGTTCCAGCAGGTCGCCGCGCACCACGGCGCCGACGCCGGCATTGTTGACGAGGCAGTCGATACGACCGAAGGCGCTCATTGCGGCGTCGACCAGCGGGGCATGGCCGGCGAGGTCGGCGATATCGCATCTGATGTAGGCGAACTTCGCACCGCGTGCCGCGATGTTTTCGGCCAATCCGTCTGCGGCTTTCTCGGCCAGATCGGCGACCAGAATGTCGAAGCCCGCATCGGCCAGCGCTTCGGCACAGGCCAGTCCAATGCCGCGCGCGCCGCCGGTGACAATGGCCGCCGGGCGGGTCATGCCGCGAGGTCCGTCCGGCGGATATGGTCAGCCACCCGCAGCGCCTGTGCGGCGATCGACAGCGCCGGGTTCACGGCGGCCGAGTTCGGCAAAAAGCTTCCGTCAACCACAAACAGGTTCTGATGATCAAACGCGCGGCAGAAGGGGTCGAGCGGCGCGGTCGCCGGATCGTCGCCCATTTTGACCGTGCCGCACTGATGCGAGGGCGTGCGCTTGTCGAAGGGGCGCGACAGCACGATGGGGTAACCGCAGGCGCGGAAGTGTTCGCGCATCACCTTGGTCAGTCCGTCGAGCGACTGCATGTTGGAGCGACGCCACTGCATGACGATGTCCTTGCCGTCGACCATGATGCGGCTTTCGGGATCGGGCAGATCCTCGCACATCAGGTACCAGTCAACGGCGTGGCCGGCCATGTAATCGAGCGCGAATTTCGGTACGCGCTTGACGTTGGCCTTCAACATATTGCCGTCGATCTTGCCGAGAAGCTGGACGTTGCCGAGCGGCTTGCCGCCACTGCCGTCGGACAGATAATAGTCGTTCAGCATCAGCGTCTTCTGGTAGACGGCATCGTTCCTGCGGCGCGGATCGATCGCCAGCATGGCGCTCGAATTGTGGTTCATGAAATTGCGGCCGACCTGATCCGAGCGATTGGCAAGGCCTTTGCCGTCTGATGATTGCGAGCGCAGCAGGATCACTGCGGAATTGACCGCGCCGGCGGACAGGATGACCAGCTTCGGCGCGACTTTCTTAAGCTCGCCATTCTGCCGGTAGTGGATGGCAGCGATAGTTTTGCCGTCGGAAGACGCTTCAAGATATTCGACATAGCAGCCGGTCTCGAGCCGGATGTTGCTGTCCTTTAGCGCCGCCGCCAGCGGCGCCGTCTGGGCGTCCATCTTGCCTTGGCCTGTGTTCGGGAAAGCGTCCCAGCCGGTCTTGCCCTCTTTCAGCCAGGTATCGATGTCGACGCCGAGTGGCAGCGAGGCCGGATGCAGGCCCAGCCCCTTGAGTTCGGCGCGGGCGCGCGCGATCGGCGCTTCGTCGGGCACCGGCTTGAATGCATAGGGGATCGAGTGAAACGGCTCGGTCGGGTCTTCGCCCAGCGTGCCGCGGACGCGAAACAGCTGCTCGGCTTTCGAATACCAGGGCTCGAATTCGTCATAGGAAAACGGCCAGGCGGGCGAGACGCCGCCAAAGTGCTCCATGGCGGCAAAATCTTCCTTGCGATAGCGGATCAGCACCGCGCCGTAGAATTTCGAATTGCCGCCGACATAGTAGTAATTGCCGGGATTGAAGGCAGCGCCGCCGGCTTCGCGCCACATCTCCTTGGGACGGTAATGGCCATCGACGAAGATCGAGCGCGTGTCGCGCGCATGCGGCGTTGCCGGCAAGGGTTCGCCGCGCTCCAGCATCAGGATCGAGGCGCCGCTGCCGGCCAGACCGGAGGCGATCGTGGCCCCGCCGATACCGGAGCCGATGATGACGACATCAGGATGTGTCATAGCCTAAATCGCGTCCTGACGCGCTTTAGGTTTTTTGTTTTGATGCATGTCGTTGCCCCAAAACCGGATCCACTTTTGGGCGACATACATCAGCGAATGCGGCTCTCGGTCGCCGGATCGAAGAACACTGCCTTGGTCAGGTTGAAGGCCAGCGGCGTGCTGGTGCCCGGCTGGATGTTGGCGTCGGCGCGCAGCCGTGCCACAACGGGCTTGCCGCCGAGATTGGTGACCGCGAAAGTGTCGGAGCCCGCTGGCTCGACCACTTCGATGTGCAGGTCGGCGGTGGCAATGTTCGAGGCGTTGCGTTCAGCACCCTCCGGATCGGTCAGCGCTTCGGGCCGCACGCCGAAGATGATCGGCTTGCCCTGGAAGGCCGAAAGACCCGCCGGTGCATTGGCCATCGGCAACGTGATCGGCTCGCGCGCCTCGCGCTGCAGCACCACGGACAGCGCATTGCCCGAGGTGGCGATGGTCGCCGGGATCAAGTTCATCGCCGGCGAGCCCATGAAGTCGGCGACGAACAAATTGGTTGGGTTGTTGTAGATCTCGGCCGGGGTGCCGAACTGCTGCACCTCGCCGTCGCGCATGACGGCGATCTTGGTGGCCAGCGTCATCGCCTCGATCTGGTCGTGGGTGACGTAGACGATGGTGGTGCCGGTGGTCGCGTGCAGGCGCTTGATCTCGATGCGCATGTCGACGCGCAGCTTGGCGTCGAGGTTGGACAGCGGCTCGTCGAACAGGAACAGTTTGGGGTCGCGCACCAGCGCCCGGCCCATGGCGACGCGCTGACGCTGGCCGCCGGAAAGCTGGCTCGGCTTGCGCTGCAGGAGATGGCCGATCTGCAAGACCTTGGCCACCTTGTCGATCGCCTTCTGGCGCTCGTCGGCCGGCACGCCGCGCATCTCCATGCCGAAGGAGATGTTTCCGGCCACCGTCATGTTCGGATAGAGAGCATAGCTCTGGAACACCATGGCGATGTCGCGCTTGGACGGATGCAGATCGTTGATGGCGCGGCCGTCGACACGGATCTCGCCCTCGGTGATCTGCTCCAGGCCGGCGATGGTGTTGAGCAAGGTGGACTTGCCGCAGCCGGACGGGCCGACCAGAACCAGGAAGCCGCCCTTTTCGAGCTCGACATCGATGCCCTTCAGGATTTCAACATTCCCGAAGCGCTTCTTCAGCCCATCAATTTCCAGAAAAGCCATGGGTCGTTCCTTCCTGATAGCTTAGCCTTTGACCGCACCGGCCATCAGCCCGCGCACGAAATAGCGGCCGGCGACGACATAGACGATCAGGGTGGGCAGAGCCGCGATCATCGCGGCCGCCATGTTGACGTTGTATTCGACGACGCCGGTCGAGGTGTTGACGACGTTGTTCAGCGCCACCGTCATCGGCATCACGTCGCCGGAGCCGGCATAGGCCGAGGCGAACAGGAAGTCGTTCCAGATGTTGGTGAACTGGTAGATCACGGTGACAACGATGATCGGCAGCGAGTTGGGCAGCATGATGCGGCGGAAGATCTGGAAGAACGAGGCACCGTCGACCTGTGCCGCCTTGATCAGCTCATTGGGGAACGCTTCGTAATAGTTGCGGAAGAACAGCGTGGTGAAGCCAATGCCGTAGACCACGTGGACGAAGACGAGATTGACGGTCGAATTGCCAAGGCCGAAATTGAAACCGGTCGCGTTCTGCAGGGTAACGCCGAAGCGGCCGAAGCTGCCGAGGATCGTCGCCATCGGCAAGAGCACCGACTGGAACGGGATAAAGCAGGCAAACAGCATCATCGCGAAGACCAGCGTGTGGCCGCGGAAGCGCCATTTGGTCAGCACGTAGCCGTTGAGCGCGCCGAGCAGCGTTGAGATCAGCACCGCCGGCACCACCATCTTGATGGAGTTCCAGAAATAGCCCTTCATGCCGACGCAGGTCAGGCCCGAGCAAACTTCGCTCCACGCCTTTATCCACGGGTCGAAGGTCGGCGCCTTGGGCAACGCTAGCATGTTGCCGTTCTGGATCTCGTCCATGGTCTTGAACGACGTGACCAGCATGACGAACAGTGGCATCAAATAGAACAGCGCAAACAGCGCTAGCAGCCCGTAGATGACGATGCGGTTGAGGGTCTTGGTGCTCATGCCGCCGGTGGCCTGGCGGGCAGGGGTGGCGACAGCGCTCATCGCGGCTTCTCCCTCAGTTCCGAATAGAGATAGGGGACGATAATGGCGACGATGGTCATCAGCATGATCACGGCACTTGCCGAGCCGACCGCCATTTCGTTGCGCTTGAACGTGTACTCATACATGAAGTTGGACGGCAGCCAGGCCGAGCCGCCGGGGCCGCCGCTGGTCAGCGCGACCACCAGATCGTACGACTTGATGGCAAGGTGCGCGAGCACGATGAAGGCCGACAGGAAGATGGGCCGCAGCAGCGGAATGACGATGCGGCGGTAGAGTTGGAAGGTGGTGGCGCCATCGATCTGCGCCGCCTTCATGATCTCGCCGTCGATGCCGCGCAGCCCGGCCAGGAACATCGCCATGATGAAGCCGGAAGCCTGCCAGACGCCGGCGATGACCACCGTGTAAATGACGAAATCCTTATTCTTGATCCAGTCGAAGTGGAAGCTCGTCCAGCCCCACTGATGCAGGGTCTGCTCGAGGCCGAGACCCGGATCGAGGAACCATTTCCAGGCGACGCCGGTGACGATGAAGGACAGCGCCATCGGGTAGAGATAGATCGGCCTTAGCACGCCTTCGCCGCGGATCTTCTGGTCGAGCAGGATGGCCAGGAACAGGCCGAGCGCCAGGCAGATGGCGATGTAGAGAAAGCCGAAAATGCCCATATTGACGATCGACGTGTACCAGCTCGATGGCGGGTCAGAGTCGAAAGTCCAGCCCCACAGCCGTTGATAGGCGCGCGGTCCGGTGATGACATAGGACGGGAAGGTCTTGGAGTTGGTAAAGGACAGATAGATCGTCCACAGGATGAAGCCGTAGACGAAGACGATCGTGATGGCGAAGCTCGGCGCCAGCACGATCTTCGGCAGGGCGTCCTGCAGGCGCGAGCGCACCGAGGGGCGCGACCGCTCCGGCGTCAGCTTGATCTGGGTTGTCGCTACACTGCTCATGAGGCTCCTCCCGTTTCGGGTCGTCCATGCTCTGCCGTCAGGCGGCAAGGCGGCCCCGTGCATACGGGTCTTTGGTCGGCATGGTGTTCAAGAGCGTTTTCACCGTTTCACGGAAACGGCGAACCGCTCTATCTCTTCTTTTGCGCAATTCCGGACGGAAAACCGCTCACACTTTTCCTGGAATTGCGCTAGCCGGCCAATCCTGAGGTGAAACCTTCCCCGCCGAAGCGGGGAAGGTGTTTTGTGGCTAGCGCTTACCTGGCGTCGTCGATCGCCTTGACCAGTTCGGTCACGGCCTCGTCCGAGGTCTTGATCTGGCCGTGGACGAACTTGGTCACGACATCTTTGTAGGCATTGGCGATCGCGGGCGGGGCGCCATAGCCCTGGGCCAGCGAACCGAACAACGTGCCCTTCTCGTTGGCGGCCTTAAGGTCGGCGATGCCCTTCTTGCCGCAGGCGTCGAAGTCGGTGTCCGGTACGTCGGTGCGGGCCGGAACCGAGCCCTTGACGACGTTGAAGGCCGACTGGAAGCTCTTCGACAAAGTGGCGGTGGCAAGTGCGGCTTGGGCGGCCTTGCGGTCGTCAGACACGTCGAACATGCCGAACACGTCGGAGTTGTAGACGACGCTGCCGTCGGTGCCCGGGAAGCGGTAGCACAGGAAATCGGTACCCGGGGTCTTGTTGGCGGCGTGGAACTCGCCTTTGGCCCAGTCACCCATGACCTGAACCAGTGCATCCCCCTTGATGACCATGGCGGTGGCGAGGTTCCAGTCGCGGCCCGAGAAGTTCGGGTCGACATAGGTGACCAGCTTGGCGAGGTTGTCGAACGACTTCTTCATCGTGTCGGACTTCAGCGATGCGTCATCGAGGTCGTTGAAGGCCTTCTTGTAGAACTCAGGTCCGCCGGTCGACAGCACGACCGAGTCGAACATGGTGGCTTCCTGCCAGTTCTGGCCACCAAGGGCGAGCGGAATGACGCCGGCCGCCTTGGCTTTGTCGAGCAGCGCAATAAGGTCGTCGAAGGTCTTGGGCTCGGTGCCGCCGATCTTGTCCATCACCGCCTTGTTGATCCACAACCAGTTGACCGAATGGACGTTGACGGGCACCGCGACCCATTTGCCGTCATAGACGGTAAACTTCTGCAGCGCCGCGGGAACAACCTTGTCCCAGCCCTCCTTGACGGCGATGGCGGTGATATCGCCCATCTTGCCGGCCGCCGCATAGTCGAGCGCGGTGTAGCCGAGCATCTGCGAGGCGGTCGGCGGATTGCCTGCAGCAACCATTGCCTTCAGCGCAACCATTGCGGGGTCACCGCCACCGCCGGCCACCGGCACGTCCTTCCAGGCATAGCCTTCCTTGGCCAGATCCTGCTTGAGCACGTTGAGAGCAGCCGCTTCGCCGCCCGACGTCCACCAATGCAGCATCTGGACTTCCTTGACGTCCTCGGCATGGGCCGCGAAAGTAAGGCCCGATGCGAGAGCCGTTCCGATAAGCAGTTTGCGCAACATGTACTTCCTCCCTTGTTGCAGTTACACGACCGGTGGATGTCCACCGGGTTCTTCCCAACTCAGCCGACCCACCATCCGGTGCGCTGGCCGCGATGAAACTGGATTGTCTTTTCCTCGGTATAATCCTCGACGGCGCGTTTGCCGAGTTCGCGTCCGAGACCGGACTGCTTGTAGCCCCCGAATGGCAGCTCGGGGTAGCCTTCCATGAATGTGTTCACCCAAACCGTCCCCGAACGCACCCCACGCGCCACCGACATACAGGTGTCGATGCTGGCGCTCCACACCCCTGCCGACAGACCATAAGGCGTGTTGTTGGCGATGTGCAACGCCTTTTCAATCGTTTCAAAAGTCAGCACGGAGAGCACCGGCCCGAACACTTCCTCACGCGCAATAGCCATGTCGTCGGTGACGCCGCGTATGATGGTCGGATCGAGGTATTGGCCGGCATTGGAGGCCAATTGGCCGCCTCCGCTATAGACATTGCTGCCGTCTTTTGCCGCTGCCGTGACGTAACCCGCGACTTTGTTCAGATGATCAGCGGAAATCATCGCGCCGACCTTGGTTTGGTCGTCGAGCGGATCGCCGACCCTCACCTTGGCGGTCAGGGTCTTTACAGCGGCCAGGAAATCATCGGCGATCGCCTCATGCACGATCAGCCGGCTGCCGGCATTGCAGCACTCGCCGGCGTTGAAAAAGCCTCCGAACACCGCCGCATCGGCAGCCGCCTCGAGATCGGCGTCGGGGAAGACGATCTGGCCGTTCTTGCCGCCGAGTTCCATCGAGACCTTCTTCAGTGAATCCGAGGCTGCCGCCATGGTCATCTTGCCGACGCGGGTCGAGCCGGTGAAGGACACCATCTCGACGAGCGGATGGCTGACCATCGGCGCGCCGACATCGGCGCCCAGTCCGGCCAGGATGTTGACGACGCCGGCCGGCAGGCCGGCCTGCATCAAGATGTCGCCGAGCACGAAGGTCGAGGCCGAGGTCATTTCACTGGGCTTGACCACTGCCGTGCAGCCGGCGGCGAGCGCGAAAGGCAGTTTCTGGCTGACGATGAGGAAGGGGAAATTCCACGGCGTGATGATAGAGACGACGCCGATCGGTTCGCGCAGCACGACACCCAGCATGGCGTCGCCGAGATTGGCGTAGCTCTCGCCGTGCAGCGTGCGGGCGAGCGAGGCGGCATAGCACCAGATGTCGACGGCGCCGCCGATCTCGCCGCGCGCCTGGGCGATCGGCTTGCCGGATTCCAGCGCATCGAGCCTGGCGATGTCTTCTAGTCGGGCTTCGATGAGGTCGGCCGTCTTGAGGAGGATGGCTGCGCGCTCGGCCGCTTTCATTCGCGGCCAAGGTCCGGTCTCGAACGCCTTGTGCGCGGCCTGCATGGCCGCTTCCACCTCGGCCTCGCCGGCTTGCGCATAGCGCGAAACGGTGAAGCCGTGGCCGGGGCTGTTGCGCTCCAGAGTGCGGCCATCGCGGGCATCGACGTGTTTGCCGTCGATCAGGAGCTTGTAAGCCTTTGGCGCCTTGGACGCCTCGGCCGGCATGGAAATGTTGAGCGGTGCGTTCATCGTGCTTTCTCTAGGATCTCGAAAAGGCCGGCTTCTGCTTGGCCTTGAAGGCGCTCACGCCGGCCTTGAGGTCGCCGGTGAGTGCAATGAAACCGCTGGCTAGCGCCTCTGTCGCGGCGGCACTTTCCTCGCCTTCGGCGACGGCAATCATCAGCTTGGCGGCTTCGGTTGCGAGCGGCCCGCGCTCTGCAATCTTTTGCGCCCATGTCTTGGCCTCGGCGAAGGCCTGGCCGGTCTCGACCACGCGGTCGACGATGCCGAGGGCGAGCGCCTCGGGGGCGGCAAAAACCTCACCGCCGAGCGCCATGCGGCGCACGATCTGGGCACCGAAGCGGCGTACGGCGCGCTGCGTGCCGGACCAGCCGGGCACGACGCCGATCGATGTCTCGGGAAAGCCCAATTTCACCTGTGTTTCGGCGACACGGAAGTCGCAGGCGACCGCCAGCTCCAGCCCGCCGCCCAGCGCATGGCCCGAGAGCACCGCAATGGTCGGCTGCCGCAGCCTGGCCAGCCGGTCGAAGACGCGGTGGCCATAGCGCACCCATTGCACCTGGAAGTCGGCAGCACTCATCTCACCCCAGGCCTCGACATCGCCGCCGGCGCAAAAGCCTTTGCCTTCGCCACGGACGAGCACGACGCGCACGCCATCGGCCATCTCCGCCTCGTCGAGCGCTGCTTCGAGCGCGCGCAGCATCGGAATGTCCAGCGCGTTGAATTTTTCCGGCCGGCGCAGCGTCACGGTGCCGATGGCGCCGTCCTGCTCGAAGCTGACGAGGCGCTCAGCCATGCGCGCCTCCGAGCGAAGCGCCGCCATTCAGTGACAGGCCGATCGGACGGTCATGATAGAGGGCCGTCGGCGTCACCTTGAGGTCGTTGGCAACGCCGAGCGGTGTTTCCGACTGCGCCAGCACATCGCGCTCGAGGTCGATGCCCGGCGCCAGCTCGGTCACCATCAGGCCGTCCGGCGTCAGCTTCATCACGCAGCGCTCGGTGACGTAAGTGATGTCCTGGCCTTGCGCGACGGCGCGCTTGCCGGAGAAAGAAATGTGCTCAACCTCGTTGACCACCTTCTTGACCTTGCCTTCGGCGTCGATGCGGATGCCGCTATTGGCGAGCGACAGTTTGGCGCCGGCGTTGAAGAAGCCGGAGAAGACGATCTTCTTCGCCCGCGCCGTGATGTCGACGAAACCGCCGGCGCCGGCGGTGACATGCGGCCGTGCTGAAAGCTTCGACACGTTGACCGAGCCGTGGCGGTCGATCTGCAGGAAGGACAGCAGCGAGGCGTCGAAGCCGCCGGCCTGGAAATAGATGAACTGGTGCGGCGAAGGCATGATCGCCTCGGCGTTCGAAGCGCAGCCGAACTTGAAGTCGAGCAGCGGCACGCCGCCGACCGCACCCTGTTCGATCACCCACGTGACCTTGCCGTGCTGGCCTTCCTCGAGAAGGATGCGCGGCACGTTGGCGGAGATACCGAAGCCGATGTTGACGGCCATTCCGTCGCGCAATTCCATGGCAACGCGGCGCGCGATGACCTTTTGCACGTTCATCTCGGCATTGCGGAAGCTCGACAGCGGCCGGAAGATCTCGCCCGAGATGGCCGGGTCGTAAGGCGTCAGCGTCGTCTGCAACTGATCGGGCGCAACCACGATGTGGTCGACCAGCACGCCGGGAACGCGCACGTCGTGAGGCTTCAGCGTGCCGTTTTCGACGACGCGCTTGACCTGCGCGATGACGATGCCGCCATTGTTGCGCGCGGCGAGCGCCTGTTCGAGGCCGCCGAGATAGGCGCCTTCATGCTCATAGGTGAGGTTGCCGCGCTCGTCTGCTGTGGTCGCCCGGATGATCGAAATGTTGGGCACGATCGAGCGGAAATAGAGCCATTCCTCGCCGTCGAACTGCTGCACCGAGACGATCGGCTCGCTGGCCGCCGCGTTCATGGCGCAACCCTGGTGGCGCGGGTCGGCAAACGTGTCGAGACCGACCTTGGTCAGCACGCCAGGGCGCTTGGCGGCGGCCTCGCGGTGCATGTCGAACAGAATGCCGGACGGCACATTGTAGGCGGCGACCGAATTGTCGCCGATCATCTTCCAGATCTGCGGCGGCTCGGACGAAGAGGGACCGGACGGATAAGAGCCGCACAAAGTGCGCTTCAGCAGGCCGGGCTTGGCCAGATGGTCGATGCCCTTGATGCCATACATGTCGCCGGCGGCGATCGGGTGAAGTGTGGTGATGTTCTTGGGATGACCTTCCGCATCGAAGCGCTCGCCGATGGCGGCGAGCACCGCGTCCGGGCAGCCAAGACCGCTCGACGACGAGACGGAGACGGTCATGCCATCTCTGATCAGGCCGGCTGCCTGCTGTGCTGAGACGACCTTGCTCACTTCACGCTCCCGAGCTTCGGGTCGATGGCGACCGCCTTGCCGGATTTCTCCGACTGCAGCGCGGCTTCGGCTGACGCCAGCGACCAGACGCCGTCTTCTCCGGTGGCGGAGGGCTGACCCTTGCCGCCTATGGCGGCATGGAACTGGCGCAGCGACCTGACATAGAGGTTTTCGCGGTCGAAGCCCAGTTCCTCCTCGCCCTTGGCGGTGCGCAACAGCACCGAGCCGACAGGCTTCTGCGTCATCACATTCTTGGCGATCAGCGAACCTTCCGAACCATGCACCTCGAAGCCAGTGTCGGCGTACTTCGTGGTGAAACCTTCATGCGACTGGGCAATCACGCCGGACCGGAAGCGCCAGATGCACATGGCGCCGTCTTCCAGGCCGCTGCCGGCCATGCCGGCCGACTGGGTGAAGGCCGAGATCTCGACCGGATCGTCGCCAAGCACGAAGCGCAGCGTGTCGGCATCGTGGACGGTGATGTCGAGCACCACGCCGCCGCCGGCCTCAGGCTTGGTGATGCGCCAACCCTGCAGGTTCTCCGGCAGGTAGACGGAATGGAAGACGCGGGCGGCGATTGGCTTGCCGATGCGACCGGCTGATATGGCGTCGCGCATCGTGCGGTGGGCGCCGGCATTGCGCAGATGGTGGTTGGTGCCAAGCACGATTCCGGCTGCCTTCGCCGCTGCGACCATGGTGCGCGCATCGGCGCTGGTCAGCGCCAGCGGCTTTTCACACAGAACATGCTTTCCCGCCCTGATCGCGGCCAGCGCCTGTTCGAGATGCAGTTCATTGGTGGTCGAGATGTAGACGGCGTCGATGTCGGCGCCGAGAAGGTCGTCGAGCGTCGAGACGGCAAGCGGAATGTTGTTTTCTCCGGCATAGGTCTTGGCGCGCTCCGGGCTGGAGCTCATCACCGCTGATATCTCGCCATCTGCTTGCGCTCGGATCGCGTTGATCATGAACTGTTTGGCGATCGTGCTGGCGCCGATCAGTCCCCATCGGACGCTCATGCCGCGTCTCCCATTCCTGCTGATGTGTTCTCGGCGCGGCGATCGGGACCGCAGCTTTCCCTGACGACCAGATTGACGGCGCCGATATGATCCTCGGCACGCGTGGTGCGCGACTGGATCATCTTCAGCATGACGTGGGCGGCGCGCTCGCCAAGGCCTGCCGTGTCCACCGAGACGCTGGTCAGTGCCGGCATGTAATGCTCGGCCTCGACCACGTCGTCGAAGCCGACGACGGCGAAATCAGCGCCGGGTTCCAGCCCGCGCTTGCGCAGCGCCAGCATAACGCCGAAGGCGACGGCGTCGTTGAAGCACAGGGCCGCCGTCGGCGGCTCGGCCATGGCAAGTGCGGTTTCCAGGCAGGCGATGCCGCCCCTGCGACTGGTCTCGCCTTCGACGACGAGCACGTCGCGCCTGGCAATGCCGAGTGTCTCACACGCTTCGCGAAAACCGCCCAGGCGCTCCTGATAGACGACCAGATCGGAGGTGCCGCCGAAGAAGGCCAGCCGGCGATGGCCCTTGCCGATGAGATGGGCGGCGGCGAGGTACGCGCCGCGATGATTGTCGGGCGCGATGACAGGGATGCGGCTGTCCGGCAGGCGGCGCATTGCGAAGACCACGGGCACGCCCGCCGTCTCGAGGCGGCGGAAGGCGCCCGGCGTGGTGCCGCGCGCCGGCGACACGATCAGCCCGGCGACGCCCTGTTCCATCAGCGACTTCAGCACTTCTTCCTGGCGCACCGGATTCTCCGCCGTATTGGCGATGAAAGGCACGATGCCGGCCGACTGGAAGACGCGCTCCATGCCGACCGCCAGCTCGGCGAAAAACGGGTTGGTGAGATCGTTGATGACCATGCCGATGACGTTGGAGTGGGCCTTGCGCAGATTGGCGGCGCCGCGGTTGTAGACATAGCCGACATCCTCGATCGCCTTGCGCACCTTGACCGCGGTCTCAGGCCGGATCAGCCCGCTGCCTTGCAGCACGAGCGACACCGTCGATTTGGACACACCGGCCTCGCGGGCGATGTCCAGGATCGTTGCCTTGGCCCGGCTGGCCATACGCTTGTTTCCTCCACCTGAATTGGCAAATCTATTGGAACGTTCTAATCACTGTGCCAAACGAGAGTCAATCGGAATTCTGACGAGGGCTGAAAAATTGATTGATGTGGTGCACAACAAGGGTTTTAGCCTCCTTTTGGTGTTTGGACCGGTTCAATCGCCGGAATCATAAAGGTTCTTGATTTATTGGAACGTTCCATTTATAGAGTGCCGCAAACGGAGGTTGCCATGGATATCACCCTGCCTGCGGAGAATGGCGGCCGCGTCAGCTACAAGCTCGTGGGCCACCCGGTGGAGCCCAGGATCGGTGCGGTTTTCCCACGCATCGCCTATGCCGCGGCCCATGTCGTCGCCGATCCTTTTGCCATGACCGATCCGTGGTCGCGCCCTGTGGTCGACTGGGACAAGACAATGGCGTTCCGCCACCATCTGTGGCGGCTTGGCTTCCGCATCGCCGAAGCGATGGACACCTCGCAGCGCGGCATGGGCTTCGACTGGACAAATGCCAAGGAATTGATCCGCCGTTCGATCGCCGAGGCACGCAGCGTCGAGGGCGCCGATCTGGCATCGGGCGCCGGCACCGACCATCTGGCGCCGGCGGCTGCCAGAACGCTCGATGATGTCATCGGCGCCTATGAGGAGCAGTTCGCTTTCATCGAAGGCGAGGGCGGCAAGGCGATCATGATGGCCAGCCGGGCGCTGGCCGCGGTCGCCAAAGGCCCGGATGATTATGTCAAGGTCTATGACCGCATTCTCGGTCAGGCCTCCGGCAAGGTCATCCTGCACTGGCTGGGCGACATGTTCGATCCGTCCTTGAAGGGCTATTGGGGCAGCGGCAATTTCGAGGCCGCGCTCGACACCGTCGTCGCCATCATCGGGCGACATGCCGGCAAGGTCGAGGGGATCAAGATATCGCTGCTCGATGCCGGCAAGGAAGTTGCCTTGCGCAACCGGCTGCCGGAAGGCGTCGTCATGTTCACCGGCGACGACTTCAACTATCCCGAACTGATCGCCGGCGACGGCGAACGGCATTCGCATGCCTTGCTCGGCATTTTCGACGCCATCGCCCCGGTCGCCAATGCGGCCCTGGCGAAACTGGCCGCCGGCGACCGCACCGGCTATAACGCGCTGATGGCGCCGACAGTGCCGCTGTCGCGAAAAATCTTCGAGGCGCCGACCGAGTACTACAAGGCCGGCATCGTCTTCATGGCCTGGCTCAATGGTCACCAGGATCATTTCGCCATGGTTGCCGGCATGCAGTCGGCGCGCGGCATCCTGCACTATGCCGATGTCTTCCGCCTTGCCGACCAGGCAGGCTTGCTCGCCGATCCTGAGCTTGCGCTGGCCAGAATAAAGCATTTCTGCGCGGTTGCGGGTGCCTGAGAACAACGCAATCGCTGGCTGAAAAGTATCCCCCGTATGGGGGATTTGCGTTCTCGCGCCAAATCTGTATTCGGTTGCCGGGATTTAATGCGGACGAACGCGGCAATGACGGAAAAAGTGGCGCTCATCACCGGTGTAACCGGGCAGGACGGGGCCTATCTTGCAGAACTGCTTCTGCGGAAGGGCTATATTGTCCATGGCGTCAAACGCCGCTCATCCTCGTTCAACACCGAGCGGGTCGATGATATCTATGTCGACCCGCACGAGCGCGGCGCACGCTTCTTCCTGCATTATGGCGATCTGACCGACGCCACCAACCTCATCCGCCTGGTGCAGGAGACGCGGCCCAGCGAGATCTACAATCTCGGCGCCCAGAGCCATGTCCAGGTGAGTTTCGAGACGCCCGAATATACCGGCAATGCCGATGCGCTGGGCACGCTCAGGTTGCTGGAGGCGATCCGCATCCTCGGCCTGGAGAAGACGGTGCGATTCTACCAGGCCTCGACCTCGGAGCTCTACGGCAAGGCGCGCGAAATCCCGCAAAACGAGACGACGCCGTTCCATCCGCGCTCGCCTTATGCCGCAGCCAAGCTCTACGCCTACTGGATCACGGTCAATTACCGCGAGGCCTATGGCATGTTTGCGGCCAACCGCATCCTGTTCAACCACGAAAGCCCGACGCGCGGTGAAACCTTCGTCACCCGCAAGATCACGCGGGCCGTGGCCTCGATCCATCACGGCCTGCAAGATACGCTCTATCTCGGCAACATCGATGCCAAGCGTGACTGGGGCCATGCACGCGACTATGTAGAGGGCATGTGGCGCATTCTGCAGCACAGCGAAGCCGACGATTTCGTGCTGGCGACCGGCGAGGCGCATTCGGTGCGCGAATTCGTCGAACTGGCGTTTGCCGAGACCGGCCGTAGCATAGACTGGCAAGGCGAGGGTGTGGACGAGGTCGGTGTCGATACCGACTCGGGCACTGTCCTGGTGCGCGTCGATCCGCGCTATTTCCGGCCGACCGAAGTCGACCTTTTGCTCGGCGACTCCGCAAAGGCCAAGGCAAGACTCGGCTGGTCGCACACGACCGGGTTCAGGGATCTGGTGGCGGAAATGGTGCAGGCCGATCTGGCGCGCGCGGCCGGCGGCACGCGGCAGAACAGCCGCTCTGCGTGAGGCACGCCGATGGACGCGACATTTGAACTGAAAGGCAAGCGTGTCTTCGTCGCCGGGCATCGCGGCATGGTCGGTTCGGCCGTCGTGCGACGGCTGGCGAGCGAGGATTGCGAGGTGCTCACCGTCTCCCGCGACAGGCTCGACCTGCTCGACCAGGCAGGGGTGCAGCGCTGGATGGCCGACCACAGGCCGCATGCGGTGGTGATGGCGGCTGCAAAGGTCGGCGGTATAATGGCCAATGACCGGTACCCGGTCGATTTCCTGCATGAAAATCTTGTCGTGCAGAGCAATGTCATCGACAGCGCATTTCGCAGCGAGGTCGGCAAACTGCTGTTTCTCGGCTCGTCCTGCATCTATCCCAAGCTCGCGCCGCAGCCGATCCCGGAAGACGCTCTGCTGACCGGCCCGCTCGAGCCCACCAACGAATGGTATGCGATCGCCAAGATCGCCGGGCTGAAACTCTGCCAGGCCTATCGGCGCCAATACGGGGTCGACTACATCTCGGCGATGCCGGCCAACCTCTACGGTCCAGGCGACAATTTCGATCTGCAGAGCAGCCATGTCGTGCCGGCGCTCATGCGAAAGGCGCATGCGCTGGCACTGAGCGGGGGCAACAACCTCGAGGTTTGGGGGTCGGGCACGCCGCGGCGCGAATTCCTGCATGTCGACGACGCCGCCGATGCGCTGGTCTGGCTGTTGAAGAATTATGCCGGCGACAGCCACGTCAATGTCGGCTCGGGGGAGGATGTCACCATTGCCGAGCTCGCCAAAACCGTCGCATCCGTCGCCGGCGTTGAAGCCACGATCACCTTCGATGCGACCAAGCCGGATGGTACGCCGCGCAAGCTGATGGATGTGTCGCGGCTGTTTGCAACGGGATGGCGCCCGCGATACGCGCTTCGCAGTGGATTGGAACAGACATATGCGTGGTTTCTCCAGCATGTTGAGAAAGGTGATGTCCGCCTCGGCGCGGCCTGATCCCAATTCTCAGCATGCAAAGTTGATTGCCGCGACCAGGGATGACGGGCTGGGCGGGCGGCTTCTTGCGATGGTCAACGCAAAGGCGCTTGCCGATGCGACAGGCCATCGCTTTGGTTTCACCTGGAAGAGAGCCGTTTCGGACAAGACGTTTCACATTGTCGATACGGTCGACAAAATCTTTAATCCCGACTTCATCGAAAAACACTGGCTGGGCGAAAAGATCAGAGAGACGGATCTCGAGGTTCTAAAGAAAGGGAAATTCACCCGCGCAAGCCTGACTGCGTCAGCCCGCCGAAGCTTTTTTCGTGGCTGGCTCTGCAACGATTTCAACGTTCTGGAGTCTTTTCGCGACAAGGGAAGGCCGCTCGCGACATCCGAAACGATCAGGACGATCGGCTTTGCCGAGCCGGTGAACCATGCGCTGCGCGCCGCCCAGTCCTGTCAATTTCCGGGGCAAATGGTCGGACTGCATTTGCGCAGCGGCGATATCGTTCGCGGCAAATACCGTTCGATGCTGAATTTTAACGGCAAGGTGATCCCTTCTACGCTGGCCAAGGCGATTGTCGCCGAGCTCGCGTCACAGGGCATGGCGACGCTGCTGGTCGGCCAGGATCGTGCGACGCTCGACTATCTGAGGTCGCAAACCGGCGCGTTGCTGACCGACGATTTCGGCGCCAACGAATTCGAGGATCAGACGCTGAGGGCATTTTTCGAGATGGCGCTTCTGGCGCGCTGCCAGCGCATCTATGCCGGCAGCAGCGTGTTCGCATCGGTGGCCTCGGTGATGGGTGGCTCTGCGCACGTCAGGACCACCAAGCTGTTCAGCCCGCCGCAGGCTGCGCAACTCATGCTCGGAGAGCTGGCCCAGAGTCACGCCGATTATCATCCGCGCGAGGCGGCCTTCGGCTATCTGTCGGCGTTCCTGGCCATCGAGGACGAAATCAGCCCGGTCAGGGCAAGGGAGATTCTTGGCAAAGGCTACGCGCTCGATCCTGAAAACGATGTCTATGCGCTCAAGATCGTGGCCTCCTACTTTCGCGACAAGGATTACGCTGCCGGCGAAGCCATTTTGAAATCGCGCATGACGGCACAATTCGAGGCGCGTCCCAAGGTGCCGCTGCCAATGCTTTTGGCCCTGTCGCGCAAGACAGTGCACGGCCACACCATGGGCAAGGATTTCGCGTCCTACTTTGCCGCGGCGAGGGCCGGTCATCCCTATGCCACGGCCTGCTCGGCCCATATTCTGCATGACGGGTTCGGCGAACTGAAACCGGCGCTTGAGATGATCGCCAGATCGCAGGCTGCAGAACCAGCCAATGCATTGTTCCGGACGATCAGGCGCTACATCCGGCCGATCGCGACGCGTGAATCCAGCCCGCTGCTGAAAGCGCGGCTTCGGCTTTGGAAAGCCGGGATCAGGATTTAGTCCATCACCGCCTTCGCCAGAACCAGAACGGTGCGATGCCTTGGTCGGGATGGAAAAGCGATCTCCCGGCGCTGACATCGGCAACCGCTGTCGTCGCGGGGTCGTGGCATGCGAGATCGAACAGCAATGGCTGAGCCAGATCCCTGTCGATGGTCTCAATGTCTTGCCTGCCAATATCGGCTGCAAACCGGCGCAGCGCGGTGACCAGCCCCTGTCCCTCGGCGGCCCTGTGCCGCCATAGATCGTCGCCGACCGAGGACAAGAGCCGTGCCAGGGAAGTCCAACCCTGCAAGGCGAGCATGGTGTCGTGCAGGCTCGACGTTTGGTTAAAAAGCGAGCCATCGGCTGCGATCTCGGCCGCCAGCCTTTCGCGGGCGTGGAGGCGGACCCTGGCCAGCGTTGCGCCGTCGTTCAGAAACATTGCGATCGATGCCCGTTGCAGATTGCTGACAACACCGTGATTACCAAACACCGTCGCCTGCGCGGTGGCCAGCCATTTGCCGTAGCCGCCAAGCCAGGCCCGGAAATCCTCCCGGTCCTGTCCGGTCAGCACCCCGGCCCGTTCGACAAGGCGGACGGCATCGAGGAAGAAGTGGAGATCACCAAGCTCGAAGACACCGTGCTTTGCGCGAGACGGGTTCATTCTTGTGTCGGGGGCGATGAACCATGCGCGGATCCGTCGCGCGGCATCGGCGGCAAAGCGCTGCTCACCGAGCACCGTCGCCGCCAGCGCCAACACGGTGGTGTCGTGCAGGACACGGCGCAGGCGGGTGCGATCGCCTGCTTGATGGAGATCGGTGCCAGAAGCGCGGGCGAGCACCTCGCTAGCGGCAGTTTCGAGACGGCGGTGAAGCTCGACATCATGGTTTTCGGATGCCGCGGCAAGGGCGGCATCGTCGTAAAAAACCAGGCGCGACGGGTCGAGCCTGGCTGCGGTCGCCAGGGCATCGCAGCGGTCGATCATATCGACGATCGCTTCGTCGCGGCTGGTCCAGCGGGCGAGGAAACCGGCCTTGCCGATTTCCAGATGCGAGCGCCCGGAATCCAGGCGCGCCACCCAGCCGGCATTCTGGAAAAGCCCGGCCTCGGGGGCCGGCGACGGGCGTGGGAAATCCCACGGGTCGTCGCGGAAACGGTCCCATGGTCCGGGAACGCCGAGTCGCCACAGCAGTTCGACCTTGGGCCGGCGGCCATAGGCATAGTCTTCGTCGAACAGTTCGGTCGTATCGGCGCGGAAGATGATCTGGGGCTCTTCCCTGGCCGGCGGCTTGAAATTCTCGTCGAGCAGAGCCAGGTTTTCGACGATGCGCGCCATCGGCACGATGACATAGGGCAGATACGGCCTTGCCTCGATTGCGCGGCGTATCTGCCGGAATGCCTGCTCGGTCAGAAAACAGTTTCCGTCCCACGGCATCAGCCACTTCGCTCGCTCGCGGGCGATCTCGAGCGCTTTGTTGCGCGCGCCGTTGTTGTTCATCAGATAGCGGTTCTTGCTGCGCCTGATGAGCGTTTCGTAGCGCGCCGCGGTCAGCTCAGCCGATTGGCGGCTCTTGCCGGAAAACCGGAGTTCCTTTGCCGCCAGCCTGTCGATGTCCCACGCAATCCTGCCATAGGCCTCCAGGTCGAAAGGGATGCGCAGAAAGCTCTGGCCGCGGCCCTCCAGCAGCCTGACGATGCGGGCCTCTTCATCCGGATCGGCTATCCGATTGACGATCCAGATTTTGTCGCAGTCGGGAAAGGCCGGCTCATTGTCCAGGATGAAGCGGGCATTGTCGAAAGACTGGCCTTTGCGGTGCCGCGGCTCGAGATCGTTGCCGATGATGCGGACGAGCATGAAGCTGTCCTTCGCCGCTGCAATGGGCAAGGCCGGGTATGCGTCACGCGCCGCCCGGATTCGAAGCCTGACATCGCGCCTGTGTTCGAGCGTTCGCTTTGCCGCAACCAGCACGCCGCCAGGGCTCGAGCCTGGCGATTGGAGATATTTCCTGGCCCGTTTGAGCTCAAGGTAGATGCGTTGCCAGGCCGACTTCCGCGCCGCCGGAGTTGATGTCATGGCCACCCGCCGGAGCGGGCGCGCCAATGGTCGGCGATCATCGACCATCCTGATCTAGTCATTCGCATTGTTCCCCCCGAACATCGCGTCTGCCCCAGCTTTAAAGCCATCGCGCCCGGTCGTCACGACTGAAAATTTGTCCAGGCATTGGCGCGCCTGCCTCGCCTGCGCCGGGAAGGCTTTGCCGGCGATTTCAGTTTTGCTCGTGAACCATTTCGTTGCCGCCCGCGACCAAGCGCCGTGTAGCAAACACGGTCCATCAAGGAGAACGTCCATGTTTATCACTTCAAGAAACGTCCTTCTCGCCGCCATCGCCGTTTCGGTGCTGGCGGGGTGCTAGACGGCGCCGCCGAGGGAATGCGAGAAGACCAAGCCTGGTGTCACCTATAACGGCAAATGCTGCGGCATCGGCACCCCGTGCCGTGAAGGCGACAACACTCCCTCATGACAAGCCCGACAGGCCCGATCCGCGGCCGCAATGATCCGGCCGAGAGGCCACGCCGTCCCGGCTCGCGCCGGGGCGGTTTTGCATTCCTTGAATTGGCAAGGTGGACTCGGCGGTGATCCCGTTGGTATCTGTCATACATGCCGATCAGCCCGCCCACAGGTTGGAAACCTCCTGGCAAGACACTCATTATCGCGACCTTGCAGCGATCCGGCAGCACGCTTCTTTGCGAAAAGATGCGCAGCACAGGCGTGCTGGGAAATCCGGAAGAGTACTTCAACAGGGAAGAGAAGACCCCGACCGTCGAGCGTTGCGCCCGTATCGCCGCCAGCGCTACGCCGAACGGAGTGGCCGCAACCAAACTGTTTCCGTCCCATTTCTATGAGCTAAGCAGGGATATCAGGCTTACAGAGTGGTTTCCTGACCCGGGGTGGATATACCTTGAAAGACGTGATCGGCTCGGCCAGGCAATTTCCTGGGCGAAAGCGTGGCAGGACGGCGCCTGGACCAGCAAGACTGCTGCGGTGAAAAAAGCCGAGTACTCGGCGTATGGCATCGACTTCGCCCTTGCCCAGATAGCCATCGGCACCGGTCGCTGGAATTCGTTTTTTGCCAGGACGGGGATCGAACCGCTCCGTCTTTTCTACGAAGACACGCTTGATGATTTCGACAGCATCAGCCAGCGCATCGGCCTGCTGGCGGGTTGGATGCTCCCGTGCCTCGCGAGGGCAAGGTGAGTCTCAGGCCGCAGCGAAACGAGGAAAGCGACGAATGGCGGCGGCGGTTTCTTGCCGAGTCCGGCAACCCGGATGATTTCGACAGGCCGATTGTCCGGCTTCGCAAGCGCAGAAGGTCCAAATGGATGTTCTGGAGGAAATGGTTCCGCGGCGCGGCTGCCAAACGTTGATCTTGCGCCATAGCGGAGCCATGAACAGTGAGTTCCGATGAGCGCATGCGGAACAAATCAAGCCGATTTTGGTCTGGATGGTGGGCGTGACAGGGATTGAACCTGTGACCCCTGCAATGTCAATGCAGTGCTCTCCCGCTGAGCTACACGCCCATCCGAAGCCGCGCATACACCATTTTTGATCCAGCGCGTCAATAGCCGGAAAAGGGAAAGAAAGGCTCGTTTTGTCGCGCCGCCAGGCAAGCGGCGGCATCGCGTCCGAATTGCTTCAGGCGGCCTGCAGCATTTTTTCGACCTCGTTGACGAGATCGCGCAGGTGGAACGGCTTCGACAGCACCTTGGCGTCTTTCGGCGCCTTGGAATCGGGATTGAGCGCAACGGCCGCGAAACCGGTGATGAACATCACCTTGAGGTCGGGATCGATCTCGGTGGCGCGGCGGGCGAGCTCGATGCCGTCCATCTCCGGCATGACGATATCGGTCAACAGCAGGGAGAAGGGTTCCTCGCGCAGCCGCTCATAGGCGCTGGCCCCATTGTCGAAATCGCTGACTTGGTAGCCGGCCCGCTCCAGTGCCTTGACCAGGAACCGGCGCATGTCGTCGTCGTCTTCCGCCAGCAGAATGCGTGCCATCTTGTCCCGTCCGAATCACCCCACCCAAGCCTGCCGTCCGGCAAACCCGTTAACCATCCTGTATATGAGGAGGTGACGGTAAACATCAAGTGAACGCTGGCGGCATTAATCCTGATTTGACGGGGTTCCTGACATGCCGAAATGCTGGACATGCGGCCGATGAGGTGGCAGTTTCCCATCATGATGCATTGCTGTTTCCGGGTTCGTTCAAATTGACGACGGCAGCCGAGGATTTTTCGGTCGTTCCACCCTTCGAAATCCGATCGGGCGCCGAGCAGCGCGTTCCCTTCGTCTTCAACTCACCGCATAGCGGCCGCTATTATCCCGACCGCTTCCTGGCCATGGCCAGGCTCGACCGCAACGCCATCCGCCGTTCCGAGGATTGCTATGTCGACGAGTTGTTCGGCGGCGCGGTGGCACTCGGCGCGCCGATGCTGGCCGCGAATTTTCCGCGCGCCTATCTCGACGTCAATCGCGAACCCTGGGAACTCGACCCGCGCATGTTCGCCGAGCCGGTGCCGTCCTTCTGCAACATCCGCTCGGCGCGCGTCGCCGGCGGGCTCGGCACCGTGCCCAAGCTGGTAGGCGAGGGGCTCGACATCTATTCCGGCCGCTTGCCGCTGGCGGAGGCCGTCCAGCGCATCGAGGCCGTTTACAAACCCTATCACGAGACGCTGAAGCGGCTTTTGACCCGGACCCATGCCAGGTTCGGCTATGCCGTGCTGATCGACTGCCATTCGATGCCGGCGAGCATCAGGGTGGGCGACAACGGCCTGCGGCCGGACTTCATCGTCGGCGACCGTTTCGGCATCTCGGCCACCGCCGCGCTCACCGAGACGGCGATCGGCCTGCTGATCGGCATGGGCTATACCGTCGCCCACAACAAACCCTATGCCGGTGGCTTCATCACCGAGCATTACGGCCGGCCGGCGCGCCATCTCCACGCGCTGCAGATCGAGGTCAATCGCGGGCTCTACATGAATGAGCGGACGTTCCAGAAATCGGCCGGTTTCGATGCGCTGGCCGACGATATGGCGCGCTTTTCGGCCGACCTGATGGCGATGCCCGACCATCATTTCATCGACCTGCCGCTGGCGGCCGAATGAGGCCAAAAAGGGCGACGAGTGATGGTTCTCGCGCCGAGCATGCGGCGGCGTAAAAAAAGACCGCATCGTTTGCACGACACGGTCGAAGTCTAGGGAGGAAACGCCCAAGGAGGGCATGGACAGGAAAACCTGTCCGACAACAAGGTTATTGTGCGATGCACAAATGTCAACCGACTCCACGCTTTTTTAATTCACTCTGATGTGGAAATTGCGTTTGCATGGCGCCGGCGTGACATTTTGGCAACAATTATCTCACTGATAAATCGATAAACCGGCTTGTTTTGGCGCAAAAGTGTCGGCAGACCGGCTCAGGCACTCTGCAATGCGGGAGAATCAGGTGGACATCAGCATCGATTTCATGCGCCGGATCGCGCAAGCGGCGGCGGCTGAAACCTTGCCGCGTTTCCGCGCACAAGGCGCGGTGGCCAACAAGGAAAAAGGCAGTTTCGATCCAGTCACGGAAGCCGATCGCGAGGCCGAGCGTGCCATCCGGGCGCTGATTTCAGCCGAGTATCCCGATCACGGCATTTTGGGTGAAGAGCATGGCAGCGAAAACATCTCCTCGAGGCATGTCTGGGTGATCGATCCCATCGACGGCACGCGCGCTTTCATATCCGGCCTGCCGGTGTGGGGGACATTGGTCGGGCTCACGGTCGACGGCGACGCTGTCGCCGGCATGATGGCGCAGCCCTTCACCGGAGAGCTGTTCTATGCCAACGCCTCCGGCTCCTACTATGAAGGCCCCGGCGGCCCGCGGAAGCTCTCGACCCGCAAAACGACGAAGCTTGACGAGGCGACCTTGTTCACCACCACGCCGGCGCTGTTCAAGGGCGAGGCGCGCATGCGCTACGATGCGTTCGAGAAACAGATCCAGCTCGCCCGCTACGGAGCCGATTGCTATGCCTTCGCCATGATCGCGTCTGGCAGCGTCGACATCGTCGCCGATCCCGGATTGAAGCCTTACGACATCGTCGCGCTGATCCCGATCATCGAGAAGGCCGGCGGGGTCGTCACCACCTTCGAAGGCGGTCCGGCGGAAAAAGGTGGCGACATACTGGCCGCGGCGACGCCGGAACTCCACGCGGCGGCAATGGCGGCCCTGCGCGGCTGATAACTTTTTGTTCGACGCAATTCCTCAGGGAAAGCGCTACGCGCTTTTCCCGGGAAAACCGCTTCACACTTTTCCTGGAATTGCTTTTAGCGCGGCTTGATCGAGCGCTGGAATTCCGCCGGCGTTCGTCCATAGACCTGCCTGAACGCTGAACTGAAATGGCTGTGGCTGGAGAAGCCGAGATCCATGCCGAGCGTCGTCAGATTGTCGTAGCGGCCAAGCAGGTCGAGCGCACGCGCCAGCCGCAGGCGCAGATGATAGCGATAGAGCGGCATCGCCTCGACCTGCTGGAAAACCTGCGTGAGATAAACCGGCGAGACGCCAACTTCGGCGGCAATCTCGGCCAGCGTCCAACGCCGCGACAGGTCCGAGGACAGGACGAGCTTGGCGCGGTCGACCAGCTTTTGCCGGCCAGCGCTGGCGCCGGCGGCGTGGGAGGTGCGCTCGCCGAGGGCGCGCCGCACCAGCGTCAGCGCCAGGGTTTCGGCCTCCAGCGTTTCGGCAATGTTGCGGCTCAGGCTGTGGCGCAGCACCGCCACCAGAGCCTGGGCCCGCGGGTCGATGCGGCGGCGCTGGCGACGAAACGCCAACGCGCTGCCCGAGCGCAACTGCTCCTTCGGCGTCAGTTCCTGCAATTGCGCCTGCTCAACGACGAGATCGAGGCAGGAATCGCCACCCTCGACAGGGTGGCTGATCCGGTAGGGCTCCGCCTCATTGAAGAACAGCAACTGGTTGGCTTCGGCGACCGCATCGTTGCGGCCGACATGGCGCACGAAGACACCGCGATACGGAAACACCAGATGCGTGGCCGCGGTGCATTCCTCGTCGCTCTTGTGCCGGCATTCGCCGCTGCAGACGACGTCCCGGACCCTGACGGTGCCGGTGTCCAGAAGCGTCAGTACCGCGAACTGAGACATGGTCGTTGCGTGCCCCTTTGCGCCGAAAGCTGTCCCGGCACTTTAGGCGATCGGCCTGCCCAGACCTGTCAGGAGACTTCACCTGTCAGCGCCTTCGCAACGGCCATGGCTCAGTCCCACAAATGGCGCATGTATTCGCAGTGGGCTTCGCCCCGCGACAAGCCAATGTCCTTGAGCTGCTCGTCGGTCATTTCGAGCAAGGCAAGGCGGCTTCGGCGCCTTTCCAGCTGGCGGCCGATCCAATTGGCGGCTGCAATGCCTTGTGTTCGCAAGGACCGCCAGAAAGTCGCGGTTTGAGTTGTCGGCGCGTGTGCCAGGCATTGCGCCGTCGTCGCATGATCGGGGTGCATCGCTCAGGCCTCCCCGTTGCCGACCACTGAGGCGCCGGCCACCGAGGCGCCGGCTTCGTTCAGCGCTATCGCGCATTCCTCGCAGCAGACCTCGACGGTCTTGCCGCCGACCTTGACGCGGATCGGGTTGGCGTCCAGCTGGCAATCGCAGGCAGCGCAGGTTTTCTCGGTCATGATATCATCTCCTTGGCGTTCAGTTCGACGCGCAGAGATGATCATTCCGGGGCGGCACCGGCTGTCAGAATCTTTAGCTCTTTGCGTACTGCGGGCACTGCCGGGCGGTCCTCCTGACAGAAGGCTGTCAGCAGGAATGAATTCAAAGCGCCGCACCCCTGCGGCGCTGGCGGCATCAGGCAGTCGGGTCGTCGTTGCCGGGAATGAAGGCGTCGAAGGCGGCGAGCAACTGCTCGCGATAGACATCGGCCTCCTGCAGGATCTCGTGCTGGGCGCCATCGATCATCAGCAGCGAGCCGAGGCGCAGACGCCTGGTGTAGGCTTCCACCGCCTTGGTCGAAACGACCCGATCGGCGCCGGCGGCGATCATGAGGAGGGGGACCTGAATCTTCGCCATGAAGTCCGGCTCGCTGATGGCTTCGCTTGCCTTGATGGCGGCCCGCAGCCAGCGGATCGTCGGGCCGCCGAGCGCCAGTTGTGGATATTCCTCGTAGATTTTCGTGTTGCGCTGATAGCGCTCAGGGTCCGATGTCACCTTGTTGACGGCAAAGGGCAGGGTCTGCCTGGGTCTGGGACCCCAGGCGGCATAGAGCCGGCCAAGGCCGAGAAAGCACAATATCGAGCAGACGCGGCGCACCGTTTTTACGGACAGCGGAAAATCGGGCACCGTCAGGAATGGCGCGATCAGCACCATGCGGCGCACCCGGTTGACCATCGACGGCGCGGCGAGCAGGGCAATCACGGCTCCGGCTGAGTGGGCGAGGATGTAGTACGGGCCGCGGCAGTCGGGCAGCACGATGTCCTCGAAGAACTGTTCGAGATCGCCGGTGTAGTCGTAGAAGGAGCGGACATAGCCGCGTTGCGGGTCGCGGATCAGGCGGTCCGAACCGCCCTGGCCGCGCCAGTCAAGCGTGGCGACGCCGAGGCCACGATCGGTAAGGTTGCGGATGGTCTCGAAATATTTCTCGATGCACTCGTTGCGGCCGGGCAGCAGGACGACCGTGCCCTTCAGCGGCCGGGTGACCGCGGCAAACAGGCCGTAGCGGATCTTCTTGCGGTCGCGCGTGGTGAAGAAGCCGCCGGCGATATTTTGCGGCGGCGGGTTGCCTGGCGTGGGATGGAAGAGGTCCGTCATTCGGCGCTTGCGTCTTCGTGGTGTCTCGCCTGCGGGCGTTGGCATGGTGATAGACGCCAATGGATGAAAAGCAAAGGGAGGGGCGCCAAGGGGGCGGACGAACAACGAGTAAGGCCGGAAGCAGCCTGTGGCGGCGTGCTTCCGGCCTCTGTCGATCCGGGAGGAAGGGACGTTACACCCGGTTCGGCCTCGTCGCGGCGCCTTCATCCGGCGCCGCCTGGTTCTTTATCCTGGCTGCACTCTAGCGCCGGCCGGCTGAACGGGCGCCGAAGCGGCGGTTCATTTGCCGTTCATCGACGCCTCAATTCACGGCTCTTCAAAAATCCTTGAAATGCGCTTTTGCGCTCCCCAAATGTCGAATGCAGCCGCCGATGTCGGGGCTGCTGGTCCACCCGAAACGCCTTTCACAGGGTTTCGCACCGGCCATACGCAAACCATGTTGCTCAACAGGAGAACACCTCATGCGTCACGTTGATTTTTCCCCGCTCTATCGCTCGACCGTCGGCTTCGACCGCTTGTTCACCATGCTCGACTCGCTGGCTCAGCCCGATGGCGCGCAGACCTATCCGCCCTACAATATCGAGCGCACCGGCGAGAACGCCTATCGCATCTCGATGGCGGTTGCCGGCTTCTCGGATGAAGAGATCTCGATCGAAGCCCATCGCAACGTGCTGACCGTCAAGGGTGAGCGCAAGGAAGAGGGCAATGGCGAAGGCTCCGAGCTGCTCTATCGCGGCATCGCCTCGCGTTCCTTCGAGCGCCGCTTCCAGCTTGCCGACCATGTCGAAGTCGTTGGCGCCACGCTGAAGAATGGCCTGCTCTTCGTCGATCTCACGCGCAACATCCCCGAGGAGTTGAAGCCGCGCAAGATCGCGATTACGGCGAGCTCCGAGAAGGCCAAGCAGATCGAGGCCAAGAACGCCGCGTAATCAAAACGGCGGCGTTACTCAGGATAGAAGCGTCTCCTCCCGAGACGAAAGCGGCGCCGCGAGGCGCCGCTTTTTTGTTGTGCCGAAGCCTCTGTCACCCCAACCGAAGGGCTCTGGCTCTTTTGCAGCGCGCGCCGCCTTCCCATGAAGGGCGATGTCTGATTTCTCCTTGACCCTGACAGCCACCGTTGCCGTCACCTTCCTGCTGGCCGGCATCGTCAAGGGCGTTACCGGCATGGGCCTGCCGACGCTGGCGATGGGCCTGCTTGGCACCATCATGCCGCCGGTGGCGGCGGCCTCGCTGCTGATCGTGCCGTCCTTCGTCACCAATATCTGGCAGCTGTTTGCCGGCCCCAGCTTCGCGTCGATCCTCGGGCGGCTTTGGCTGATGATGATCGGCATCGTTGCCGGCACGTTGGCCGGCGCGTGGCTCTTGGCCAGCGACAACGTCAAATGGACAACCGCCGGCCTCGGTGCGGCGCTGATCATCTATGCCGTCTATACGCTACTGGCGCGGCAATTGACGGTTCCAGTATCGGCAGAGCATTGGTCGTCGCCCATTGTCGGTTTTCTCACCGGCCTCGTTACCGGCGGCACCGGCGTGTTCGTCGTTCCCGCCGTGCCCTACATCCAGGCGCTCGGCCTGAGCCGCGACGACCTGATCCAGGCGCTCGGCCTGTCCTTCACCGTGTCGACCATTGCGCTCGCCGCCGGCCTTGCCTCGCATGGCGCCTTCCAGGTCGAGCACATCGCCATGTCGTCGCTGGCGGTCCTGCCAGCGTTGCTCGGCATGTGGCTGGGGCAGTTGCTGCGGCAGCGGATCAGCCCGGCGACCTTTCGGCGCTGGTTTCTCATTTTCCTGATCCTGCTTGGCCTGGAGCTTCTGCTGCGGCCCTTCCTGGCCTAGTGATCGGTACCGGCTGCGATAACGGCCTCGACATTTTGCCGGTGAACGGGCTCGTACAGCGCGAAATACTCGACCGCGCCGGTGGCGAACATGTCGGCGCCGAAGGTTTTCAGATCCTGCTCCGCCAGATCGGGCTCATGCCGGCAGCGGAGCAGTTTCTGGACATAGGCTTGCGTCGCCGTGATGAGGCCTTTGTCGTAGCCGCCTCGTTCTATCGTTTCGAGCGAGCCGTGGTTGGGCAGGATGCGGTCTATCGGCCAGCCGGCCATGCGTTCGAGGTCCACCAGATGTTGCGCCAGTCGATCCGCCTCGCTGACATAGGTGATCGGATCCTCCAGCGTGTCGCCCGCCAGCAGCAGGCCGGTCTCGGGCATGAACAGCACCGTGCCGTCATGGCTGTGGATCTCGACCTGGCGCAATTCGACGGCGATCGATCCAACGGTAAGGTCAAGGCTGCCTTCGAAGGTCCTGTTCGGCAGCACGAGCGGCTTGATCGGCGGAACACCACCTTCGATTTCGGCACGGTTGTTCGCCAGCGCCGAGGCAGTGAGCGTGTTGGCGATGATTTCGCAATCCTGAAACACCTCATTGCCGGCAATATGATCGTCATGCCAGTGGCTGAGCACGACGCGGATCGAGCCTACGCCCATGTCTTCGAGCGTCTGCCTGATGGTGCGCGCATGGGGCAGCGAAATATGCGTGTCGTAGACAAGCGCCTGCGGCCCGTCGACAACAGCATAGGTGCAGATGCCTAGCGCATAGGCGCCGTCATCCAGCCAGTTCGGCTCGTCCGACCAGGCGCGAACGCCGTCGATGCGGCCGTCGTAAAACCCCAGCACGTTTGGCGCCGGGCGAACCAGCCGCATGGTCGAGCCGAGGGGAGGTCTGGTCATCGGAAAAGCTCAGGTGATCATGTGGCGAAGGTGGTCGACTTCTTCAGCGGTCGTCGCGAAGCTGGCGACGAAGCGGTAGATCGCTTCATTGTCGCCGAGATGGCCGTCGAAGCTCTGCGGCACGCCCCATTCATAGAATTTGGCGCCGTCGCCTTGCATTTTTTCCGCCTTGGTGCGGTCGAAAATGGCGAACACTTCATTGGCCTGCGGCAGCCAGGCCAGCCGGCCGGACGGCGCATCCTCGATCGTCGCGGCCAGCCTTGCGGCCATCGCATTGGCGTGGCGCGCCATCCTCAGCCACAGATCGTCGGTAAAATAGGCCTCGAACTGAGCCGAGATGAAGCGCGCCTTGGAGAAGGTCTGCCCGGCGCGCTGGCGAAGCAGGCGCAGGTCGCGCGCCATGTCGGGGTTGAGGACCACGACCGCGTCGGCCATCCAGCAGCCATTCTTGGTGCCGCCGAAGGAGATGATATCGACACCGCTCTTCCAGGTCATTTCCGCAGGGCTGATGTCCGTCGCCGCAACGGCATTGGCGAAGCGCGCGCCGTCCATGTGCAGCGGCAGCTTGTGACGGCGAGCCACCTCGGCGATCGCCTTGATGTCGTCGACGGCGTAAATGGTGCCGACTTCAGTTGCCTGGGTGATCGTTACCGCCATTGGCTGGCCGGCGGGGGCGAGATCCTGCGAATAGCGCTTGATGGCCCGGTCGAGCGCCTGCGGAGTGATGCGCCCCAGAGGTCCCGGGACGGGCGACATGCGCGCGCCGCCAGTGTAAAAACCCGCGGCGCCGAATTCATCGACATTCATATGCGCTTCGGCATGGCAGAAGGCGACGCCGCCGATCCGGTTCAACGATGCCATCGACAGCGCGTTGGCCGCCGTGCCGGTGGCGACGAAGAAGACCGTGACCTCGCGCTCGAAGATCTCGTTGAAGCGTTTGTAGATGGCGCGGTCGAGGTCGCCGTCACCATAGGCGGTGGCGATGCCGGCAGCATGGCGGGTCAGGTTGGCCGAGATATCGGGATGGACGCCCGCCCAGTTGTCGGATGCAAAGAACATTCGGAAAAGTCCACGGCTGATTGCGAAAAGGAGCGCGACCATGGCTGCTTCGGGGTTTCACGCGCAAGGGCCAAAGGCTGGAAAAGCGGTAAAGCCAGCGGCGGATCACGAAGGCGTGCGAGGACCGAAGTTTTCGTTTCGGCAGCACGTCGCGTAATTTTCTGTCGCCAAACGCCCAAGATTTTTGTGAATCGGTCTTGTGTGCGCGCGGGATTTCTGCCATAAAAATTTAGGACAGTAGTGCTGTCTTATTTTGTCGCACAAGTCAGGCTGGATTGGCGTATCATTTGGGCCACTCCGGCCGTTGCCGCGAGCGACGGGTAGACGGCTCGGCTGTGGCCTGTACGATACCGGATACGAACCGGCGGCGCACCGCTCGGTTCGCCAAGGATTTCGCAAGACGTGCCGCAAGAATGAGAGCGGAAGCCAGTCGCTTCCCAAGGTAGACCAGCGCCCCAAATGCTAGACGTGCAAGGGGCCGGAACGGAGGACGGGACGATGACGGAACTGACGCCATCTGCGATCACCGGCCAGGCCGCGCAGACGAAAGCGGCAGCCGTTAAAAATCCGTCCATCACCACTGGTCTGACCAATGGCGGCCGAACCACCAACGGCCTAACCACCAATGGTATGGCTGCGCAGGGTCTCTACGATCCGCGCAACGAACACGACGCCTGCGGCGTCGGCTTCATCGTCAACATGAAGAACGTCAAGTCTCACCAGATCGTCAAGGACGGGCTTTTCGTGCTCGAAAACCTGACGCATCGCGGCGCCGTCGGCGCCGATCCGCTGATGGGCGATGGCGCCGGCGTGCTGGTGCAGATCCCGGACCGTTTCTTCCGCGAGGAGATGGCGGCGCAAGGCGTCGAACTGCCGCCGACGGGCCAATACGGCGTCGGTCATTGGTTCATGCCGCAGGACGCGGCGCTGCGCGCTCATATCGAAGACATCATTGCCGAATCGGCGCAGTCCGAAGGGCTGCCGCTGCTCGGTTTCCGTGACGTTCCGGTCGACAATTCGTCGCTGTCGAAGGCGCCCGATATCGCGGCATCCGAACCGTTCCATCGCCAGGTCTTCATCGGCCGTACGGCCGACATTACCGATGACGAGGAGTATGAGGCCAGGCTGTACCTGCTGCGCAAGGTCATTTCCGGCCGCATCTACGCCGAGAACGACAACAGGGATGTCGGCGCCTACTGCGTGTCACTGTCGGCGCGCACCATCGTCTACAAGGGCATGTTCCTGGCGTATCAGGTCGGCGCCTACTACAAGGACCTGTCGGATCCGCGTTTCGAAACCGCCTTGATCCTCGTCCACCAGCGTTTTTCCACCAACACCTTCCCGTCGTGGAAGCTGGCGCATCCCTACCGCATGGTCGCGCATAATGGCGAGATCAACACGGTGCGCGGCAACAACAACTGGATGGCGGCACGCCAGGCCTCGGTCGATTCCGAACTGTTCGGCAACAACATCTCGAAGCTGTGGCCGATCTCCTATGACGGCCAGTCCGACACCGCCTGCTTCGACAATGCGCTCGAATTCCTGTTCCAGGGCGGCTACAGCCTCAGCCACGCCATGATGATGCTGATCCCGGAAGCCTGGGCCGGCAACAAGCTGATGGATGCCGACCGCAAGGCTTTCTACGAATACCACGCCGCCCTGATGGAGCCGTGGGACGGSCCGGCCGCGGTCGCCTTCACCGACGGCCGCCAGATCGGCGCCACGCTCGACCGCAACGGCCTGCGCCCGGCGCGCTACATCGTCACCGATGACGACCGTGTCATCATGGCCTCGGAAGCTGGCGTGCTGCCGGTGCCGGAGGAGAGGATCGTCAAGAAGTGGCGGCTGCAGCCCGGCCGCATGCTTCTGATCGACCTCGCCAAGGGCCGCATCATTTCCGACGAGGAGATCAAGTCGGAGATCGCGACCAGGCATCCCTACAAGACCTGGCTCAACAACACGCAGCTGATCCTCGAGGATCTGAAGCCGGTCGAGCCGCGCGCGCTGCGCAAGGATGTCAGCCTGCTCGATCGCCAGCAGGCGTTCGGCTACAGCCAGGAAGACACCAAGCTGTTGATGTCGCCGATGGCGACCACCGGCCAGGAAGCTGTCGGTTCGATGGGCACCGATACGCCGATCTCGGCGATGTCGGACAAGTCGAAACTGCTCTACACCTATTTCAAGCAGAACTTCGCCCAGGTCACCAACCCGCCGATCGACCCGATCCGCGAAGAGCTGGTGATGAGCCTGGTCTCCTTCATCGGGCCACGGCCGAACATTTTTGACCTGGTCGGCAATTCGCGCCGCAAGCGGCTCGAAGTGCGCCAGCCGATCCTGACCAATGGCGATCTCGAAAAGATCCGTTCCATCGGCCACACCGAGGACCGTTTCGACACCAAGACGATCGACATCACCTACGGATCCAGCGAGGGTGCTGCCGGCATGCAGGGCGCCGTCGAGCGCCTGTGCGAGCGCGCGGAAGCAGCTGTCGCGGGCGGCTACAACATCATCATCCTGTCCGACCGCCAGGTCGGTCCGGATCGGATCGCCATTCCCGCACTGCTGGCGACGGCGGCGGTGCACCACCATCTGATCCGCAAGGGGCTGCGCACCGCGGTCGGCCTGGTCGTCGAATCCGGCGAGCCGCGCGAAGTGCATCATTTCTGCTGCCTCGCCGGCTACGGCGCCGAGGCGATCAATCCTTATCTCGCCTTCGACACGTTGCTCGACATGCACAAGCGTGCCGAACTGCCGGCGGAGGTCGATGCCTACGAAGTCGTCTCGCGCTACATCAAGTCGATCGGCAAGGGCATCCTCAAGGTGATGTCCAAGATGGGCATCTCGACCTATCAGTCCTATTGCGGCGCGCAGATCTTCGACGCCATCGGACTGAAGTCGGATTTCGTCGAGAAGTATTTTACCGGCACCGCGACACTGATCGAAGGTGTGGGCCTGGACGAGGTGGCGGCCGAGACGCTCAGCCGCCACACTGACGGCTTCGGCAACGATCCGGTGCTGCGCAACAGCCTCGAGGTCGGCGGCGAGTACATGTACCGCATGCGTGGCGAAGCCCATATGTGGTCGCCCGATGCCGTCGCCACCTTGCAGCACGCCGTGCGCCAGGGGTCATGGGAGACGTTCAAGGAATACTCGGCGCAGATCGACAGCGAGACGGCCCACGCCCAGACCATTCGCGGCCTGTTCAGGATCAAGCTGGCGGAAGAGACCGGCCGCAAGAAGGTCGCGATAGAGGACGTCATGTCGGCGGCCGACATCGTCAAGCGCTTCTCGACCGGGGCGATGTCGTTCGGCTCGATCTCGCGCGAAGCGCACACCACGCTGGCGCGCGCCATGAACCAGATCGGCGGCAAGTCGAACACCGGCGAGGGCGGCGAAGAGGCCGACCGCTATTTGCCGCTACCCGGCGGCGGCAAGAACCCGGAACGCTCGGCGATCAAGCAGGTCGCTTCGGGGCGGTTCGGCGTCACGGCCGAGTACCTCGTCAATTCCGATGTCATGCAGATCAAGGTCGCACAGGGTGCCAAGCCCGGCGAGGGCGGTCAGCTGCCCGGCCACAAGGTCGACGCGACCATTGCCAAGGTCCGGCACTCGACGCCCGGCGTCGGCCTGATCTCGCCGCCGCCGCATCACGACATCTATTCGATCGAGGATCTGGCGCAGCTGATCTACGACCTGAAGAACGTCAACCCGGCGGCCGATGTCTCGGTCAAGCTGGTGTCGGAAGTCGGTGTCGGCACGGTTGCGGCTGGCGTTGCCAAGGCGCGCGCCGACCACATCACCATTTCGGGCTATGACGGCGGCACCGGCGCGTCGCCGCTGACCTCGCTCAAGCATGCCGGCAGCCCATGGGAAATGGGCCTTGCCGAGACGCACCAGACGCTGGTGCTGAACGGCCTGCGCTCGCGCGTCGCGCTGCAGGTCGATGGCGGCTTGCGCACCGGGCGCGACGTTATCATCGGCGCCTTGCTCGGGGCCGACGAGTTCGGCTTCTCGACCGCGCCGCTGATCGCGGCCGGCTGCATCATGATGCGCAAGTGCCATCTCAACACCTGCCCGGTCGGTGTGGCGACGCAGGACCCGGTGCTGCGCAAGCGCTTCAAGGGTACGCCCGAGCATGTCATCAACTTCTTCTTCTACGTCGCGGAAGAGGTGAGGGGGCTGCTGGCCGAAATGGGCTTCACCCATATCGACCAGATCGTCGGCGACAGCGACCTTCTGGAAAAGCGCGAGATGATCCAGCACTGGAAGGCGCGCGGGCTCGATTTCGGCAAGATGTTCTTCAAGCCGGATGCGCCGCATGAAGCGATACACTGGACGGAGCGGCAGAAGCACCCGATCGACGACGTGCTCGACCGCAAGCTGATCGAGCTGGCGAAGCCTGCGCTCGAAAGCAAGCAGCCGGTCAAGATCGAGGTCGACATCCGCAATGTCGACCGCTCGGTGGGCGCCATGCTGTCGGGCGAAGTCGCCAAGCGTTTCAGGCACAAGGGCCTGCGCGAGGACACGATCCAGGTGAAGCTGACCGGCACCGCCGGCCAGTCCTTCGGCGCCTTCCTGGCGCGCGGCATCTCGTTCGATCTCGTCGGCGCCGCCAATGACTATGTCGGCAAGGGCCTGTCGGGCGGACGCATCGTCATTCGGCCGCCGGAAGGGTCCAAGATCGTCGCGGCGGAATCGATCATCGTAGGCAATACGGTGCTCTACGGCGCCACCGAGGGCGAGGCCTATTTCGCCGGTGTCGCCGGCGAACGGTTCGCGGTGCGCAATTCGGGCGTGGCCGCCGTCGTCGAAGGTGTCGGCGATCATGGCTGCGAGTACATGACCGGCGGCATCGTCGTCGTCATCGGCCAGACCGGCCGCAACTTCGCCGCCGGCATGTCGGGCGGCGTCGCCTATGTGCTGGACGAGGCCGGCGACTTCGCCGCGCGCTGCAACATGGCGATGGTCGAGCTGGAGCCGGTTCCGGAAGAAGACGATCTGATGGAAAGGCTGCTGCACCATGGCGGCGACCTTGACCATAAGGGCCGCGTCGACGTCTCGGGAGACATGACCACGCATGACGAGGAACGGCTCTACCAGCTGATCTCGAACCACGTCCATTTCACCGGTTCGGTACGCGGCCGCGAGATCCTCGATGACTGGACGACCTTCCGGCCGAAATTCCGCAAGATCATGCCGGTCGAGTATCGCCGCGCCTTGATCGAGATGGAACGCATGCGCATGGGCGTGGCGGCGGAATAGCTTTTGGACTTGCCGGGAGGCGCAGGCTTCCCGGCGGAACTTTCAGCGACAGTTTGACCTCGGACGCAAGGTTGCCATGGCCGCCTCAAGGGGTTAACGGGTGCGAAAACCGCACCATCTGGACAGCAGGAACTGGACTATGGGCAAGGTAACAGGCTTTCTCGAAATCGACCGGCAGGTGCACAAGTACCAGCCGGCCTCCGACCGCATCCGGCATTTCCGTGAGTTCACGCTGCCGATGTCGGACAAGGAGGTCGAGAAACAGGCGGCGCGCTGCATGGATTGCGGCATTCCGTTCTGCCACGGGCCGACCGGTTGCCCGATCCACAACCAGATCCCCGACTGGAACGACCTCGTCTACAATGGTG
Source organism: Mesorhizobium sp. P2_F5 (assembly GCF_056403715.1). Taxonomy (NCBI): domain Bacteria; kingdom Pseudomonadati; phylum Pseudomonadota; class Alphaproteobacteria; order Hyphomicrobiales; family Phyllobacteriaceae; genus Mesorhizobium; species Mesorhizobium sp. P2_F5. Next base: position 299,454 of record NZ_JBFUEY010000003.1, on the reverse strand, counting down.
ACTGGGACAATGCGATCCGCAACCTGCATTCGACCAACAATTTCCCGGAATTCACCGGCCGCATCTGCCCCGCGCCCTGCGAGGAAGCCTGCACGCTGAACCTCGAAGACATTCCGGTCGCCATCAAGACGGTCGAGCAGGCGATCGCCGACAAGGCTTATGAGACCGGCCATATCCGGCCCTATCCGCCGGAGAAGAAGACGGGCAAGCGTGTCGCCGTTATCGGCTCCGGCCCGGCAGGAATGGCGGCGGCGCAGCAGCTTGGCCGTGCAGGACACGAGGTCAGTGTCTATGAGCGTGAGAGCCGTCCCGGCGGGCTGATGCGCTACGGCATTCCCGACTTCAAGATCGAGAAGCACTATATCGACCGCCGCATCGAGCAGATGCAGGGCGAGGGTGTGACCTTCCACTGCGGCGTCAATGTCGGCGTCGACAAGCCCGTGGCAGAGCTGCTCGCCGAATACGATGCGGTGCTCTATTGCGGCGGTTCGGAATCGCCGCGCCCTGCCAACATTCCGGGTGACGATCTCGGCGGCGTCTATGATGCCATGCCCTATCTGGTGCAGCAAAACCGCCGCGTCGGCGGCGAGCCGATCCAGTCGGTGGCATGGCCGTCGCATCCGATCATCGCCGGCGGCCAGCATGTCGTCGTCGTCGGCGGCGGCGATACCGCGTCCGACTGTGTCGGCACGGCTTTCCGCCAGGGCGCGGTGCGGGTCACCCAGCTCGACATCCGCCCGCAGCCGCCGGAGAAGGAAGACAAGCTCTCGGTCTGGCCCTACTGGGCGACGAAGATGCGGACGTCGTCATCGCAGGCCGAAGGTGCGGAGCGCGAATTCCAGGTGGCGACGCTCGAATTTATCGGCGAGGAAGGCCAGCTGACCGGCGTCAAGTGCTGCGAGGTCGACGAGAAGCGCAAGCCGATCGCCGGCACCGAATTTGTCATCCGCGCCGATCTCGCCTTCATCGCCATCGGCTTTGCCGGACCGGCCGCCGTGGGCGTGGCGAAGGAGTTGGACGGTGAGATGAAAATCACCACCGACAGCCGACGTTCCAGGAATGTCGAAGCCAACGATCGCGACTACAAGACCAGCGTCGACAAGCTTTATGCCGCCGGCGATGTGCGCCGCGGCCAGTCGCTGGTGGTGTGGGCGATCCGCGAAGGCCGCCAGGCGGCGCGCTCGATCGACGAGGCACTGATGGGGACGACGGTACTCCCCCGTTAACGGTTGATCGCGGTCGTCGTATCCGTCGCCGCAGCTGCCTTCGGCGGCCAGGAGAAATCGTCGGCGCGGCCGGGTGACGCCTCGGGAGCCTTGCCTTCGAGGATGAGTTTTTCGCCGGGCAGATCCGGATTGGCCTTCGGCGCTGCCGCAGCACCGAGCAGTTCGGAGCCTCCGTCGAGCGCCGGATCGTTGAGCAGCATCGGAACGGTGCGGTCGACCACAATGGGTGCGGCCGGAAGCGATGGTGCTTCGACTGGGGCGCCGGCGGGTGCGGCAGCTGTCACCACGCTTCCGGGTGCTGCCAGGCCGAGGATCTTGGCCAGCGACTTTTCGGTGTAGAAGGCGAGCTTGCGCTTGCCGGCCTTCGAGACGTTGATGCCGTCGTCGGAGCGCAGCCGCACGGCCTGGCCGTTAATATCGGGGCCGGTCGAGACAAAGGCGCCGTTCTCGTCGACGAACCCGTCCCAGACGTCGACGAATTCGCCGCCATTCTTCTCGGCCGCCGAGTGGTAGATGTCGTTGAAGGCCAGCATGTCGGAGGTCATCTTCGGCGCCTTGAAGGCCGGCATGCCGACCCACAGATACGGCACTTTGGTCGACGCCAGCGCCTTGCCGAACGCCTCGGTCCGGCGTTCATATTCCTTGGTCCAGTTCTCGGAACGCGGCTGTTCGCGCACGTCGTTGACGCGCATCTGCTGGCGGTCGTTGGAGCCGAGCATGACGACCACCGCGGACGGCTTCTCGGTCTCGATCAGCGCTTTGACCTGTTCGGGCCAGTTGTAGACATCATCGCGCACAAAGCCCGACGAGCCGTTGGCGCGCTCGACGATCCTGATGGCGGGATTCGTGGCAAAGGCGGTGTCGAGGCCCTCGGCAAGGCCACTCGCCATGAAATCGCCGATCACCAGGATGGTGCGGGCATCCGGCGTCTTCTCGACAACCGGCACGGCCGGTTCAGCGGGAGCACGGGGCTTCTTCTTGACCTTCGGCTTTGCCTTGCGGACGTCGAGCGGCGGCTCGATGCGCTCGCTGCGGCGCGGGAACAACAGGTCGCGCAGCGACCAGCCGCGGTTCTGCGGTTGTTCCTGGGCCAAAGCCGGTGTGTGGAACGTGCCGGCTATTCCCGTCGCCAGGACGACGATGGCCAGAATGAGGATCGGCAAGCGGAAAACGATCACACGGATACGCGCTGCCGAAACCAAGCTCCCTCTCCATCCCTAGGTGCATGACCTCTTGGAGGGCTCATGCACAAATCCATGCTACAGCGTCCCTTGCGCGTCGAAAATGCGCGGCGCCGCAGCTGGCCCTATTTCTTTCTGAGCCATTTGAGCACTTCCATGCTCGGATACCCATCCTGGGTCAAGCCGACCGTTGCCTGATAAGTCATGATGGCGGTTTTCGTGCCGTCACCGATCTTGCCGTCGAACTTGCCGTCGTAAAGCCCGTGCTGCGACAGCCGCTTCTGCAACTCCTGCCTTTCCTCGAAGGACAGTTTGGTGAAAGGCCGCTTCCAGTCCTGCACCAGACCACTAGAGCCCGCGATTTCGTCGGCAAGAAGGCCGACGGCAAGGGCATACTTGTCAGCGTTGTTGTAGGCCTTGATGACGGAGAAGTTCTTGATCATCAGGAAGGCCGGTCCGCCGCGCCCGTCCGGCACTTTCAGCGTCGCCTTGTCGGTCGCGTTCTTGAATGGCTTGCCATTGGCCCTGGCGACGCCGAGCGCCTGCCATTGCGCCAGTGTCTTCGAGCCGGCGGGCAGTTTGCCGGCCGGAATGGTGACTTCGTAGCCCCAGGTCTTGCCGCCCTGCCAGCCATTCTTCTTCAACAGATTGGCTGATGTCGCCAACGCATCGGGGATCGAGTTCCAGATGTCGCGCTTGCCGTTGCCGTCCATGTCGACGGCATAATGCTGGTAGCTGGTCGGGATGAATTGGGTCTGGCCCATGGCGCCGGCCCATGAGCCCATGAGGTGGCTTTCGTCGATATCGCCGGTTTGCAGGATTTTCAGCGCGGCGACCAATTGGGTGCGGGCGAATTTCGAACGCTTCGGGTCGCCATAGGCGAGCGTCGCCAGCGAGCGGATGACATTGCGCATGATGTCGTCGCGCTTGAGGATCTCGCCATAGTTCGATTCCATCGACCAGATGGCGAGCAGGATGTAGCGGTCGACGCCGAACCGCGCCTCGATCCGGTCCAGCCACGGCTTCCATTTCTTGGCCATCTGCTGGCCGACGGCGACCGACTGGTCATGGACGCGGTTGTCGAAATAGTCCCAGGCCGGTGCGGTGAACTCAGGCTGGGTGCGGGCTTTCTCCAGCACCACAGGGTCGGGTTCGTTGATGCCCCGGAAAGCCTGGTCGTAGACCGCGCCGGAAACGCCGCCCGCCACGGCGGTGGCGCGGAAGCCGGCAACCCATTGCCGGAAGCCGGCATCGGCAAAGGCCGGCCCGGCAGGCATCAGCAAGGCGAGCGAGAGGCTGGCCGCCGTCAGCACGCTGGTAAAACGCTTTGCGGCACTGCGAACGGACATCTTTTCCCCTTTCTCTATCTCAGGAAAGACCATTCATCGCCGAACCGGGTTAGGAATTAGTTTACCATAGGCGGCGCCTGGAACGAAAAGACACCTGCATGCTTTACCGGTTGATGTTTCCCTCAATCGCCCGATAATCCTCAATTCCGGCGCGAAAATGTCGCGAGGCGGGATTGCCGGGCACGCCCTCAAAACGGATAATTGACGCATGAAGCGAGTTCGCAAGGCAGTTTTCCCGGTCGCCGGTCTCGGCACGCGGTTCCTCCCGGCCACCAAGGCCATCCCCAAGGAAATGCTGACCGTCGTCGACCGGCCGGTCATCCAGTATGTCGTCGATGAGGCACGCGAGGCCGGCATCGAACATTTCATCTTCGTCACCGGCCGCAACAAGGCGGTCATCGAAGACCATTTCGATATCCAGTTCGAGCTCTATGACACACTCGCCCAGCGCGGCAAGGATGAGCAGCTGGCCCGTCTGCAGCGGCTGCAGCCGGCGCCGGGGCAGACCTCGTTCACCCGCCAACAGGTGCCGATGGGCCTCGGCCACGCCGTCTGGTGCGCCCGCGAGCTGGTCGGCGACGAGCCCTTCGCGCTATTGCTGCCCGACATGATCATGCAGTCGGAAAAGAGCTGCATGAAGGCCATGGTCGAGCTCTACCAGGAGACCGGCAACAACATCATCGCCGTGCAGGAATGCGATCCGGCCGAAACCCACAAATATGGCATCGTCGGTCGCGGCGAGGACACGCATCACGGCTTCCGCATCACCGAGATGGTCGAGAAGCCGAAGACCGGCACCGCGCCGTCCAATCTCTACATCAACGGCCGCTACATCCTGCAGCCCGAGATATTCAAGATCCTCGAGAGCCAGGAAAAAGGCGCCGGCAACGAGATCCAGCTCACCGACGCGATGCTGAAGCTGGAAAGGCAACAGGCCTTCTATGGCTACCACTATCAGGGCCGCACGTTCGACTGCGGTTCGCCGGAAGGGTTCGTCGAGGCCAATGTCGCCTTCGCGCTGTGGCGCAGCGACATGAATGAGAACATGGCCGGCGTCATCCGCACGCTGCTCGACGAGATGAAGCCATCCGAGCGCCGCGGTGCGGCTTTTTAGCCTCGGTTCGGAAGCGACCGCTCTCCAGCAACGACATAGTCTGTTCCATCCCGATGGGGGTGGACTGGCTTAGCGCTGCAGCTTCAGCCCGAGATAGATGCTGTTGGCGGTGTAGTTGCGCCCGGGCAGATTGCTGGTCAGCTTTTCGGTGCGGGCGCGGCTGGTGAGGCCGACATAGCGGTTCAGCCACCAGGTCAGCCCGGCCTCGGCGCTCAGCGTCATGTCATGGCCGTCGGAGCCGGTGTAATTGCGCCAGTCGAGGCCAAGGGCGGCGTTGCCGGTCAGGTCGGCGCGGATCTGCCTCTCGCCGGTGAGGCGGCCGGAGTAGAGGATGTCGCCGCTCTCATTGGCGGCCGTCGTGCCTTCGATGGTGGTCTTGCCGGTGAGACCGATGATGGTGCCGCGCTCGGGCGACCATTTGAGGTCGGCATTTATGCTTGGACCCGCATTCGCCTCCAGGCTCTTGTCGTCGATTGCTTCACGGAGCCAGCCGGCCGAGAACTCGCCAGTCAGCTTCTCGCCGATGTCGACTTCGATGCCGGCGCGCGCGCCGAGCCGGGTCGATGACCGCTCGAAGCCCCCCGAATCGACGCGCAGGTCATAGGCGCGGCGGCCGAGTTCGACTTCGGCGAAAGGCGTGATGGCAGGCGAAATCTCGTAGCCGGTGCGCAAGGTCGCTGTGTAGAGGGTGGAATCACGATCCTTCTGCGACAATATCGTGCCGCTCGTCAGCTTGGCGTCGCCGTAGATGTCGTGGGAGACCGCGCCGGTCAGCGCAAAGCGCAGCTTGCCGACATCCTTCTTGACGGCGAGGCTGCCGTCGACGGTCTGGCGTATGGGCTGCGAGGTGACGCCGGCAATGGCGTCGGGCGAGGACGCCGATTCCGGCGCCACTTCGTAGCCGAGCTTGGCGATGGCGCGCAGCTCATTGTCGAGGTCGAGATTGAGCGTGCCTTCGATACGGCCGCGCCCTTCATTGATCTTCTGGCCCGAAATGGTGTTGCGGAAGTTGCCGTAGCCGTCGATGACAGCCGAATTCTCGCGCCAGTCGGAGGCGGCGGAGAAGCGCAGCGCCGTTTCGGACAGCACCGCCGACTTGCCGCCAGAGCTGGAATCGGCGTTCGACGAGACGGTAACGCCCTGCTCCAGCGTCGGCCGCAGCAGGAAGGAGCCGACCTTGATGCCGGTTGCCGCGTACGGGTCGTCCTCGGGCTTCTTCTTCTGGCCCTCGATGGCATCGGTGCGCTCGGCGCCAGGGTCGAGCTTCTGCCGGTCGACACTGTCGACGGTGAGGGCACGGCGGTTGGCTGTATCCTGATCCGCATCCTCTGTCGTCGTGCCGTTCGAAGTTGTTCCGGTCGCGGTCGGGTCCGTGGCTGGGCCAGGCTTCTTCTTGTCGGCAGCCTTGGTTTTGTCCTTGGTCTTGTCCGCATCGGCGGCGCGTTGTTTTGCCGTCGATGGCCGGCGTGGCTGGACGGTTGGCGGCTGGTCGGCGAACGAGTCGTCCGTGGTCGCCGGCTGGTCGAAAATGCTGTTTGCGCCGGCCTGTGACGGGTCGGTGTCGTCAGGCAAGGCGCCATCGCTGGCCGGCACATAGGCGGTTGGCGTGTTTTCCGTGGGGGTGGTGTCGGCAGGCGCCGGCTTGACCTGCGTGTTGGCCTTGCTCAATTGCCTGGCCCGGCGCTGCTGGTCGGACAGGATCGCCGATTCCGAGACTTCACCGCGCAACTCGGTTTCCTGGGCATGAAGCGCAGTTGGCCGCAGAAGAGCGAGCACGCTCGTCGCCAGAAGCAGAGCGCAAAAGGCTCCGCCCGTTCGACCTTTTTTCTTTTCAGGATGGGCCCGCGACATCGTCACCACTGCTTGCGCGGCGCAAGCGCGCCATACTTACCGAACCGTAAACGGGGATGGTTAACGGAGGGTTGAGGGGTGCCTGTCAGACTTGGCCGGACGGCAATTCTGTTGGACAGGCGAACGGCAACGCGCTAAGCGCATCAGCCATGCATGCGGGATCCCCAGAAAAGAAGCCTTTGGACAGCCAGGCTTCGATCGCCTCGGCGCTGAGAACGGTAGCCACGGAACAGGCCGGAGTGGCGGCATTGGCCGCCGCGCTGGAAAACGGACTGGCCGAACCTTTCGCCCACGCCGTCGACATCGTCTCGCGCATCGATGGCCGGGTCATCGTCACCGGCGTCGGTAAAAGCGGCCATATCGGCTCCAAGATCGCCGCCACGCTCGCCTCGACCGGTACGCCCGCCTTCTTCGTCCATCCGGCGGAGGCCAATCATGGCGACCTCGGCATGATCGCCAGGGATGATGCCATCATCGCCATGTCATGGTCGGGCGAGAGCAAGGAATTGATGGGCATCGTCGCCTATTCCAGGCGCTTTTCGATCCCGCTGATTGCGATTACCTCCGGCGCGACTTCGGCGCTGGCGCGCGCGGCCGACGTGGTGCTGCTGCTGCCATCCGTGCCGGAAGCCTGCCCGCACGGCCTGGCGCCGACGACATCGACGCTGCTGCAACTGGTGGTCGGCGATGCGCTGGCCATCGCGCTGCTCGAAGCGCGCGGCTTCACGCCAGACCATTTCCGTACCTTCCATCCTGGCGGCCAGCTGGGCGCCAATCTGACGCAAATTCACGAGATCATGCATGTCGGCGACAGGCTGCCGCTGGTGGCTTCGGGCACCGGCATGCGCGAGGCAATCCTGGAGCTGTCGAACAAGGGGTTCGGCTGCGTGGCCATCACAGCCGCTGACGGCGCATTGGTCGGCATCATCACCGATGGCGACATCAGACGCCACATCGGCAGCAATCTCATGGAGATGAGCGTCGATCAGGTAATGACCAAAAAACCGAAGACGGCGACACCCGACACGCTGGTGGCGACGGCGTTGCAGACCATCAACAACTCCGCCATCACCAGCCTGATGGTGGTCGAGGGCAGGCGGCCGGTCGGGCTGGTTCACCTGCATGATCTTTTGCGAATCGGCGCTGCCTGAAAAATTAAGGGCGCATCATGTACGCGATGCGCCCTGTTTTTCTGTTCAGAAAGCGCTGCGCTTTTAGGCGTTCAAACAGCCTCGACTGTCAGTTCCAGATCCGTGTCGGCCGAGCTGACGACACGCACCTGCGTGCCTGCCGGCAGGTCGGGCCCGGAGACACGCCACAGCGTGTCACCGAGCTTTATGCGGCCGCGGCCGTCCTTGATCGGTTCGGCCAGCGTTGCCATCTTGCCGACCAGCTGCGCGCCGCGCCGGTTGAGCAGCGGCTGGTCGCTCGGGATATGACGCCCGCCAACCAGCTTCTTGCCGGCGAACGCCGAGACCAGCGACAGCGCCAGGAAGGCGAGGACCTGGATTTCCCAGGTCCAGAAGCTTGCGTCCCAGATGAGCAGGGAAATCAAGCCGATCACCAATGCGGCGATGCCGATCCACAGCATGAAGATGCCTGGCGCGATGACTTCCATCACCAGGAGGACGAAGCCCAGAACCATCCAGTTCCATGGGCCAAGTTCGGAAATGATGCGGTCGAACATGGGAGTGTGCTCCTATGATCTCAATTCTCGCTCGGGCGAACCACCGGAGGGCGGGCAGCCTGCCGCGCGGCGCCGGCGGTGCCTTCGCTGCGGAACACTTCCTTGGCGATCTCGCTTATGCCGCCGAGCGTGCCGATCAATGCCGAGGCTTCCATCGGCATCAGCACGACCTTGCTGTTGTTGGCGGTGCCGATCTTGCCCATCGCTTCGGTGTATTTCAGCGCCACGAAGTAGTTGAGCGCCTGCACGTCGCCCTTGGAGATCGCTTCCGACACAACCTGGGTGGCGCGGGCTTCGGCCTCGGCCGAGCGTTCGCGCGCCTCGGCGTCGCGGAAGGCGGCTTCCTTGCGGCCTTCGGCCTCGAGTATCTGCGACTGCTTGAGACCTTCGGCGGCAAGGATCTGCGCACGCTTGTTGCGTTCGGCCGTCATCTGCCGACCCATCGATTCGATGAGGTTGGCAGGCGGATTGATGTCCTTGATCTCGACGCGGGTGATCTTGATGCCCCACGGGTGCGCCGCTTCGTCGACGACGCGCAACAGGCGCTCGTTGATGGCATCGCGGTTGGACAAGAGTTCGTCGAGGTCCATCGAACCCATGACGGTACGGATGTTGGTCATCGTCAGGTTGAGGATGGCGTTCTCCAGGCCGGCGACCTGGTAGGCGGCCTGCGCGGCATTGAGGATCTGATAGAAGGCGATGCCGTCGACACCCACTATGGCGTTGTCGCGGGTGATGATTTCCTGGCTCGGCACATCGAGCACCTGCTCCATCATGTTCATCTTGGCGCCGATACGGTCGACGAACGGCACGATGAGATTGAGGCCGGGGCTTAGTGTTTTGGTGTAACGGCCAAAGCGCTCCACCGTATAATTGTAGCCTTGCGGGATTGTCCGGATGCCTTTGATAAGAAGCACCAACACCAGAAAGGCAAGCGCACCAATTGCAATACCGAAACCACTGAAGTCCATTTATATCTCCCTCAGATGCCGGCCATGGCGTTGATTCCATGCAACCGACTTCACCAAACACTTAGGTGTGTTTCAATAATGTTACAATCAGGTGATCGCTGATTATTAGTGCGTGGAATAGCACAACAGCAACGATCGATCGCCGAAATGCGGCGGCCTCAGACCCAGCCCGACAGCTCGCGCCGCACCATCGCCTCGATCACCGCGATGCCCTCAGTGCTGTCGTTGAGGCACGGGATGTGGGCGAATTTCTCGCCGCCGGCATGGTGGAAGGTTTCCGCCGCCTCGCGGCCGATCTCGTCCAATGTCTCGATGCAGTCGACGGAAAAGCCGGGATTGAGGATGGCGATCGATTTCACGCCGTCCTTCGCCAGTTTCTCGACAGTCTTGTCGGTGTAGGGCTGCAGCCATTCCTGCGCGCCGAAGCGTGACTGAAAGGTGGTGATCAGCTTCTGTTCGCTCCAGCCGAGCTTTTCGCGCAGCAGGCGCGTCGTTTCCAGGCAATGCGCGCGGTAGGGGTCGCCCTTGTCGGAATAGGGTTTGGGAATGCCATGATAGGAGGTGATGACGACCTCCGGCTCGAAGTCGAGCGTTGCCAGATGCCGCTCGATCGAATGGGCAAGTGCGTCGATATAGACCGGCTCGGCATAGTAGGGCGGCACGCTGCGGATGGCGGGTGCGGCCCGCATCTTCATCAGCGCGCGAAACAGCTGGTCGTTGGCGGTGGCGGTGGTGGTCGCCGAATATTGCGGGTAGAGCGGGAACGACAGGATGCGGTCGCAGCCCTGCGCGACCAGCCTTTGCGCGACGCTCTCGGTCGAGGGATTGCCGTAACGCATCGCCCAGTCGACGACGACATCGGGCAGGTCGCGCAACGCTTCCGCCAGCTTTTCGCTCTGGGCGCGGGTGTAGGTGCGCAGCGGCGACTCGTTCCTCTCCCGGTTCCAGATTCTCGCGTAATTGGCGCCGGACTTCTTCGGTCTTGTCGTCAGCACCAGGCCGTAGAGGATCGGATACCAGATTGCCTTGTTGAGCTCGATAACGCGCGGATCGGAGAGGAATTCACGGAGGTAGCGCCACATCGGCTTGAAATCGGTGCCGTCGGGCGTGCCGAGATTGACCAGCATGACGCCGATCTTGCCGGCCTTGACCGGCGGATGTCCAGCCGGCAGCGGGCCGAGCGCTTTCGCGGCTTTGGGGTCAATCGTCATAGCGGTTCTCCGGACACGGCGCGAAACTAACGACGCCGCGCCGGTTTTCAATGCCACGTCTGGCCGCACCTTGTCCGAAAAAGCAACACCCGCCCGGCGGACCGGGCGGGTGTTTCGAATTCCAGACCTGCGCTACTTGGCAGCCGGCGGGATGGTCAGGGTCGCGCCTACAGGAAGCCGGCGCGGCTCAAAACCCTTGTTGGCCTCGGAGATCACCTTCCATTTGGTGCCGTCTCCATAGGCCTTCTTGGCCAGGTCCCAATAGGTGTCGCCGGCAACGACGACATGGCTGGCCTCGGCCGGGGCGGGCGTTGCAGGTGCAGCCTCAGCCGGTTTTGCCGGAGCAGGTGCGGCTTCGGCCGGTTTTGCCGGTTCGGCTGGTGCCGGCGTTGCCGGAGCGGTTTCCGCCGGGACAGTCGGCGGCGTGGTGGTGATGTCGCCGGATCCTGCCGGCAATGCGGGCATCGCCGGCTCTGCCTCCGCCGGTTTTGCCGGCTCGGCTGGGGCAGGGGCTGCCGCTACGGTTGCCGCGATCTCGGTGATGCGGCCGTCGAGTTTCGGCGTATAGGGCCGGTGCGCGGCGAGATAGTCGGCGACCACCTGTTCCAGGCCGGGGCCGTAGTCATAGGCGTTTTTGGCCTTGTCGGCGAAGACCTTGTAGCCGTCGCCGCCCTGGCGGACATAATTGTTGGTGGCAACCAGATAGTCCTTGTCCGGGTTGATCGGCGCCCAGGCGCCGCCTTCCATCACCTCCACCGACTTGACGCGGCCGGCATTGGGCGCGACCGACTTGTCGAAGGAATATTTGAGACCTGCAACCTGCGGGAAGCGGCCGGCGCCGTCCTCGACCTGGCTGACGCCGTTTTCCAGCCCGGCAACCAGATCCTTGCCGGAAATCTGGAAGGTCGCCAGCGTGTTCTGGAACGGCAGCACGGTCAGCACCTCGCCCATGGTGACGGTGCCCTTGTCGATCGAGGCACGTAGGCCGCCGCCATTGGAGACGACGATCTCGACGCCCTGTCCCTTGACGCGGTCGAGAATGGCGTCGGAAACGAGATTGCCCATCGCGCATTCCTTGGTGCGGCAATTCTCGCGGCTGCCGTCGATGGCCTCGGCGGTCTCGGCCACTTCCTTGTTCTTCAGCGCCTCGATCGGCGCGCCCAGCTCCTTGATGCGGGCGAGCACGGCGGGATCGGGGGTGATCGACTTGTCGAGGAAGATCGGGTCGCCGCTGGCTTCCTTGACGTTGCCATTGTCGTCGAACACGACCTTGAACTCGCCGAGATATTTCGAATAGGAGGCCGCCTGCACCACCGGCACCTTGGAGCCGTCGGGGTTGTCGACCATCGTCGGATAGGGGCCTTCCGCCTTCGGATCGGTGTTGGACAGAAGCGAATGGCTGTGGCCGCCGACGACCACGTCGATGCCGGGGATTTTGGCGATGACGTCGCGCTCGCGCCTGTAGCCGATATGGGTGACGGCGACGATCTTGTTGACGCCTTGCGCCTTGAGCTTCTCGACTTCCGCCGTGATCGACTTGACGTCGTCGGCGATGGTGATGTTGGGGCCGGGCGAAGCGAGTTCCGGAGTGTCATTGGTGACGGCGCCGATGATGCCGATCTTCTGGCCGCCGACCTCAAGCACGATGGACGGCTTGATCTTGCCCGCTGCACCGGACTTGTCGTTGGCCACGACATTGGCGCTGACGACCGGGAACTGCGCCTTGTCGAGGTAAGGCACCAGCGCGCTTTCGCCATCGTCAAATTCGTGGTTGCCGAGCGTCACCGCGTCGGGCTTGATCTGATTGAGAAATTCCTCCTCCGCTGTGCCCTTGTAGGTGATGTAGAACAGCGATCCCTGGAAGCTGTCGCCTGCATTGAGCAGCAGCACGTTCTGGCCTTCGAGCTTCTTGCGCTCCTGGGCGATCGCGGTGACCAGCCGGCCGGCGCCGCCGATGCATTCGCCCTTGGTCTCCTCCTCGGCCGAGCAGGTCGACTCGTATTTGTTGTTGCCTTCGATGCGGCTGTGCCAATCGTTGAAATGCAGGATGTTCAACGTGTAGTCGGCAAAGGATGGTGCGGCCGACAGGCCGAGCGTTGAGGCAGAAAGGGCGGCAATGGCGGCGAGCTTCTTCATCTTCATCTCCTGGATGGAACCTGATCAAAGCGTTCAACGCTCTTGCTTGACTGCAGGATAACAGCCAGCTTTTGGTCATGTTCACATCGCGGTTGTGGCGATGCAAGAAGAATCAAGGCGAGCGAAATCGGCATCGGTTTGCCGGCATAAAAAAGGCGGCGGCATCGTGCCGCCGCCTTTCTAGAAGGCTATATCAGACAGGCTCAGCCGCGCCTGGTCAGGACGAAGTTCTGTCCGGCGGAGCTGGTGCAATTCAGCTGGTTGATGGACACCAGCAGGCAGTTGAAAGCGATCGGCTGCTGCCGGATCAGCGAGGTTCCGTTGATCTCAACCGAGGTGGCGCCGGTCTTGGTGTAGCTGCCATCGGCGAATTTCTCGCCGGTCTCTGCCGAAACGGTGGTGAAGACGCCGCCGTTCAAGGTCGAGACCGCCTTGCCTTCGGCGTTCAGCCAGGAGCCTTCGACCCCGCGTGGCTGCGATCCGATCGGTGGCCCGTCGGGGCCGCCGGTGGTGCAGGCGGCAAGCATCGTCGCAAGAGCGCCCGCCGCGCCCGCTGAAAGAATTTTGCGCGCAATCGTCATATCAAATCCTCTCCTGGCGCATCGGCCCAATCGCCGAACGACGTTTGGGAAAACGATGTGCGTGGCCTCAAGTTTCCAGAGCGGTCCCTCGTGCGCCCAAAGGGGCGCACAGCGCTCTCGTCCGCATCCCTTCAATCGCCCGATTTCCGGGCGATTGCAAGGCAGTGAGGCAGGGGTATGGAACCGCTATCGGACGAGGATGTTGCGGAATTGCCACGGGTCGTTTTTGTCGAGGTCTTCGGGGAAGAGACCCGGACGGTTATCGAGCGGCGTCCAGTCGGTGTAGTAGCCCTTGACCGGCCCAAGATACTGGGACTGCACTTCCAGGCAACGTTTGTAGTCCATCTCGTCGGCCTCGACGATACCGGCCTCCGGGTTTTCCAGCGCCCAGACCATGCCGGCGAGCACGGCCGAGGTGACCTGCATGCCGGTGGCGTTCTGGTAAGGGGCCAGCTTGCGGGCTTCCGCCAGCGACAGTTGCGAGCCGTACCAGTAGGCGTTCTTGCCGTGGCCGTAGAGCAGCACGCCGAGTTCATCGACACCGTCGACCAGTTCGGTTTCGTCAAGCACATGGTGGACCGGCTGCGGCTTGCCGGCCGCGCCGAACATTTCGTCCAGCGACAGCAGCGCGTCGTTGCAGGGATGATAGGCATAGTGACAGGTCGGGCGGTATTGCACCTTGCCCTTCTTGCCACGCACGGTGAAGAAGTCGGCGATCGAAATCGCCTCGTTATGCGTCACCAGCAAGCCGTATTGCGCGCCGGGCGTCGGGCACCAGGAGCGTATGCGCGTGTTGGCGCCGGGCTGTTCGAGATAGATCGCGGCCTTGGAGCCATGCTTGTGCTCCTTGCCGTTCTTCGGCATCCATTTCTCATGCGTGCCCCAGCCGAGTTCGGCCGGCTGCAGCCCTTCCGAAATGAAGCCCTCGACCGACCAGGTGTTCCAGAACACGTTCATCGGCTTCGGCTTCTTGGTGCGCTGGGTGTCGCGCTCGGCGATGTGGATGCCCTTGACGCCGGCCTTCTTCATCAGCCTGGCCCAGCCGTCACGGTCGTCCTGCGCCGGCTCGGAAAATTCGAGGCCGAGATCGCCGGCGAGGTTGAGCAGCGCCTGCTTGACGAACCACGAGACCATGCCCGGATTGGCGCCGCAGGTCGAAACCGCGGTCGCGCCGCCGGGCTTGTCGTGCTTTTCCTTGATCATCGCCTCGCGCAGCGCGTAGTTGGTGCGGCTGGCATTGTCGGCCTTGGCGTCGAAATAGAAGCCGAGCCACGGCTCGACGACGGTGTCGATGTAGAGCACACCGAGCTTGCGGCAGAGCCGCATAAGGTCGACCGAGCCGGTATCGACCGACAGATTGACGCAAAAGCCCTGGCCGCCGCCATTGGTCAGAAGCGGGGTCAAAAGCTTCTTGTAGTTCTTCTCGGTCACGTGTTCCTGGACGAAGGCGATGCCGCGCTCGTCGAGCAGCTTGCGGTCGGTATCGAGCGGGTCGATGACCGTCATGCGCGACTTGTCGAACTTGAAATGACGCTCGATCAGAGGCAGCGTTCCCCGTCCGATCGAACCGAAGCCGATCATCACGACAGGGCCGGTGATTTCACCGTAAACGGGCCAGTTTTCATTCGCCATTTTATCGAGCACTCCTTCAAAAAACCCGGGAAATTGGGGCAAACACGCGCAAAACCGGGCATTTTTGCCCGGCAACCAAGCGCTACATCACAGATCATTGTCATAAACCAGTGAAAAGCGCCAACTCGCGGCTAGCCGTCATTGGCCATGTGGTTAAGGACGCCAATCAACCGGTCGCGGTCGGCGGTCATGCCCTTGTAGTCGAGTTGAGCCTCATCCAAGGCCAGCAATTGCGCGGCGAAAGAGGCGGCGAGCGTTGCCCGGTTGGGATGCCGCGCCAGCACTTTCAGCGGATCGAGATGGATGCGGATGGTGAACAGGATGTCGCCCGACACGGGCAGTTTGCGCAGCGTCTGGCGCTCGACGCGGATGAAGGCGTGGGCGTTGATGTCGCCATCCGGGAAGCGCGACGGGTGGTTGGTGGCGCGGTCGATGCGCTCGACATTGGAGAGCGGATGATAGAGCGCGTCGTCGGCCTGGATCGACCAGTTGAAGCGCTCGACCGCTTGGCCCTGGAGGCCGTCGAACATGCGGTTGATGAGTTCGGCTGGCCTGGTGCCCGGACCGAAACCCGGCACCGGTGCGTGAATCTCTTGCAGCGGCCGACCGAATTTTTCGACCAGCAACCAGGATGACGGGAAGCACAGCGAGCCGGCGGCGAGCCGCCAGCCGCTGTCACCGCGGCGCATCAGGATGAGGTCTTCCTGGACGAGCAGCGAGGCTGCGACAAGCGGGGCGTCGCTGAAGACATCAGTTCTGTTGCCTTCGGCGCCGATGACCTCGATCCTGGCGCTGGTACGCCTGTACGTTTCGGGAAATGTCGCCATCAGATGCGCTTCGATGAGGTCGCGCACTTCGCGCTGGGCGTCGCGCGTGCCGTCCTCCTCGACAAACACCTTGTCGGGAATTTCCATATAGAGCCGGCGCTTCTCGGCGAGATGATCGATGAGATGCCTGTCGACCTCGATCCATTTGTCGAGCTCGAGTGGCTTCAGCCCGATGGTGAAGAGCTTTGAGGAGCCATCATAGGGCGTATGAGTGGGCAGCTGCAGTGTCATGCTTCCCTTAGGGATTCCATGCCCTCGGCGACGGTGGCAGCGACGAATTCGGTGATGACATATTCCGCCGCGCCGGCCTGAACGAAGGGATCGTTCTTCAGCCTTGCTTCCAGAACGTCGCGGGACCCACGCGCCAGGATCAAACCGCCGCTCCGGGGTTTCTTCGGGCCGGATGCGACGAAGAGGCCTTCGGCATAGCAGGTCTTCAGCCAGGTTCTGTGAGCGTCCAGCAGGCGGTCGATCTCGGTCAATGGCAACAGGTAGGTGGAGGAAACGACAAACATCAGAAATCTCCTGGGCGATTTGCCCGTATTGTCAGGGATAGCGTGCCTCTTGCCTAGGCAAGAGACGCAGTGATCAGTCCGCGTAGCGAATTGCCGACGAAGATTGCCTTGGCCGATTTCAACTCGTCATAGCTGTAGATCGCTTCCCGGGCGCGGCCTTCGTCCAGAAGCTCAGCGCGCAATACGCCAGGCAGCAGGCCGCAGTCGAGCCGGGGTGTCATCAGCACGCCATCGCCGAGATCGGCGAAGACATTGGTGATGGTGCCTTCGCAGATCTCGCCGCGCTCATTGGCCAAAAGCACCTCGTCGGCGCGAGTAGCGAGGTATTCGGCACGAGCATTGATATAGACCTGTCGCCGGCTGGTCTTGTGGCGCAGCAGCGTGTCGGAGGAGGAGAGCCGAACCCGCGCCAGCTGGAGCCGCCAGACCTTGTCGGCGGCGAACGGCTCGTAGGGCTGAACCGAGGCTGTCACCTCGCCATTGCGCTGCAGGACAAGACGGGTGCGCAGCGCCGTCTGCTGCGCCCCGACAATGTTCGCCAACACCTCGCCGATGCGCTGCGGATCGCAGGCAAAGCCCAGTTCTTCCGCCGAGCCGTAAAGGCGCGCGAGATGGCGCTCGAATCGGAGGAAGCCGTGGCTCGGCTCCCAGCGCATGGTCTCGATCAGCTCGAAGTCGGCGGTGTTCCCGTCGCGAAGCGCGCCTTCAGCAGACACTCCTGATACTCCTCCTCGGCGGTCGAATCGAAGACGACGCCGCCGCCGACATTGTAGACGGCCTCGCCGCTGGAAAAGAGCGAGATGGTGCGGATCGCCACCGAAAAGCGCATCGTGCCGCCGGGCGCGATCCAGCCGATGGCGCCGCAGTAGACGTCACGAGGGGTGGCTTCCAGATCGTGCAGGATTTCCATAGCACGAATCTTTGGCGCGCCGGTGATCGAGCCGCAGGGAAACAGCGCCGCAAAGATCTGGCGGATGCCGAGATCGGGCAACAGCTTTGCCCTGACGCGGCTCACCATCTGGTGAACGGTTGGGTAGCTCTCGATGCGGAACAGTTCCGGCACCTCCAGCGTGCCGACCTCGCTGATCAGCGAGATGTCGTTGCGCAGGAGATCGACGATCATCCGGTTCTCAGCCTGGTTCTTCTCGTCATTGCGCAAGAACGCCTTCAGCCGCGCGTCCTCGGCCTTGGTCGCGCCGCGCGGCGCGGTGCCCTTCATCGGATGGGTTTCGATCATGCCCGCAGCGTCGATCTCGAAGAACAGTTCGGGCGAGCGCGACAAGACGATGGGATCACTGAGCGAAATCAGCGCGCCGTACTTTACCGGCTGGCGTTCGGTCAGCGCGTCGAAAGCGGCGAGCGGGTCGCCGGACCACTGCGCCTGGACCGGGAAGGTCAGGTTGCCCTGGTAGCAATCGCCCTTGCGGATGTGGTCGTGCAGGCGTGCGAAGCGGCCTGCGTATTCGTTCTGCGACCATGATGCTCTTGCATCGAAGATCGGGCCGTTGGTTGCCGCCCCGCCGCTCTGCGGCACGGCCTGCTCAAACGGGGCATCGAAGACACCGAGGCACACCAGCGGCGCGCGCCGACCCTCGGGCAGCAACGGCACCAGTTTCGGCTCGAGCAGGTAACCGGCTTCGTAGGAGAAATAGCCCGCCAGCCATTTGCCGGCGTCAGATGCCGCCTGCGCGGCTGCCAGCGCCGGCAGAAAATCCTTGGCATCATAGGCAACGATGATGTCGGCCGGGCGGTCGAAGACCAGCTGACGGCCGCTTTCGTCGTTGCGGAAGATGGCAGAGGGCAGGGGCATGGGGCTCGGATGCTGCGGTCGATGACGCCAGAACCGCTCTATATGGGGGGCGGGCGGCGTGCAATCGAGGGAGCGGCGTCGCAAGGCGCAAAGACGGTGGCGCTTGCGAAAACAAAAGCGGCGCCTGAGGGCACCGCCTTTTGGTTATGTGCCGATAGCAGATCAGGTGTTGTTGGCGGTCCCGGCGGTCGGGAACTGGCGCGCGAATTCCTTCTCGTCGCCGGCGGCAAGCAGCTTGGCCTGCTCGATCCACTTTTCGCGCGCGATGCGGCCGTCGAAATTCAGCGTGTCCTCGATGCGCTTGACGTCGGCAGCCGACCAGGCGGCAATCTGGGCGTAGGTCGTGACGCCAAGGCCCTTGAGCAGCTTGTCGTTGACCGGGCCGATGCCGATCAGGCGGCGCAGATTGTTGGCCTTCCCAGCTGCCGGGGCGGCCTTCTTGGGGGCTGCGGCGGGCTTTGAAGCCGCTGGCTTCGGAGCGGCGCGCGCCTTGGCAGCCGAAGGTTTGCTGGCAGCCGGTTTGGCGGCCGCGGATTTGGCCGCAGCCGGCTTGGCGGCGGCAGGTTTGGCTGGCGTGGCCGGCTTCACGGCCGGGGCGGACTTGGCCGTTGCGGATGTCGACACCAGTGCGGCCGGCGCCGAGCTGGAAGGCTTGGCAGACGGAGTCGATGTTTCGCGCAGCCGGCGTTCGAGATCGGCGCGGGTCTTGCCGCAGGCGTCGAGTTCGCCGGTCAGGCGATCGGCGTCGGCGCGCAGCCTGTCGCGCTCGCTGCGGGTGCGGTCGAGGTCACCGCGCAGGCTGTCAAGCTCACCGCGCAGCCGGCCCCAGATAAACCAGCCAACCAACACACCTACAAGGAACGCCAGGACAATGTAGAAGAAGGTCATCGTCTCTCTCCAGTCGGATCCGTCCGCCGCCGTCTCAAGTCATGACCTTGGCAGATCAGATCATCCAATGGTGGTTCGGCGGTTCAGGGAACAGCCGGTCTGTCGTCGACTGCCGGCGCTCGGCTTTCCCGCCCATTGCCAACGGCCGCTGTCGCATTCGCCAGACCGTTGCCATGGGCCGGGATGCTTGTCCGGCCTGAGCCGCGCGCCGGGCTGAGCTTCAGTCGGAAAGGCTATCATACGGATTCCGGAAAGCTAACGGAAAATTTCGCCGGAGAGTTCTTCAAGAACAGATATTTAGAACAAGAACAGAGCTGCCGTAACATGCATTCCGGCTAAACTGTTCTGCGATTTCGCAAAGTCGAGACCGCCGCCGAACCTGTCGCTCTGCGCTACCGGTCCGACGAGTGCGTGGCGTCAACTGTCGAGCGCTTCCAATTCGTCGATCAGGCCGCCGATCACGCCAAGGCCTATCTGCCAGAAAGTAGGGTCGGTGGCATCGAGGCCGAAGGGAGCGAGAAGCTCGGAGTGATGCTTGGTGCCGCCGGCCCGCAGCATCTCGAAATACTTGTCCTGGAAGCCGTGCTCGGCATTCTGGTAGACCGCGTAGAGCGAGTTCACCAGACAGTCGCCGAAGGCGTAGGCGTAGACGTAGAAGGGCGAGTGGATAAAGTGCGGGATGTAGGTCCAGAAGACCTCATAGCCCTCGCGCAGTTTGATCGCCGGCCCCAGGCTTTCGGCCTGTACCTCCAGCCAGAACTGGCCGAGTTTGTCGGAGGTCAGTTCGCCGTTCTTGCGCTCGGCATGCACCTTGCGCTCGAACTCATAGAAGGCGATCTGGCGCACGACGGTGTTGATCATGTCCTCGACCTTCTGGGCGAGCATGGCCTTGCGCTCGCGCTTGTCGGTGGTCTGGTCGAGCAGCGAGCGGAAGGTCAGCATCTCGCCGAAGACGGACGCCGTCTCGGCCAGCGTCAGTGGCGTCGAGGCCATCAGCGCGCCCTGGCCGCCGGCCAGCACCTGATGCACGCCATGGCCGAGCTCATGCGCCAGCGTCATCACATCGCGTGGCTTGCCCATGTAGTTGAGCAACACGTAAGGGTGCGCCGAGGGTACCGTCGGATGCGCGAAGGCGCCTGGCGACTTGCCGGGCCGGACCGGCGCGTCGATCCAGTTGCGGTCGAAGAAAATGCGGGCGATCTCCGCCATGTCAGGGGAGAAGCGCTGATAGGCCGACAGCACGGTGTTCCTGGCGTCGTCCCAGCGGATCACCGCCTGCGGGGTCTCGGGCAAGGGCGCGTTGCGGTCCCAGTGATTCATCACCTCCATGCCGAGCCAGCGCGCCTTCATGGCGTAGTAGCGATGCGACAGGCGCGGATAGGCCTCGCGCACGGCGGACGCCAGCGCATCGACCACGCTGCGCTCGACACGGTTGGCGAGGTGGCGTGAATCGGCGATGTCCTCGAAGCCGCGCCAGCGGTCGGAAATCTCCTTGTCCTTGGCCAGCGTGTTGGTGATCAGCGTGAAGGTGCGCAGGCTCTTGCGGAAGGTTGCGGCCAGCGCCTCGGAGGCGCGGCGACGGACCTCGCCATCGGCGTCCTGCAGGCGGTTCAGCGCCGGCTCCAGCGTCAGCTCCTCGCCGTCTATGTCGAAGCGCAGATCGGTCATCGTCTCGTCGAACAGGCGGTTCCAGGCGCCGCGCCCGGTGATCGACTTCTCATGGAAAAGCTGCTCGACCCGATCCTCGAGCTGGTAGGGCTTGTCCATGCGCAGATCGAGCACCCAGGGCCGGTAATGGGCAAAGCCTGCATCGGCGGCAAGGGCTGCTTCGAGAGCCTTGTCGTCGATCAGGTTCAGCTCCAGCGCGAAGAACAACAGATGCGCGCTGGCGTCGGTCATCTTCTCCTGGATGTCACCATAGAGCTTGGCGCGCTGCGGATCGGCGGTGTTGCCGGCATAGACGAGGCCGGCGTAGGAGACGATTCGCCCGATCAGTTCCTCCAGCGCCTCGTAGGCTGCCAGCACCTCGCCGAGCTTGCCGGCGCTGCCGCGCTCGGCCTCCGCCGCCAGCGTGCCTTTCCAGCGGTTCTCGAAGGCGATGGCATCGGCGGCCGCCTTGGCGAGGTCGCGCTTCAGTTCGGTCGCCTCCATGCCGGAATAGAGGTCGGCGAGATTCCATTCCGGCAGGTCGCCCAGCTCCGCCGCGCCCTGACCGGACGCTRCCGCCGCAAGCTGCCGACCGAGAATCCTGCGCATCAACAATTACCTTCTGGAATCAAGGGGAAGGGCAAGCCGGTCAAATCCTAAGGAATTCATTCACCGGGTTTTTTGAAACCTTATTTAGAACCCTGTGCCAAGATGATCCATGGGGATTTCCCAGGCAGGCAACTGAAATCAGTCATGACAGGTTCCATTCTCATAGTCGATGACGATCCCGTGCAGCGCCGGCTGCTCGAAGCGGCGGTGACGAAATTCGGCCACAGCGCCATCGTTGCGGATGGTGGCGAGGCCGGCCTGGAGGCCCTCGACGGACCCAATGCGCGGGATGTTTCGGCGGTCATCCTCGACCTTGTCATGCCCGGCCTCGACGGCATCGGTGTGCTGAAGGCGATGCGCGAGCGCGGCATTACTGTTCCCGTCATTGTGCAGACCGCGCAGGGCGGCATCGAGACGGTGGTTTCGGCGATGCGCCACGGCGCTTTCGATTTCGTCGTCAAGCCGGCGTCTCCAGACCGGCTGCAGACCGCGATCGGCAACGCGCTCAAGGTCGAGGCGGTCGAGGATGAGGTCAAGCGCACGTCGCGGCGGCGCGGTGGCCATCTGACCTTCAAGGACATGATCACCCACGGCCCGGCGATGGACCGGGTGATCCGGCTCGGCCAGAAGGCGGCTGCCTCCAACATTCCAATCCTGATCGAGGGCGAATCGGGCGTTGGCAAGGAGCTGGTGGCGCGCGCCATCCAGGGCACCGGGGATCGTCGTTCAAAACCCTTCGTCACCGTCAATTGCGGCGCCATTCCCGACAATCTGGTCGAATCGATCCTGTTCGGTCACGAGAAAGGGTCGTTCACCGGCGCCACGGACAAACACACCGGCAAGTTCGTCGAGGCGCATTCGGGCACGCTGTTTCTCGACGAGATCGGCGATCTGCCACTCGATGTACAGGTCAAGCTGTTGCGCGCGGTGCAGGACGGCGAGGTCGATCCGGTCGGCGGCCGTGCCACGGTCAGGGTTGATATCAGGTTGATCTCGGCCACGCACCGCAACCTTCTGCAGCAGGTCAAGGACGGCAAGTTCCGCGAGGATTTGTTCTACAGGCTTAACGTCTACCCGATTTTCGTGCCGCCGCTGCGCGACCGGCGCGACGACATCCCCTACCTGGTCAAGCATTTCATGGACAAGGTGGCGCCGGCGGGCCATCGCCTGCATGGCATTTCGGACGCCGCACTGGCCATGCTGCAGGCCTATGACTGGCCGGGAAACATCAGGCAGCTGGAAAACGCTGTGTTCAGAGCCTCGGTGCTTGCCGAGGGCGACGTGCTGACACCAGACGAATTCCCGCAGATCCGGGCGCAGGTCGACGGCACCGTCAATCTCGATGCCCACACGTCCCTGTCGGATCCCGGAATGGCCTGGAGCGGTGAATCGCAAGGCGATAGCGCCCAGACTGAGGGCGTCGGTCTCGCCGCAGCTGAGATCGAGCCTCCGGCCAGGCTGCAGCCGCGTTTCGGCACGCTGAGGGCGCTGGACGAGCGCGGCAATGTGCGCGCGCTGGCCGATGTCGAACTCGAAATGATCAAGCTCGCCATCGATCACTATAACGGCCAGATGAGCGAGGTCGCACGGCGTCTCGGCATCGGCCGATCGACGCTCTACCGCAAGCTCAAGGAATACGGCATCGACCCGGAAACCGGCCGCCTCGACCGCCTTGCCTCCTGAAGCGCGTCGCGTTTGAACGGATTCGGGCGACGCGCCTCAGGTCTTTGCATTATGCATGTCGTTCTCTCAAAACCGGGACCACTTTTGAGCGACATGCATTGGAAAACCGAATTCCACAGCTTGCCAACGCAAGGCCGGGACCAGCTTGCCAGGCAATATTCCGCACTGCATAAGGGGTTGGGGTGGGAATACGGCAGTGCGGAACAGCGCTGTTCACGCATTAAGGCTAACGGTAACAGATCGTGTAGCGGTAAAAGGCTGAATCTTGATCTAAACCAGCAGTTTACCAAGAAATCCTGTGTATTATTTTTGACGGGATATCGCCACGGTGTTACCGCATTTCGGCTTCAATAAGCGATGATTAACCATTAGGATCGATATTCGGATGTGAAAACCACGCATCCGTTTGGGCAAATCCGGGGACAAACGGCAGCCTGCAAGGCCTTTTGATTTGAACAAAGTCGAACGACACAGAAACGGGCGGCACTATCACATTGGCGTCTGGCCGAGATGGCTGGCAGCGGTGATTGTTGCGTTCGGTTTCCTTGCCGCAACTGTTGCCGGCGCCAGCGCTGAAACGCGCTCGCTCAAACTCTATCACCTGCACACGCATGAAAAGGCCGAGATCGTCTACAAGCGCAATGGCCGCTACGATCCAGAAGGCCTCAGGAAGATCAACATCATCCTGCGCGACTGGCGTCGCAACGAACCGACCAAGATGGACCCGCGCCTGCTCGACCTGGTGTGGGAAGCCTACCGGCAGGCGGGAGCTACCGATTATATCCAGGTCGTCTGCGGCTATCGCTCGCCGGCGACCAACTCGATGCTGCGCAGCCGCAGCCGGGGTGTCGCCAAGGAAAGCCAGCACATGCTGGGCAAGGCGATGGACTTCTACATTCCCGGCGTGCCGTTGAAGAAGCTGCGCAACATCGGTCTCAAGATGCAGGGCGGCGGCGTCGGCTATTATCCGTCGTCGGGTTCGCCCTTCGTCCATATGGACGTCGGCAATGTGCGCCATTGGCCCGGCATCAGCCGCCAGGAACTGGTCAGCCTGTTCCCAAATGGCAAGACGCTGCATGTGCCGAGCGACGGCAAGCCGCTCCCGGGATACGATCAGGCGCTGGCCTCCTACAAGGCGCGCAAGGGCGCCGGTTCGCCGGCCATCATGATGGCCAGCGCTGGCGGCAGCTCCAAGAAATCTGGTGGGTTCCTGTCCGCTTTCTTTGGCGGTGGCGGCGAAGACGAAGCCGACGACAGCGCCGATGTCGCGACCGCCGCGCCGTCGCCGAGAAGCGTGAAGCCGGTGCTGGCTGCCAGGAGCGACAACAACAGCAATCTGCCCGGCATCGCAATCGTGTCGCCGCAGAACGCCAAGCGCGCCAATATCCCGCAGCTTGCCGACGACAGCGCGGACGATTCCGAGCCGCAGCAGGATACGCCGGAGACGATCATCGCCGCACTCCCGGCCAAGGAAGTGCCGCTGCCAGATTTCGCGCCGCGGCCGAAAGCCGATGTCGGCGCGCAGCAGCCTGAGACGGTGCCGTTCGGCATGGCCGATGCCACCACCGAACAGACGGTGGCGACGGAGCAGGCGCCGGTCAATATGCCGTTCGGCATGGCCGATGTGAGCAGTGCTGACCAGACCCAACCGGCGCAGGTTGCTGTCAACGTCCCATTGCCGACCTGGCGTCCCGACCGCTCTACGCCGCCGGCTGAGCTTGCGCCGCAGGACAAGGGCGTGCTGCTGGCGCTGGCTGATACGGCTGCCCACGAGCAGACCGCAACGGACGCCTTCTCGGTGCTGCCGTCGCAGCGTCCGGATGAGGTCAAGGCGGTTCTCGAACAGGCCAGCGCCACCGATACCGCCGGTGTTACCGACGACTATCAGGTTGCCTCGCTCGAGCCGCGCTCGGCGTTCAACGATCCGTCAGGCGTCGATGCCGCAACGCCGCGCGGCGCGATTGCCGCCCGCCCCGCCGGTACCGATCCGGCCTCCGTGATCGGCGCCGGTGTGAAGACGACGCGCAAGGAAGCCAGGGCCTCGGCCCGCGACTTGAAGCCAGGCCCGAAGGCCGTGGTGGTGGCGGCCGAACCGCAGGCGGCGCGCTGGGCGCTGGGCAGCGGCGAGAATATCGCCACCGTTTCCAGCCCGACGACAGCGCCGCGCTACGCCTACAACATCGTGCATACGCCGCCGAGCGAGGTCTACACCGCAGGCTTCCAGTCTGATAACCAGATGGCCGACGCCAACCGCTTCACCGGCAATGCCGTGAAATTCCTCTCGGTCGCCCGCTTCCAGACGAAGTAAGGGCTCGACACGGACAGACAGGTACCAAAGCCGCGCTGGGCAACCTGCGCGGCTTTTTGCTTATTGGCGAATCTCCAGCACTGGCTTCCAGCGTCCCGGAATGCTAACCACCGGGCTGCATTCCCGCTTCGTCTAATGGTAGGACAGCGCCCTTTGAAGGCGTGAATCGTGGTTCGAGCCCATGAGCGGGAACCAACTCTCTCGATCTACGATCACTGGCAGTTATGCCAGGTCAACCAGGGCGATCACGCGCGGCTGAACTTCTCGTGAAGCCGGAACGACTGAGCCTTTTACGGGTTGGGCTGGGTTCGTTCCACCTGGGGATATCAATGAAAAACATACTTTTGGCGTCGGTCATCGCATTGGCAACGGCTTCGGCCGCCATCGCCCCGACACAGGCCGCGACCGTTGTCATCAGGACCAACAACAATATGCATATGCACAACAACCACTGCCGGACCAAGTGGGTCACGACCTGGCGGCATCACCAGAAGATCGTGAAGAAGGTTACAGTCTGCAACTGACCGTATTTTGGAAGCAGCAGACCCGGTCGACGCAAGCCGGCCGGTTTTTTTGTGCCTGCGGGACGTTACTTTCCGAGCTTGCTCGCGGCCCTCGCGAGCGCCTCGATCTCGTCCCACTTGCCGGCCTTGACCAGATCGTCCGGCGCCACCCAGGAGCCGCCGACGCAGATGACATTGGGCAGGCTGAGATAGTCGGTGGCGTTCTTGGCCGAGATGCCGCCAGTCGGGCAGAATTTTACATCGGCCAGCGGCGAGGCGAAGGCCTTCAGCGAGGCGATGCCGCCGGACTGTTCGGCCGGGAAGAATTTCAGGAAACGCAAGCCGGCCTCGCGGGCGGCCATGATCTCGCCGGGGGTGATGGCGCCGGGCAGCAAGGGGACGTCGCTGTCCTTGGCTGCTGCCAGCAATTCGCGCGTGATGCCGGGGCTGACGATGAATTTCGAGCCGGCCGCCGCTGCCTCGTCGAACTGCTTGGCATCGAGAATGGTGCCGGAGCCGACAATGGCGCCCTCGACCTCGCCGGCAACGCGGCGGATCGCTTCCAGCGCATCGGCCGTTCTCAGCGTAATCTCGATCGCCGGCAGGCCGCCGGCGGCGAGCGCCCGGGCGAGCGGCACGGCGTCCGCGACATTGGCGATCTTCAGCACCGGGATTACCGGCTGGCCGTTGAGCAGCGACAGGAGCTTTTCGGTCTTGCTGGGCATTGGCTTGTCTCTCCGGCAGGGATGATTTCAACCGATTAGCAGAAGGCAGATTCCGAGTCCACGAAACCCGGCCTGCCGCGATGTCACATCTGTCGGCAAACGGGCTGAGGGCGATTGCCGCCAAGGCTTCCTTAGCTCTGCCTTGAATCCGCTTTGACCACGGTTTAGTGGCTTGGCGATGACACTGTCCAACCATGAACCTGTGCGCGTCGCCGCGCTCTATAAATTTGCGGCGCTGGGCGACTTCGACGCGCTGCGGGAATTGCGCACGCCACTTGCCGCATTCTGCTGCGGGCGCGGCATCAAGGGCACGCTGCTTCTGGCGCAGGAAGGCATCAACGGCACGGTCGCCGGCAGCGAGACTGATATCGCCGCGCTGATCGCCTATCTGGAGGCAATCGAAGGCCTTGCCGATCTCGAGGTCAAATACAGCAACGCCGCCGAAATGCCGTTCCATCGCATGAAGGTGCGGCTGAAGCGCGAGATCGTCACCATGGGCGTCGAAGACCTCGATCCGGCGACAGGTGCCGGCACCTATGTCGCGCCGGCCGACTGGAACGCGCTGATCTCGGACCCCGGCACCGTCGTCATCGACACCCGCAATGCCTACGAAGTGTCGATCGGTACTTTCGAGCGCGCCGTCGATCCACAGACGTCGAGCTTTCGCGAGTTCCCGGCCTGGGTCGAAAAGCATCGCGACGCGCTCGATGGCCGCAAGGTCGCGATGTTCTGCACCGGCGGCATACGCTGCGAAAAGGCGACGGCCTACGTGAAGTCGCTCGGCTTCGACGATGTGTTCCATCTCAAGGGCGGCATCCTCAGATATCTTGAAGAGGTGCCGGCCGAAGACAGTCTGTGGCAAGGCGAATGTTTTGTCTTCGACGAGCGGGTCTCGGTGTCGCATGGGCTGACCGAGGGCGAGGCTGAACTGTGCCGCGCATGCCGGCATCCGCTGACGCCGGCGGACCGGCTGTCGCCGCATTTTGCTACCGGCGTGTCATGCCCGCATTGTTACGACGCCCGTTCGGACGAGGATCGTGCCCGCTACGCCGAGCGCCAGCGCCAGGTCGAACTGGCGCAGGCGCAGGGCAGGGGGCATATCGGCAGTTAGGATCCGTATTGCTGGCTTCGGTCACCAGGCGACGGAATAGCGGTCGATCACCCACAGCCAGGTGCCGTCGCTTTGCCGGCGAGCGACCTCCGAGGTTATCGAGCCGTCGGGAAGCCGGGTCGAGGTCAGCGCCAGGTCGCCATTGATGGCCGCAGGGCGCTGCTCGCCACGCTGGAATTTTCGCCCGGTCGCGGCAAATGCTTCGAACAAAGCTCGGATGGCCTCACGGCCGCGCGTCAATTCCGCTTCGCTGGTGTCGATGACGGCATCGGGTTCGAACAGCGCCACCATGCCGTCAATATCGCCCACCCACTGCCGGTCGATCAGCAGGCGCTCAAGATCCTGCGGATCACGCGCCGGCTCGCGGTCAGGCTGATCAGTCACGGCAAACTCCTTCGCCAATGTCGCGGCGACACTAACCGAAGCCGAGGCGGGTTTCGACACATCGAATTCGATTTCGGGGATTGCCGGCGCCGATAGCAAAGCGCGTACCCGTCATTGTAATGTCAATGTGCGGGCCCTACGTCTGCAACGTCCAAAACCCGCTCGTTCCTATCAGGCGCGGGCCCTTTTCTGGAGGCACTATGTTCGACCCCAAGAAGCTTCTCGACGACCTGCTCGGCTCGCAAGTCCCCGGCACAACCGGCACCGTCCGCGACAAGGCAGGACAGGCCGTGCAGATGGCCAAGGACAATCCGCTGGCCGCCGGTGCGCTGGCCGCGGTGCTGCTTGGGACCGGCACCGGACGCCAGGTGACGGGCACCGCCATCAAGCTCGGTGGACTGGCCGCGATCGGCGGTCTCGCCTACAAGGCCTACCAGAACTACAAGGCCGGCAATGCGCCCGAGCAGGCGCCGGCGGCCGGCCAGCCGGAATTGCTGCCGCCGCCGGCCGACACCGGCTTCCATCCCTCGCAGGCGCCGCAAGGCGAGGACGAGTTCACGCTGACGCTGGTGCGGGCGATGATCTCGGCGGCGAAGGCCGACGGCCATGTCGACGACGAGGAGCGCGAAAAGATCGCCGGCAAGCTCAAGCTCGCCGGCGTCGGTTCCGATGCCGAAAAATTCCTGCTGGCCGAGCTGGACAGCCCGCTCGACCTCGACACGCTGGTTGCCGGCGCCAAGACCGACGAGCAGAGGCTCGAGCTCTACACGGCGTCGCGGCTGACCATCGATCCCGACACGCGCGCCGAACGCGGCTATCTCGACCTGCTCGCCGGCCGGCTCGGCTTGCCGGATGCGCTGGTTGACCATGTCGAGGCAACAGTGTCGGCGGCCAAGGTGGCGGTCCCGGCTGGCACCGCGCCGAACCCGCGCTGGTAGCCAGCGCTGCGGCGCGGCTGAGGCGGCGCGTGCGGGCAGGAAAACAGCGTTAACGTCTCGTTTACTGAGGAAGCGCATGATTCTAGCAGTCGGATCGGCTTATCCTCCTCCCAAGCCCGGTTCAGATCAGGGGCGGTCGCCAATGGCCGCCCTTTTTGTTCAGCCGATCACTGCGTGTTCGGCTTGCCATGATCCCCGTCATTTGCGATGCCTCGGTGCACTCGGATGCATCCCGATCTGTGTCGGGGATGCGCGGTGCGCAGGAGCAAAATCATGACAGCCCTCACAGAGAAAACCGCTATCGTCACCGGCGCCGGCACGGGCATCGGCAAGAGCGTCGCCACGGCGCTGCTCAAGGCGGGCTGGAACACGGTGTTCTGCGGCCGCCGCAAACAGGTGCTCGACGCCGCGATCGCCGAGGCCGGCAAGACGGACGCCAAGGCGCTGGCGGTAGCCTGCGATATCAGCAAGGCCGGCCAAGTCGATGACCTATTCGAGACGGTGGCGGCGGCTTTCGGGCGCGTCGACCTGCTCTTCAACAATGCCGGCATGAGCTACAAGTCGACGCCCATCGACGAAATCCCGGTCGAGATCTGGAACGACATTGTCGGCGTCAATCTCACCGGATCGTTCCTGTGCGCCCGCGCTGCCTTCGGCGCCATGCGCAAGCAGCGGCCGATGGGCGGCCGCATCATCAACAACGGTTCTGTCTCGGCCTATGCGCCGCGGCCCGGCTCGGTGCCCTATACCGCCACCAAGCATGCCATAACAGGGCTGACCAAGACGCTGGCGCTCGACGGTCGGCCCTATGACATCGCCTGCGGCCAGATCGACATCGGCAATGCGCTGACCGACATGGCGTATGCCATGACCGTCGGCGTGCCGCAGGCCAACGGCTCGATTGCCGCCGAAGCGGTGATGGACGTCCAGCGCGTCGCCGACGCCGTCGTCCACATGGCCAGCCTGCCGCTCGACGCCAATGTGCTGTTCATGACGGTGATGGCGACCAAGATGCCGTTCGTCGGGCGTGGGTGAGCAGCCGGTTCGCGAAGCAAATTCATCGTGCCAGGTGGCACGATGAAAGGCCAACGAACGCCGGAACGCTGCGAAGCAGCGGGGACCCGGCCGGGCGGCCGTGACTACTTCTTCAAAAACGCCTCGATCCGCTCCAGCGCGCGCAAGATGTTCTCCTCGGAATTGGCGTAGGAGAGCCTGATGTAGCCTTCGCCGAGAATGCCGAAATCGGGGCCGCCGATCAGGGCCACGCCGGCATCCTCGAGCAGCGCCGAGGCTAGCTTCTTGGCCTTCCAGCCGGTCTTCGAGACATTGGGAAAGGCATAGAAGGCGCCCTTCGGCGTGATGCAGGAAACGCCGGGCAGGGCGTTCAGGCCCTCGACCACGATCTTCCGGCGGTTGTCGAAGGCGCGCATCATCTTGTCGACATCGTCCTGCGGGCCGTCGATGGCGGCGATGCCGGCGAACTGGCTCGGGGCGTTGACGCAGGACCAGCAATTGACCGCCAGCTTGCGCACCTTGTCGTAGAGGTGCGCGCCCTTGTCGCCGTTCGGCCAGATCGACCAGCCCATGCGCCAACCAGTCATCGCCCAGGTCTTCGACCAGCCATTGAGCACGATCAGCCGGTCGCGGATTTCGGGGAAATTGAGCAGCGAAAAATGCGTCTCGCCGTCATAGGTCATGACGTCGTAGATCTCGTCGGAAAGGATGGCGACCTGCGGGTGCGCCTGCAGTCCCTTCACCAGCTTCTCGATCTCGGCCCGTGGCGTCACACCGCCGGTCGGGTTGGCGGGCGAGTTGAGGATCAAGAGCCTGGTCTTCGACGTAATCAGCGCCAGCGTCTCCTCAGCCGAGAAGGCAAAGCCGTTCTCCTCGCGGATCGGCACTGAAATGGGTGCAGCGCCGGTGAACTCGATCATCGAGCGGTAGATCGGGAAGCCGGGGTCGGGATAGAGGATCTCCGCGCCTGGTTCGCCGAACATCAGGATCGCCGCGAACATGGTCGGCTTGCCGCCGGGCAGGATCATCACATTCTCGGGCGAGACCTCGACGCCGGTGGTGGTCAGCGTGCGCCGCACCACCGCCTCGCGCGTCGCCAGCAGGCCGTTGGCCGGCGTATAGCCATGATGGCCGTCGCGCAGCGCCTTGATCGCCGCCTCGACAATGTGCTGCGGCGTCTTGAAGTCGGGCTGGCCGATGCCGAGATTGACGATGTCGCGGCCCTGTTGCGCCAGCGCCGTCGCCCTCGCTAGCACCGCAAAGGCGTTTTCCTCGCCGAGACGGTCGAAGGCCGAAATCGTGTGGAGCATTTTTCCCGTCCGTGTGGTTCTTACTGTTGGGTCGCGTTTTTGTGAGCGTCTGCTCACAAAAGTCAAACGGATTGGAGTTTTACGTGTCCGAAAATCTCAAAGACTGGCAGGCGCGTCCACGGCCCGAGCGTAAGCCCATTGACGGCCGCTATGTCAGGCTTGAACCGCTGAGCGCCGAAAAGCATGGCGATGGGCTCTACGAAGCGTCTTCCGTGCCCGACATCGATGGCCGCTTTGCCTGGCTGCCCGACTATCCGCCGCAGACCCGCGCCGATTTCCAGCCATGGCTGGACAAGGTCGAGGCCAGCGAAGATCCGCTGTTCTTCACCGTCATCGACAAGGCCAGCGGCAAGGTCGCCGGGCGGCAGACGCTGATGCGCATCGACCCCGCCTATGGCGTTATCGAGATCGGCAACATCTATTGGGGGCCGCTGATTTCGCGAAAAGCGGCAGCGACCGAGGCACAGTTCCTGTTCATGAAGTACATTTTCGACGGGCTCGGTTATCGCCGCTACGAATGGAAATGCAACAACCGCAACGAACCCTCGAAGCGTGCGGCGGAACGGTTCGGCTTCAAGTTCGAGGGCATTTTCCGCCAGCATCTTGTGGTCAAGGGTGAAAACCGCGATACCGCGTGGTACTCGATCATCGACAAGGAATGGCCGTCCTTGCGTAAAGCCTATGAGGCATGGCTCGACCCGGCCAATTTCGACGGCGAAGGCCGGCAGAAGCGACGGCTCGAGGATTTCCGCGCCGAGTTCGGTGCGTAACAGGAGTTTCGGCGATGGCGCACGGCCATGATCACGGTTCGCATGCCGGACACAGCCATGGCGCCGGTCATGCGCATGGCTCGACCGATAAGAAGCGCGTGCTGATCGCGGCTTGCCTGACCGCCGGCTTCATGGTCGCCGAAGTGCTTGGCGGCCTGCTGACGGGATCGCTGGCGCTGCTGGCGGACGCCGGCCACATGCTCGCCGATTCGATCGCGCTCGGCCTTGCCTGGTATGCGTTCCATCTTGGCGGACGGCCAGCGACCGTGCGCCTCACCTATGGCTTCGGCCGGGTCAAGACGCTGGTTGCCTACACCAACGGCATTGCCATCTTCGCCATCGCGCTGTGGATCGTCTACGAAGCCTGGGGCCGCCTGATGACACCGGCGCCGGTGCTTGGCGGGCCGATGCTGGTGGTGGCGATTGCCGGCCTTCTGGTCAACATCGCCTCGTTCTTCGTGCTGCATGGCGGCGACCGCGACAGCCTCAACATGCGTGGCGCCATCCTACATGTGCTGGGCGACCTGCTCGGCTCGGCGGCGGCGATCGTGGCGGCGCTGGTCATCCTGGCGACCGGCTGGACGCCGATCGATCCGATCCTGTCGGTGCTGGTCTCGGTGCTGATCCTGTCCACCGCGTGGTCGCTGATGCGTGAAGCTGCCCACGTCCTGCTCGAAGGCGTACCGGCCAGCCTCGACCGCGACCTCATCGCCAAGGACATTGCCGGCACCGTCAAAGGCGTGCGCGAGGTGCATCACATGCATGTCTGGTCGCTGGATGGCTCCAGCAACATGGCGACGCTGCACGCCTGCCTCAATGACGGCGTCGATGCGCATCAGGCGGTCAGCGCCATCAAGAAGCGGCTCGCCGCCGAGCACGGCATCAGTCACGCCACCGTCGAGCCGGAATTCGGCCAGTGCGCCGACAGCCATGACGAGCACGACCACGATCATGACCACGACCATGGTGCGCCACCGCATCACGGCCATTATCACTGACAGGGAATTTCATGGCATTGGCATCCAAGTTGACGAGTTCCCGCAGCGTCGGGACGGCGTGATGGATCGCGACACGCGAAACGCGGCGATTGCCGCACTCTGGATCATGCTGCTGTTCGGCATCGCGGCGTTCTATCTGCCGACCGTGATGCTGGCTGTCGGCAGTGTCTCGACCGTACTTGCCGGCATCGTCGGCACCGCCTTCGTGCTGGCATTTTTTCTGGTGTTCTGGTTGCGCGGGCGCCGCCAGAACAAGGACAAATAAGAGGCTTTTACAAATGCGCATTCTAATCACTGGTGCAGCCGGAATGGTCGGCTGCAAGCTTGTCGCCCGGCTGGCCAAGGATGGCACGCTCAACGGCCGCAAGATCACCGCGCTCGACCTGCATGATATCGTGCCGCCGCAGGCGCCGGCGATGGACGGCGTCAGCATCGCTACGCATACAGGCGACCTTGCCGACGCCGGCGCTGCAGAGAGCCTGGTCGCCTCACGCCCCGACGTCATGTTCCATCTCGCCGGCATCGTGTCGGGCGAGGCGGAAGCCAATTTCGATCTCGGCTACCGCGTCAATCTCGACGGCACACGGGCGCTGTTCGACGCGGTCCGGCTGGCGGGCTTTGCGCCGCGCCTCGTCTTCACCTCGTCGATCGCCGTGTTCGGCGCGCCGTTCCCCGATGTCATACCGGACGACTTCCACCCGACGCCGCTGACCTCCTACGGCACCCAGAAGCAGATGAGCGAGGCGCTGCTGGCCGACTATTCCAGGCGCGGTTTCTTCGATGGCATCGGCATAAGACTGCCGACCATCTGCGTCCGGCCCGGCAAGCCTAACAAGGCGGCCTCTGGTTTCTTCTCCGGCATCATCCGCGAGCCGCTAAGTGGTCATGAGGCGATCTTGCCGGTGCCGCGCTCGGTGCTGCACACCCATGCCAGCCCGCGCTCGGCGGTGAATTTCCTGATTCATGCCGCGGGGATCGACGGTGCCACCGTCGGGCCACGCCGCAATCTCACCATGCCCGGCGTCGCCGTCACGGTCGGCGAACAGATCGAGGCGCTGGAACGCATTGCCGGCGCCGAGGTCGTGAAGCTGATCCGCGAACAGCCCGACCAAACAATCTGGGCCATCGTCAAGGGTTGGCCAACGCGCTTCGAGGCTAAGCGGTCAAGGGACCTCGGCTTCAGCGCCGAGAAGAGTTTCGACGAGATCATCCGCGCCCACATCGAGGATGAGCTGGGCGGCAAGATAGCGGGTCAGGTCTGACCCGCAGGGATCAAACGCTGCCGGTCAGGCTCGCCGACAACAGCAGCAATCCGAACAGGAAGACGAAGGCGGCGCCGCCGATCTCGACGAACGTGTGGATGCGATTGCCCATGCGGCCGTCGCCGGCAAAATAAACCGCCCAGTTCTTGGCTGTGACCGCGATCGTCGCCAGCGCCGAGACGGTGATGGCGGTGCCGAGGGACATTGCCAGCACCGACAGCAGGCCGCCGAGCCACAGGCCGTTGAGTAAGGCGAAGCTGAGCACGATCAGCGCGCCTGAGCAGGGGCGGATGCCGACTGCGGCCACCGCCGACCAGGCCGTGCGCCAGTCGAAGCGGTCGCCCGACAGCAGCGCCGGATCGGGTGCATGCGAATGGCCGCACGTATCGCAGACCTCGCCTGCCGCATGATCATGATGCGCATGATCGTGATGAGCGTGGTCGTGATGGGAATGATCGTGTGTGTCGTGGTCGTGATGATCATGCGAATGGTCGTGATCGTCATGCACATGCAAGGCATGCGAATGCGCGTGAGCCGAATGGCTGTGGGCGGCGTGGCTGTGACCGGCATGCGAGTGGCCATGGGAATGGCCGGCATGCGCCGCCGACAGGCTGTAGGCGGGCGCCTTGCCGAACCAGCGCTGGACCGTGGGGCCGAGCTTGCGCCACAACAGCCAGGCGCCGAACAGCGTGACGAAAATATAGCTCATGATTTCCATGAACCAGGCCGCGTCGGTCATCGAAATGGCGGTGCCGCGCAGGACGAAATAGGCAAGCAGCATCACCACGATCGCGGTCAGGCCCTGCAGCAGCGCCGAGACGAAGGACAACAGGATGCCGCGCTTGAGCGCCACTTCGTTGGCCACCATGTAGGACGAGATCACCGCCTTGCCGTGGCCGGGGCCGGCGGCGTGGAAAATGCCGTAGGCGAAGGACAGGCCGATCAGCAGCCACATCTTGCTGCCGTCCTCGCGCATCGCCTTCATCGCGGTGGCCAGCGCGCGGTAAAATTCCTGCTGGCGCAGATTGATCCACATCAGGATGTGGGCGAACGGTCCGGTGGTCGGCGCCATGCCGTCATTGACGCCGATGCCGAGCGA
This sequence comes from Mesorhizobium sp. P2_F5, assembly GCF_056403715.1. Lineage (NCBI taxonomy): Bacteria > Pseudomonadati > Pseudomonadota > Alphaproteobacteria > Hyphomicrobiales > Phyllobacteriaceae > Mesorhizobium > Mesorhizobium sp. P2_F5. The sequence goes on along the minus strand of NZ_JBFUEY010000003.1, from coordinate 264,114 downwards.
ACTCTGGGCGTGGGCCTGCCCGAGAAAGTGCGTCATCACCACGGCAGCGGCGACGAGGCCGAACGCCAAACGCAGGGACGGTTTCATCACCGGATTTATCCTTCTGGCGGGCAGTTCAGTTCGAGCTTGGTGGCGAAGATCTTGCTCATGTCGGTGCCTGTCGGGTCGTTGAAGAAAGCTTCCGTCAGGGTCTTCTGGTTTTCCTTGATCGCCTCGTCCGGGTCGGGCCGGATCACCTTGCTGGTGCAGTTCGAGGGCAGGCCTTCAACGGTGATGTTGGAATCTTCGGTAAAATCGATCGCCGTATAGAAGGTCGGATCGTAGACGCCGAAATCGATCTTGCCGGCGAGCTTGATCGGCTCCTTCGGCTCGGATTCGAACAGGATGATCAACTGGTCGTTGTCGAAATTGGCCATCAGATGCGGCGGCGGCGTCATCGGCACGTCCTTGCCATCGACGGTGACGAGCTGGAAATAGTTGAACTCGGCCAATGAAGCATGGACGGTGTCGGCGACATCCTTCAGCTCCTTGTCGTCAAGCTTCAGGTCGGAGTTCTTGTCGAATTCCATCATCACCGTACTCGAAAACAAATCGTCGAAGCGCCAGAGGTGGCGCAGCGCTTTCACACTTTGGTGATCCGGGGACAGGATCACGTCGAGGCGGGCCTCGGCGAAGACATGAGGATGCGCGCCAGCCGCTCCGACGGCGGCAAAAGTCGCCGCCAAGGCCGAAGCCAGCATGATTGCGTGCTGTTTCAGGTGCATTCTCGGTCGCTGTTCCATCGGCCTCGGAGAGATTTCGAGAGGTTACCAGAAAGCGGGCGAAATTGGGACCGGTGCTGCGTGTCGCCCAAAAGTGCGAAGCGGTTTTGGGACAACGACACGCACCGGCAAAAACTCAAAGCGCAACGCGCTTTGACGGCGAAGCCAGGTCAGGCGTCCTCGCGGTTCTTGAACCACTGCACCAGGAAATCCACAAAAACGCGGACCTTGGCCGGCAGATAGCGGCGGTGCGGGTAGACGGCGAAAATACCGCTGCCCGACTGGATGCGGTCGTCGAGCAAAGAAACCAGCCGGCCGGATGCGAGGTCGGGGGCGGCGATGAAATCGGGCAGGATGGCGAAGCCCAGGCCCGACACGGCGGCGGCACGCGCGGCCATCGGACTGTTGACCTCGATCGGCCCCGACACGTTGACGCTAACGGACTCCTCGCCCTCGCCCTTGAAACGCCAGTTGGCGAGCGAACGGCCGTTGGTGTCGACGATGCAGGGCATGTTGGCGAGATCCTGCGGGCGCGTCGGCTTGCCGTGCTTGGCGATCAGCTCCGGCGATGCGCACAGCCTGACCGAAAATGGCCCGAGGCGCCGGGCGATCAGCGAGGAGTTTTCCAGCCGCGAGATGCGCACGGCAAGATCGAAGCCCTCCTCGACCAGATCGACAAAACGGTCATCAAGATGGATGTCGAGCACGATGTCGGGATGCTGCTTGGCGAAATCGATCAGCGACTGGCCGATCGGCGCATCGGCAAAGGTGCGCGCCGCCGACAGTTTGATCCTGCCGCGCACGTCGCCGGAGGATTCGCGCACCGCGTCGGCCAGGCTGTCGACCTCGCGCACGATTTCCGAAGCGCGGCTGTAATAGGTATGGCCGGCCTCGGTCATCGAGAACTGGCGTGTGGTGCGGTTGAGCAGCAGCGCGCCGAGCTCGTCCTCGAGTTCGCGCACATATTTCGACAGCAGCGCCTTGGAACGGCCGATCTTGCGCGCGGCGGCCGAAAAGCCCTCGGCCTCGACGACGTCGATGAAGGCGCGCATGCGGGTCAGTGTGTCCATGGATCAGGCCTTTCGTGCCGTATCGAGAAGCCGCCGGCCGAGCCGTATCAGGGCAATGTCACTGCCGGGAGGGCCGAGCAGCGAGAGGCCGAAAGGGGCGCCGTCAACCGAGCCGAGCGGCAGGGTGATTTGCGGAAAGCCTGAAAGACCCGAAAGGCAAAGAAGATGCAAGGCCCTTTCGCGGTAGGCCTGGAGCTGCTGCGGCTCGCTTTTGACCAGAGGAGCAGGGCCCGGAACGGTGGGGAGGACCAGAAATCCGCCCTGGCCGAGCAGAGCGGCGAGTTCGGAGCGGAAGGTCAGGCGGCGCACCGCCTCGGCCCGCGCGGTCTTTGCGTCGATCGTCCGGCCAAAGCCGAAGCGCTCCTCGACGCCCGGTCCGAGATCGCGCTCGCCCGACACGATCCAGGCGCCGTGTTGGTTCCAGGCCTCGCAGGACTGCAGACGGCGAAAGCACCAGTAGAGCTCGTCGGGGAAGGAAGCGAAGACGTATTCCACCGGCTTTGGTTCGCCGACGACAGTAGCCGCCAGCGCCCTCATCCTGGCATACTCGGCGGCCTCGGCGGGGCCGGCGACGAAGGCGTCCAGCCAGCGGATCGAAAGCGGGCGGTTGAGAAGGTGCTGGTGCGGGTCGCGGCCGAGCAGCAGTTTGCCGATCGTCTCATAGGTCTCGATGTCGTCGGCGAACCAGCCGAACGTATCGAAACTCGGCGCCAGCTTCATCGTGCCTTCAAGCGAAATGCGGCCATGCGTGGTGCGCAGTCCGATCAGCCCGCAAAAGCTCGCCGGCGCCCGGATCGAGCCGCCGGTGTCGGAGCCGGTGGCGATGTCGGCAAGCTTGCCGGCCACCGCCGCCGCCGACCCGGACGAGGAGCCGCCGGTGACGCGATCGGGCGCCGCCGGGTTCACCGGAAACGGAAAATGCGCGTTCTGGCCCATCAGCGAGAAAGCAAGCTCGTCGGTCTGCGTCTTGCCGATGAAGCGCGCGCCGGCGTCGAGAATCATCTGCACTGCCGGTGCGGTGCTGGAGGCTGCGTGCGCCTCGTTGAACTTCACCAGATTGCCGCAACCGGTGCGATAGCCGGCGACATCGTAAATGTCCTTGACGGCTAGCCGCAGCCCGGCCAGCGGCCCCAATTCCGCGTTGGCAACCGGCATTCGGCGCAGATCGAGAAAGGCGTTGAGCGGGCCGTGCGTGCCTGTCATCGTTCGATATCCGGATACGGTTGGCGCAGCATTGTTCGATGCCAGAAATTTTACAACCTGGGATACGATTTTTATTGATTGTGAAATCTTTCGATCTTATATCGCGCTTGCCCAAAGTCGCACGTGCCTGTGGGTGTCCGCCGATCCTCGAATGGTGAGGGAAATCGGTAAGGTAACTGGAGCTAACCCCTCCAGTCGGTCTAGCGGCCAACCGCCAGCCCGAGGACACCTTGAAGCAACGACGGTGCGGGCCTTTCTGGTGTTCTGCCGGTCGTCCAAAGACCGGGGTTACTGAAGAGGCACACCTTCATTGCCGGCAGTGCGGACGGGTCTCCCATCCAAGCCAAGGCAGACAAAGCGAACCGAGGCCGGGCAAGGCCAAGGTTCACCGCCGCGAGACGGCGTTTCATGGTTCCGGGGTCTCCACCGGCTGGTTCCATGAATTTCCGTCCCGCCTTTGTCCACCGCGAGTTCGCGAGGCTGACAGCCCGTGTCCCGCAGCCTTATTGCGCGCCGCAAGGCGTTTTATGGAGAGACCCGATGGCCACCCAGCGCATCCTTGACTTCCTCGCCACCCGACGTCCGTCCGGCCCCTGCCTCGTCGTCGACCTCGATGTCGTGCGTGACAATTTCCGCGCCTTCGAAAAGGCGCTGCCCGATTCCAAGATCTACTATGCGGTGAAAGCAAACCCGGCGCCGGAAATCCTGCGCCTCCTTGCTGCGATGGGCTCGTCCTTCGACACCGCTTCCGTTGCCGAAGTCGAGATGGCGATGGACGCCGGTGCGCCGGCGGACCGCATCTCCTTCGGCAACACCATCAAGAAGGAGCGTGACATTGCACGCGCCTACCAGCTCGGCATTCGGCTGTTCGCGGTCGACTGCGTCGAGGAAGTCGACAAGATCGCCCGCGTCGCTCCCGGCGCGCGTGTGTTCTGCCGCGTCTTGACCGACGGCGAGGGTGCTGAATGGCCGCTGTCGCGCAAGTTCGGCTGTGTGCCGGCGATGGCGGTCGACGTGCTGCGCCACGCCAAGGTGCTCGGTCTCGACGCCTATGGCGTGTCGTTCCATGTCGGCTCGCAGCAGACCGACCTGACGGCATGGGACCGTGCGCTGGCCGACGCCAAGAAGGTGTTCGCCACGCTCGCCGACGAGGGTATCGTGTTGAAGATGGTCAATATGGGCGGCGGTTTCCCGACGCGCTATTTGCGTGACGTGCCGGCGGCCCAGGCCTATGGCCAGGCGATCTTCTCGGCGCTGCGCAAGCATTTCGGCAATGCCATCCCGGAGACAATCATCGAGCCGGGCCGCGGCATGGTCGGCAATGCCGGCGTCATCAAGTCGGAAGTCGTGCTGATCTCGAAGAAGGCCGACAACGACAATGTGCGCTGGGTGTTCCTCGACATCGGCAAGTTCGGCGGTCTGGCCGAGACGATGGACGAGGCGATCCGCTATCCCCTCGTCACGCGTCATGACGGTTCGGAGACCGCACCTTGCGTGCTCGCCGGCCCGACCTGCGATTCGGCCGACGTGATGTACGAGAAGACACCGTATCCGCTGCCCTTGTCGCTGACCATCGGCGACGAGGTGCTGATCGAGGGCACCGGCGCCTACACGACCACCTACTCGGCGGTCGCCTTCAACGGCTTCGAACCTCTCCGATCCTACGTGATCTGACGGCTTCGGCCTTCAGATCTCCCCAGGCGGGCGTTTGCGTCCGCCCGGGTTCGCCTGTGGAACAAGCTCCGCTCGTGAAGGATCGCGGAAATGGATATTGCAAATTTCATTGACGGTGCCGTGGGATTCTCCCCCCTTGAGGGGGAGATGGCCGGCAGGCCAGAGGGGGTCGCTTCGGCTGCCTCGACTTCTTTTGCGATCAAGGGCGTTAGCGCTTCACGCGTGGCGACCCCCTCTGTCGCCTTCGGCGACATCTCCCCCTCAAGGTCTGTCGCCTTCGGCGACATCTCCCCCTCAAGGGGGGAGAGTGCCCGCGCCATTGTCATCGTCGCCGAAACCGCGGCAGACATTGCATCGCGCGAAGCCTTGCTGGACGAGGCCATGGGCCCGATGCGGCGCAAGAAGTCGTCGGAGAAGTTGCGGCGCGGCCGCCGGCCTTCGGAAGGCCTCGCCTTTGTCGTGCGCGATGCGGCCGGCGCGGTGACCGGCACCGTGCGGCTGTGGGACGTGCGTCTGGGCGAGGGCGGTCCGGCAGCGCTTCTGCTCGGCCCGCTCGCCGTCGACCCGGCCCTGAAGAACGCCGGCATCGGCTCGGCGCTGATGCGCCATGCGCTGGCCGAGGCCGCGCGTCTCGGTCATGCCGCGATCTTGCTGGTCGGCGATGCGCCTTACTACGGCCGCTTCGGCTTCTCGGCTGACAAGACCGGCGCGCTGGCCATGCCCGGTCCGTATGAGCGGCATCGCCTGCTGGCGCTGGAGCTGGTCGAGGGCGCACTCGACGGCGCGCATGGCACGCTGAAGGCGGCGGGTCGCAAGCTCAAGGCGCTGCCGCTGACGTTTGCGGCGTAAAAAGCCGGCTTTCGTCTATGTAGAAACCTTGGGGTCGACAAAAGCAAAACGCCGCCTGATGGGGCGGCGTTTTGCTTTTGCGACGGATTAGCCGAGCAACTGGCTGAGCGCCATGGCGACCGTCATGTCGCCCTCGACCTTTATCTTGCCGGACATGAACGCCATGGTCGGGTTGAGATCGCCGGCGATCAGCGAGTCCAGATCGTCGAGCGAGAGCTTGACGGTACAGTCGGTCGGCGCGTCGGTGTTCGAGACGGTTGCGCCGTCGATGACGATGACGCCGTCGCTGCCGGTATCGAACTTCACCGAATGTTCGAACCCGGCGCTCGCCACGCGCGACTTCATCTTCTCGGCAATCTCCTGAACGCTCATGACTGTTCTCCTCGTCTCGTTGCGTTTTGCCACGCGTCAGTGACCGGCCTCTGCCGAAAGTCGCTGTCTCGCGCGTGCCGCGATCCTGGTCGCTTGGCGCATATAGCTTCGAGTTGACGTAAACGTCAACGCAATGGCGATGCGTCATCTCGTTCAGTCGAAGGGAATGCGGCAGAGAAATATCCGCCCCGCGACGAAGGCTAGTGTTCCGCAGCCGGCTTGGCCGGCTCGGCCTGCGCCGATTCCGCGGGTGCCGGTTCGGTCGGCGTGGCCGGGTCCTTGCGGCGGCGCATGGCGTTGTCGCGGATCTCATCCTTGGTCAGGAAGTTGACCTGGTCGATGAGCACTTCATGCACCAGATCCGCGCCGACGCGGGCGTTGACGGTGTCGCGTATAGCCTTGCGGAAGGCGTCGAGATCGATGGTTTCCTTCTTGGTGAAGTCGATCTGCGGATTGGAATAGAGATAGGAATAGACCTGATCGGTCATCAGCGCTTCGGCCGGGATCGACATCTTCTTTATCTCGGCCGGCTCGACCGTGTAGACGAGCTTGGTGAGGAAATAGCCGTCGATTTTGGCATTGCGGATCAACGGCACCGAGATGATGTCGGTCTTGACGTAGTCGAGACCGCCCAGCATCGGCTTCGGCGTCTCGCCGACACCGCGCTCGCCCGCGGCCTGGAACGAATAGAACACGGCGCCGAGCGTGGCGGCGCAGATCCATATCGCGGCGGCGATGAATTTGATCACGGGTTCTTCCGGGGTCTTGCAGCAATCATCAGCTCGCCCATCCGAATTCGCCGGCCGAATAGGTGCCGTCGGCTTCGGCGCGCTGGATGGCGTTCTTCAACAGCGTGGCGACCTCGTTGACTGCGTTGAGGTGCGCGAGGATCGCCGCTTCGTTCTTCGCCAGCTTCTGGCGCAGCCGCGCCAGGCTGTCGCGGTGCTGCTCCAGGAATTCGACCTCGTTGGCGCCCTTCATGGCGCGGGTCAGCTCATAAAGATAGCGGCTCTTGCGGGCGTTCGAGGCCTTGAGGTCATAGCTGGTGTCGTTCTTCAGACCCGCCGTCTCTTCCTCGACCGCCTCCTCGATGCGGCCAATGATGGCGGCAAGGTTGCCCGGCCGTGCGAAAGGGATCGGCGCCTCGGAAGTACGCGCCGGCAGGTTGGAAGAGAATTTTGAAAAATCGGCCATTGAAAATCCTGGTCTAGATCTTGATGTCGGTTTTGATGGTCGTCTCGTCGCCGGTCATCGACCGGGCGGCCTTGCGCTGCAATTCCTCGACCAGCGAGGTGGAGAGCCGGGTCTGCTGGTCGATCTCGGTCTTGTGCGGCCCGGTTGATACCGGCCCGATCGGCACGGTGCGCTTGCCGTCCTTGTAGTGGTCGGCCAGCAGCGATTTTGCGATGCCGATGCCGCCGCGTTCGGCCATGACGTCGGCGACGCGCTCGGCAAGCTGCGATTTCCACATGTCGCCGGCCAGCCCCTTGCCGTAGACGCCCTCGGTGTCCTTGGGCAGCATGTTCTGGATGAAGGTCTGCAAGACCATCGCCTCGAACTTCTTGAACTTGCTGGCGGGATCGGCGCCTGCTGCGGCCTTGTCGGCCGTGGCGCGCGACAGGATCGAGCCGGCGTCGACCGAAGCCGCCATGTCGACGGAGAAGGCGCCGCCAACGCCGTTGGCCCGCTTGGTGAGCGCGGCACGGGCAGCCTCGATATCCGTCGGGTCGACGGCTCGGGCAACATCGAGAACGATGTCGCTGGGTGGAGAAATCGCCAAGAAAGTCCGCCTCTTTGCCGGGTTTCCTAAGCGACCATGCCGCAACAAGCTTGTGGCAGGCTTGCGCGGGAGAGGGGAGGCGGAATGCGGATTGTTTGTCTGTTGCGCGGAAGCATCTCGACCCGCGTGCGGATATGCTCGACGGTACCCTCTGCATCACCCCAACGCCTCATTCGGTTGGTCAATGAGCAGCGCTACTTGACGTCAAAAGCCCGGAACAGGCTGGGTCTTTCCACTCAATCGAGCGCCAAGTGTCAAAGCCGCCGGAAAATTCTTGATCACGGCGCGCATAGCCGTCGCGCCGCCAGGCCCAAGCGCTATTCGGGCAATCAAGGCTGCGGCACGCAGACGGGTCGAGAATTGTCGACGCCATTCCCTTTCGTAGCGATGTCCGGCCCCATCGTGGCCCTCGTGGCCTTTACCCGACGCGATCAGTTCTCTCGCAAGGAGCCAGCCGGATTGCAGCGCCATCGAAATGCCTTCAGCGATTACAGGATGTGACTCACCTGCGATGTTGCCGACGCGGAAGATGCCTTGATCATAGCCAGCTCGAATACCGGGATGAATCGGTCCTGCTGCGAGCCATGGGCCATCCAGTTCGGCACCGGCGAGCACAGTTCCTATGCCTCGGCACGAGGCCAAAACGTGGCGCCACAACGCATCGGCGGCCGCAGCGTTTCCAGAGCGCTGGCGCAGCCCGGACAAAACGTCCCGGCGAATACAGCAGGAAATTGAAACCCGGCCATGGTCTGCCGTTACCATTCCTCCATAGCCGCCTGGGAATACCAGCAACGGCATCAGGTCGGGCGCCAGTGCGGCGCCGGTGAAATGCGCCTTGAAACCGAAAAGGTCGGAAGGTTTGCTTGTTCTTGCAATGTGGCTTGGGAGCTTCCCGGTTTCCCAGGATCCATGCGCGGCAACTACCACAGGTGCGCTCAAAACCTTTTGCTGCTGTCCCTCTTCCACCGTCACAAATTGCAAATCATCGCGCCGGCGAATTGCGACAGCCTTGCAAGGCTGGAGAACTTCGACACCCGCACGTTGGGCGGCCTGTAACAGCATGTAGTCCAGACGATCGCGGCCGAGCGCGCGGCCAGGACCCGCCTTGGCGCCCGGCATTCGCGCCTCGGCCGAGACATCGCCCGAAAAGAACCCGACGCGACGTATTTCCGGGCCGGCTTCCGCGCGCCAAATCTCGCCGACGCCCAACCGGTCAAGCAAGGCAAGGCTGGTCCCTGACATGAATTCGCCGCAGACCTTTCGACGCGGAAACTCCACCTTCTCCACCATTGCCACCGACCAGCCATGTTGGGCCAGCGCTATGGCGGTAGAGCTGCCGGCGGGGCCAGCACCGATGACAATTGCGTCGTGCATCATCTGGCGCCGGGCACGCTGGCACCGACGAAAGCTTGAGTGAACAGGCCCCGGCGGCCCTCAATCACAGGCGTTCCCCCTGACAGTTGCCACAATTGTGAAAGTTCCGTGCCGCGAAAACCGGCGCGGACACTTTGCGCCGCGTCGTTCAGTGTCACCGCGCAGGCGCCGATCAATGGCAGCAATCGTGTCGCGACAAGTGGCACCTTGGCCCTAAGCGGCTCCGTCGCGACGAGCATCGGAGCCATCGTCATGATCCGGGCAAGCAGCTCCAGGAGGCGCGTGTCGTCGAAGTGATGGAGGATAAGGTTGGCGCAAACAAGATCGAAGGGCTTGTCCACTGTCCAATCGAATATATCGGCGGTTACGGGTTGCGCCCGCCAACCAAATTTGGCGAAAGAGTTGCACACATCCTTGCCGATCAGGCCGATCCTGTCGACCATAACGATCTCGACGTTGGGCCAACGCCGCGCCATCAGCCGCGCCACCGTCAGCATGAACTTTCCGTCACCGGCGCCTATTTCGAGGATGCGCAGCGGCGGCGTTTGCACGTTCGCCCGAAAGAGCGACGCCATGAACCTGGCCTGGAACATCAATGCATTGATGCGAACGAGATCACGACGGGATGCGATCGCACGAGGATCATCGGCCGGGAGGCCGTCGAGGAGCTCTGGCTCCAGATGCCTGATGTTTATGTCGGTCATGCGATGCATCGGAAATCTAGGCTTCAGCCGGCAATCCGGCAAATAGAATTCGGTCTTACCTTTATGGCTGAGCGCTGTTCATGGCGGAGCTCGCATGTGAACTCAATCCGGATAACGAAGCCGAACGTCGGTCCCTTTCATACAAGATTGGAGGCTGGTATCACAGTTTGCTAATGAGAAATATCGGCGCCGCGCAATAAAATACCTTATGCCGACGTTTACCTCAGGAGACGCTTCCCCAATTCCTAGACCTCTTATGAGACCCGATTGGGCTCATTGTCGGAGCAATTTTGTCCCCTCAAGCGTATCTGAACCGCATTGCCACGTCAGTTCCAGAACACGACGTGCATCAGTTCTACCTCCGCTATGGAGCTTTGCTGCTTGAAGACGATGCCCAGCGCCTTACGCTCTTCGAACGAATGGTCGCTCTCGCCGGGATCGAACATCGCTATTCCTGCTTTGCGCCCGCCGACGATCCGCGCGGTGGGGCAATTGACCGCGACGGCACCTCGGTCAGGGGCTCGTTCGCCAGCACCGCAATCCGTATGGAGATGTACGAGGCCGCCGCGCCGGAGCTGGCGCAGAAGGCCGTCGACAAGCTTCTGGTCGATGACGACCGCTCGCTGATCACGCATTTGATCGTGACGAGCTGCACCGGCTTTTCGGCGCCTGGCATCGACCTCGAACTGGTGCAGCGATGCGGCCTGGCAACGTCGGTCGAGCGGACCATCGTCGGCTTCATGGGATGCTATGCCGCCATCAACGCCCTGAAGCTGTCACGCCACATCGTGCGCTCCGACCCGAAAGCCCGCGTGCTGATCGTCAACATCGAGTTGTGCACGCTGCATTTCAGAGAGGCCACCGAGCTTGAGAAGCTGATCTCGTTCTGCCTATGGGGCGACGGCTGCGCAGCCGCGCTGGTAACGGCCGAACCGCTCGGAATCCTGCTCGAAAGTTTCCACGCCATCGTGGCAGTGGAGCGCAAGGAGTTGATGAGCTGGCACATCCGCGACGACGGCTTTGACATGGTGCTGTCCGGCCAGGTTCCCGGCGCGGTCCGTGAGACGCTGCGCAACGAGCATCCGGCCATCCTCGGCGGCAGGCCCGCCAAGGAGATCGATTTGTGGGCGGTGCATCCCGGCGGCCGCTCCGTGCTCGACGCGGTCGAGCGGGCACTCAAACTGGAGCCCACCGCGCTCGCCGTATCGCGCGAAGTGCTGCGGCAATACGGCAACATGTCGTCGGCAACCGTGATGTTCGTGATGGCCGAAATGCTGAACGAGCCGTCGGGCCTGCTCGGCTGCGGCATGGCGTTCGGGCCGGGATTGACCACCGAAACCATGATGTTCCGGACTGCCTGATGAGGGCCCTTCACGAAAACTTCTCGCTCGCAGCCCGTCGGCTGGTGCCCTATCTGCCGTATCCGCACTTTATGTGCGTGGCACCTCTTGACGCAGTGATGCGGATCCTGTGGCGCGCAGAAGGCCGGATCCCTCCCGCTTACTGGCCGCGCCTGGCGCTCCTGCTGCTGATTTCCGGCATCAACACGATCGCCTCCCTGCCGGAGCGCTTGATCCTTGGGGCATGGCTGCGGCTACAACCTCCGCGGATGGAGCGGGATAACGCGCCGGTGTTCGTTCTTGGCTACTTCCGATCCGGGACGACTTTTTTGCAGAACCTGCTGGCGGCCGATCCGAGCCTAAGATCGCCGAGCTGGCCGCAGGTCCTGGCCCCTCAGACATTCGTCCTTGGCTGGGTTCTCCTGCGCTACCTTTTCGTACCCTTGCTACCGTTGACGCGCCTCAACGCAGTGGTGCCGGTGGGCGCCAGGTTGCCAGCGGAGGATGACTTCGCGTTGAACAATATGGGTGGGATGTCCGTCCTCACAGGACGCGCGATACTTCCCCGCCGGCAGGCCTTCTTCAATCGATTTCACGATCTCGACGCGCTTTCGGCGGACGAGTTTAGCCGCTGGCGCTCACATCAGTTGGCTTTCGTCCAGAAGCTTGCTCTCGTTGCGGGCGGGCGGCGACTTCTGCTCAAGTCGCCGAGCCACACGGCGCGCGTCCGCTACCTCCTGGAATTGTTTCCTGGCGCCAAGTTTGTCCACATCTCCCGTTCGCCGGAAGTCGTGTTCCGGTCCAACCTCTTTCTGGCGCGCGAACTGCAACGTGCATTCGCCCTGCAGCCGCCACTGCCCGAGGATGAGCAGGAGGAGATCATCGCTCACGAATATCTCGCCACAGAGATGCACTATCTGGCGGACAGAGACCAGATTCCAGCTGCCGACCTCGCGGAAGTGCGGCTGCAGGATCTCAGTGACGACCCCGTGGGCGAGATGAAGCGTATCTACGGCGAACTCGGCCTGCCATTTTCCCGCGGCTGTGAGGAGCGGATGTTGCAGGTCGCCGCGACGTTCGGCAAACAGGTGCGCAGCCGCCATGCCGACCTGACGGAAAGGCAGAAAGCGCGCGTAGCTCGCCTCGCACCGCTGGCAGCCGCTTTTGGGCATGCGCCTGCGCGGGCTCCTGGGACGCTCGATGTTGACAGCCAACAGCGCATTGGATGACATAAGGATCATGACAGCAGCCCTATGGTCGCACGCAAGCTGGGTAGCTTTGGCCCGGCTGTTGCTCGTCTCCGCGCTACTCGCGATCTGCGCCCCACCGCTTTCGGCAGCGGCTGATGAGCAGAGTGACGCGGTCAAGTTGGTTGAGACTGTGCGACAGGCGGCAATTGCGCTTGGGCACGGTGGATCCGCCGAGGGGCAGCTCCGCTCCATCTCAGCGGCGTTCGATGGCAAGGGAATCGCCCAAGCCGTGCTCGGGACGTATTGGCGACGCGCGAGTGCAGACGACCGCGCCTCGGTGGTCGATGCGCTTCTCTACGCTATTGCGCACCGGCTGGCCGACAGGCTGGAGCGGACGCAGGACAAGACTCTCACCGTGCTCGGCACAAAGGCTCTGGCTAATGGCGACATCCTAGTGCGCAGCCAATTCCGCCGGCCGCTCCACGGCCCGACGTCCGTGGACTGGCGTGTCCGCCACTGCCGCGGACAGCTTTGCATCGGCGATGTCTTTGTCGACGGCGGCTCCGTGACCGTGCAGCAGCGGGACCGCGTTGCCCAGCTGCTCGCCGGCAACGGCGGCTCGATCCCGGCACTTGTCGCCGATCTCAGGAAAGGCCGAGTATGACTCCTCGTTCGTGCTCATGTCCCTCCTCGTCGAATTGAGCAATGTCGGCCGCGACTTTGACGGCGGCCGCATTGTCGCCGTTGACGATGTGTCGCTTGCGATCCAGGATGACGAGACCGTCGCCATTGTCGGCCGGAGCGGGAGCGGCAAGTCCACGATCCTGAACCTGGTCTGTGGGCTCGACCGGCCGACGCGCGGCGAAGTTCGGTTCGAAGGAAGGGCCATCAACGGAAGGGCTGCATGGGCAGCCGTCCGGGCAAGCAAGATCGGCATCGTTTTCCAGAACTTCTTCCTGCTCCAGTCCTTATCGGCGCGCGAGAACATCGAGGTGGCTTTGCTGGGGAACCTCGGCGGAGCGCGGCAGCGTCGCGATCGCGCGCTCGAGCTTCTGGCACATTTCGGTCTTGCCGAGCGCGCTACGCTCCGGCCGGCTGAGCTTTCGGGCGGCGAACGCCAGCGGCTTGCAATTGCGCGGGCGCTTGCAAACCGTCCGAAGCTTCTCGTTGCGGACGAGCCGACAGGAAGCCTCGACGTGCAGACGAGCCAATCCGTGATGAGCATCATCGGCAACGTGCATCGCGAGTTCGGCACCGCAGTGATCGTGGTGACCCATGACGAGGACGTGGCCGCACTGTGCGGTCGGCGCGTTGAGATTTCGGATGGCCGCATTCGGTCGGACAGCCGAATAGCGGCGGTGTCGACGCCTGCGCCGACGTCGGGGATGCGCTAACCATGACAGAGCTGACTCTGCCCTTGCGCGGTCTCATTGCACGTCCGCTTCGCACCCTCCTCACGATTCTCGGCATCGCTTTGGCGGTCGCGGGGTTTGTGGCGCTTACCGGCCTGACCGCCGGCGTCCAGCATTCGTTCGCATCGGGAATCGATGAGAACGGTGCGGACCTGGTGGTAAGCCAGCGCGGCGCGTTCAACCTGGTGAGCAGCACCGTGCCCAGGTCGCTGGGCTCCGGGCTTTCCGCGGTGCCAAACATCGAGGCCGCGTCGGGCGTTCTCCTGAACATCACCACCGCTGATGACGCCGCCAATATTGTCATGGCCGGCTGGCCGAGCGGCAGCTTCCTGTGGAAAGACATGCACCTCGTAGCGGGGCGGCTCCCCGCATCAGGGGACCAATGGCCCGTGGTCCTTGGCGAGTCGATCGCCAGCGCTTTGGACAAGCGGGTCGGTGATACGGTCGAGCTCCAGTTCCAGCCCTATCAAATTGTCGGCATCGCGTCGTTCTCGTCCATGCTGAACCAGAACAGCGCCATCGTTCCGCTCGAAGGGCTGCAGCAACTCCTGTCGCGGGAGGACGTGTTTACCTTGTACGAGGTGAGGCTGAAGCGGCCGCTGGACAAGAACGACATCGCCGTTGCTCGAACCCGGCTCATCGTGGCCGCGCCGGGGTTCGAGGTAGGCGACACCGAGCAGTTTGCCAACAGCATCCGCATCTTCGATCTGCTTCAGGCGATTGCCCAGACAATTTCACTGGTCGTCATGGCGATGGCCTCTGTCGCCGTTGCCAATACACTTCTGATGGCGGTAAACGAACGGACGTTCGAGATTGGCGTTCTCGCAGCGCTAGGCTGGTCTCCGCGGCGTATTCTTCGGCTCATTCTCATCGAAGGCGTCTTCATGAGCGCGGCCGGCGGGGTCATAGGGATCATTCTCGGCGCCCTTGCCATGGAATTGGCGGCGAAGACAAAATTCGCGGCGGGCCTGATCGTGCCCTACCTGTCGGGCTGGTCGATCGTGCAGGCGCTGATCTTCGTCTTCATTGCCGGGCCTCTCGGTGCGCTCTACCCGGCCTGGCGCGCCACGCGCCTTCTCCCCGCCGACGCGCTCCGCAGGATCTGACGCGACTGCCTCGTCCGGGAAGGCGCTCAGGCCGCTACTCCCGGCTCCGCTTCTGCGCGATCAGATCCAGCCGGTCGCGGTCGGAGCGTTCGCGCTCGTCGCGGCTTCGCACGTCCTTGTAGGCGCGCTCCACCATATTGGTGCGCGCCGTCGCGGTGGCGATCAGGCCGACCTCCTGCCTGGCGCTCTCAAGGCTGGATTCCTGGCGCACCAGGGCGTTGGCGATGCGGCGATGGTAGAGGTCAGGAAACAGCACCGCCATCGACTGGTCGGCGTCGAAATGCTGGACCAGTTCCTTGGCCTCGGTCTCGGCGGATGCCGCCGCTGCCAGGAAACTCGCATGGCGGGTCTCATGCAGCGCCTTCAACTGCTCCTGTACCTTGACCAGTTTCTTCAACCGTTCCTTGCGCGTGCTCATCTCACCTCGCCAACGTCAGGTCGACGAAGCCGTCGACGAACAGCGACAGCATGGTGCCGATGGCGAAGTAGAAGATGATCATGCCACCGGCAATGACGAAGGGCAGCGAGATGAAATAGACCGGAATCTGCGGCGTCAGCTTGTTGACAAAGCCGATGGTCAAGTTGACCAGGATGGCATAGGCGATGAACGGGCTGCCAAGCCGGATGACCAGGAAGAAGGCGTCGGACACGGTGTCGGTGACATCGACAAGGGCCGCCTGCGGGTTGAAGAAGACGTTGACCGGCGCCACCGTGTAGGAAGCGACCAAGGCACGGATGATCTCGTGGTCGAAATCGAAGACGAAGAGCAGCAACAGCGCTGAAAATGAAATTATGGCGGCGAGCGCTGCCTGCGGCTCCGGCTCCTCGATCGCCGGCCCGCCAGTGCCGCCATAGCCGATCAGCATGGCGATGGCCGAGCCCATGAAGCGCAACGCCTCCATATAGAGCCTGGTCATGGCGCCGATCAGTCCGCCAACCAGCAGTTCCGAAATGATCATCGGCGCCAGCACCTGCGGACGCGCATCGACGAAGGGAAAGATCTTGTCCCACAGGAAGGCGAGCAGGCCACCGGTCGCGGCGATCGACACGAACAGCCGGACCTGGACCGGCACGCGGGCGCTGGACAGGCCCGGCATCAGCATGAAGCAGGCGCCGATGCGGCAGAAGGCGAGGAAGGCGGCGATGACGACGCCTTGCGACAGTATGTTCACGAGATTGTCCCGAGCACCTTGATCTCGACGCCCTTGGCGATTTCGACATGGGAGAGAACCGGAAGCGTCGTGAACAGGCGCTCGATGATCATGCGCACATAGGGACGGGCATCGGGCGCCGTAACGAGGACAAAACGCTCGCCGGCCTCGAGATGCTTGCGGATCGCCTTGGTCGCGTCCTGGCCGAATTCTTCCAGCTGGCGTGGGTCGATGTCGAATTCGCGCACCTCGCCCTTGGCGTCGCGCTTGAGGCTCTGGTGGAAAGCGAGGTCCCAGCGGTTGCCGAGGCGCAGCACCTTGAGCATGCCGCCTTCGGAAAGGTCGCCGCAGATCTGCTGGGCCATGCGGATGCGGACATGCTCGACGATCTGTTCGGTGCGACGCACATGCGGCGCGATCTCGGCGATGGCCTCGATAATCAGGTGCAAATTGCGGATCGAGACGCGCTCGGCCAGCAGCAGTTTCAATACCGCCTGCAGGCCAGGATAGGAGATGTGCGAGGTGCAGATCTCGTCGGCAAGCTTGCGGTATTCCGGGTCCTGGCGTTCGAGCAGCGCCTTCATGTCCTTGTAGGACAGAAGCTGCGGCAGGTTGTTGCGAATGACCTCGGAGAGATGGGTGAGCAGCACCGACATGTTGTCGGCAAAAGTGTAGTTCTCGCGCTTCAGATCCTCGGCGAAGGTCTCGAGCACCGAGAAGGCGCGCATGCCGAAGGCCGGCTCGCGGATTTCCTCGCCGGGAACGTCGGGCAGGTCGCGGGTGCCGAGCAGCACCATGATCTCGCCGACGCGCATCTGGTATTCGGCGACAACGGTGCCATGGACCTTGATCTGGTAGCTCTTCGGCGGGATACCGAAATCGTCGGCGACACGCACTTCCGGCACGACGAAACCATATTGCGTGGCGAACTTCTTGCGCATCTTGGCCATGCGGAAGACCAACTCCTGATGCGACACCAGCAGCCGCGTCGACAGCTGCTTGCCGATCAGAAGCTCGATCTCGGCGGTGGTCAGCGAAGCCTTGACCGAGTTCTTCTCTTCCTCGACCTTGTTGGCCTTCTCCAGGTCCTTGATCGCCTCGGCGGCGGCTGCCTCCCGGTTGGCGCGCATCGGGATGACGTAGCCGAGGCCGGCCATGCCGGCGGCCAGCGTGAAGAACGGGAAGAACGGCAGGCCGGGCATCAGGCCGAGCAGCACCAGCAGCGACGCCGCGACATAGAGCGCGCGCGGGTGGGCGCCGAGCTGGCCGAACACCGCCTGGTTGGTCGAGCCGCGTGTGCCACCCTTCGACACCAGCAGGCCGGCGGCGAGCGAGACAATCAGCGCCGGGATCTGGGTGACGAGGCCGTCGCCGACCGACAGCTTGATGAACACATCGGCGGCTTCGCCCATGCCCATTCCGTGCCTGATATAGCCGATGGCGATGCCGCCGACGATGTTGATGGCGGTGATGATGAGGCCGGCGATGGCGTCGCCACGCACGAATTTCGAGGCGCCGTCCATCGAGCCGAAGAAGGACGATTCTTCCTCCAGCTCCCTGCGGCGCAATTGCGCGGTCTTGTCGTCGATCATGCCGGCGGACAGGTCGGCGTCGATCGACATCTGCTTGCCGGGGATGGCGTCGAGAGTGAAACGGGCGCCGACCTCGGCGATACGGGTGGCGCCCTTGGTGATGACGATGAAGTTCACCACGATCAGGATCATGAAGACGATCAGGCCGATGACGAAATCGCTTGCCATCACCAGCCTGGAGAAGCCGGCGATGACATAGCCGGCGGCGTGCGTGCCCTCATTGCCATGCGACAGGATCATGCGCGTGGTCGCGATGTTGAGGGATAGCCGCAGCATGGTGGCGATGAGCAGCACGGTCGGGAAGGACGAGAAATCGAGCGGCCGCTGGATCCACAGCGCCACCATCAGGATCAACACCGACAGCGCGATCGAGAAGGCGAGGCCGATGTCGATGAGGAAGGCCGGGATCGGCAGAAACAGCACCGCCAGGATGATGACGATGCCGATGGCGAAGAAGACATCGCGGCCGTTCTTGGCCCCTGTTCCCGTCGCTAAGCTTTCGCTGATCGCCATATCGTCCCCGAGCCATGGACTGCCCGAACTTGAGGGCAGCCCTTCGAGCCTAACCGGCCAAGCTTGCGCGAGGGTGGGAGGACTGGTTACTGCTTGGGAACACAGAGGCCTGAGGAGAACGATCATGCTGGTGATCATCGGCACCATCCGGCTGCCGGCGGAGAAACTTGCCGAGGCAAAGCCGGCCATGCAGCGCATGATTTTGGGCAGCCGCGCCGAGCCCGGCTGCGTCGAATACTCCTATGCGCAGGATGTGCTCGACGCCGGGCTCATCCATGTAACGGAGGTGTGGAGCGACAGGGCAGCACTCGACGCGCATTTCCGCTCGCCGCACATCGCCGACTGGCGCGCGAGCTGGGCAGCGCTCGGCATCGGCGAACGCTACCTCATGCTCTATGAGGCAGGCGAGCCCAAGCCGACCTGAGTGATTGGCATCGGCTACGAAGGCCTAGCAGGCGTTGACCTGTCTGCAGGACCAACCCCCGCCATCGGTATCGTGACAGTCTTCATAGCTGCCGTAGCAGGTGTTTGTCGAATTGCGATACCAGGGATAGCCGCCAGGGCAGCACACATCTTGCTGCGCAGTCTGAATAAGCTCTTGTGTCGGTCGGCTTTGTTTTTCCGGATTGCCTCTCGGCAAAAGAGACACTGGGTACGAAATCCTCAATTTCGTCGGCATATCGATGCTTGAGTTGCTCATTGCAGACGAACTTAAAAAAATCATGCAGGCAGCTAATGAAAAAAATCCCCGCGCACTCATCTTCTCCTCCGTGAGGGAAATCGAGACGGGCGAAAATACCATAGGTGCGCCGCTTGCGTAAGCGACCTCTCATATAGTTCGACAGGCTCGCAAGAGAATTGAAGCGGAGGGCGAGCTGCCGTCTTTCGCGGCTCGCCGCACCGCCAAAATGGCGCCACAGGCAGTCGGCATTGCGATTGCCACGCAATGCAGCCGAGCGTATCAGGCACGGCAGCTTTCATCCCTCGCACCCGGCGAGCCGCTCCGTTGCCTAACGAACCCCAGGTCTATGCCCGTCGCCTGCGCGCGGTGCTGATCCGATCGATCCCGCTGCTCGAAGCGCGTGGCATCGTCATCGTTGCGCTGGCCGGTGTCGTCGGGGTGATCTCGGCGGTGCTGGTCACCGGCATGAGCGAGGCCGTACAGGGCATGCATTTCCTGCTGTTCGGCGTCCAGCCCGGCGGCCGTCTCTCCGGGATGTTTTCCCTGCAAAGCCCGTTCCAGGCACTGATGCCGGCGATCGGCGGCATCCTGCTCGGCCTGACGGTGATCTGGCTGCGGAAGCGGAAATTCCGCACCCCGGTCGATCCGATCGAGGCCAATGCGCTCTATGGCGGGCGCATGTCGCTCACCGATACATTTATCATCGCCGGGCAGACGATGATCTCCAGCGGCTTCGGCGCTTCGGTCGGCCTGGAGGCCGGTTATACCCAAGTCGGCTCCGGCCTGGCGTCGCGGCTGGCGCGCGCCTTGCGGCTGCGCCGCAATGATGTCCGCATCCTGGTCGGCTGTGGCGCCGCCGGCGCCATCGCCGCCGCCTTCGATGCACCGCTGACCGGCGCCTTTTATGGTTTCGAGCTGATCATCGGCATCTATTCGGTCGCCAATGTCGCGCCGGTGATGACGGCTGCGATCTGCGCGTCGCTGACCGCCGAGATGTTCGGCGTGGTGCCGTTTCCGATGGAACTCTCCGGCCTGCCGGAGCTGACCGCCAGCCAGTATCTGCCGTTCCTGCTGCTCGGGCTGCTGGGCGGTGCTGCCTCCATTGCCATCATGCATCTGGTTAGCCTGGTGGAACGCGGCTTCGCGCGTCTGGCAATCGACGGTTCGCTTCGGCCGATGATCGGTGGCCTGGCCGTTGGAATGCTGGGGCTGATCACGCCGCAGGTTCTGTCCTCAGGCCATGGTGCGCTGCATCGCGAATTCGCGATGAATTACGGGCTCGCCGTCGTTGCCAGCGTCTTCGTGCTCAAGCTGGCGGCGTCGGCAATCTCGCTCGGCTCCGGCTTTCGTGGCGGCCTGTTCTTTGCCTCGCTGTTCCTCGGCGCGCTGCTCGGCAAGGCCTTCGCGGGCGTCATGGCCATCATCTCGCCGGCGACCGGCATCGACCCTTCCGTCGCCGCCGTCGTCGGCATGACGTCACTTGCCGTCGGCGTCGTCGGCGGGCCGCTGACGATGACCTTCCTGGCGCTGGAATCGACCCGCGACCTGACGCTGACCGGCGTCGTGCTGGCGGCCTCGCTGATGGCGGCGATCCTGGTGCGCGAGACCTTCGGCTACTCCTTCTCGACCTGGCGCTTCCATCTGCGCGGCGAGACCATCCGCAGCGCCCATGATGTCGGCTGGATGCGCAACCTGACGGTCGGGAAAATGATGCGCCAGGATGTCCGCACCGTCGATGCCGCAAAGACGCTTGCCGCGTTTCGCAAGGATGTGCCGCTGGGTTCCGCACAGCGTGTCATCGCCGTCGATGAAGACCAGCACTATGTCGGCGTGCTGATCGTCGCCGAACTGCACAGCGACCCCACAGACGGCGAGACGCCGGTGCTGGCGCTGGCCAAGTTCAGGGATGCGGTGCTGGTGCCGACCATGAACGTCCAGTCCGCCGCCGAAACCTTTCAGCGCGCCGGCGCCGAGGAACTGGCCGTGGTCGAAGATTTCGACAACCGGGCCGTGGTCGGGCTTCTGACCGAGGGCCATCTGATGCGGCGCTATGCCGAGGAACTCGACAAGGCGCGGCGCGACCTGTCGGGCGAAGAGTAGGCCTCAGGCTTTCCAGAATTCATGAGGCGGGTCGGCGGCTCGCTTGATTTGCTCCGCCCGCCGCGGCTTTCGCCCGGCGCCGCAGTGCGTTGCCGGCACCTCAAATTCTCCATCACTCAGCGCTTGCCAGCTGTACAGTGTCACTGTACAAATTGTTCAGTGGGAGAAAAAGACGAGATGAGCAGCGACCAGGCTCCGGTCAAGAACGGCGTCGCCTCTACAGCGACGCATGCCCATCAGATGCTGGGCCAGCGGCTGAAGAGCCTGCGCCTCGGCCGCCGGCTTTCGCTCCGCGAGCTCGCCGAAATGACCGGAACCAGCGCCAGCTTCATCAGCCAGCTCGAACGCGGCCTGACCGGCGCCAGCACTGCTTCGCTCAACCAGATGGCCTCGGCGCTGGGGGTAAGCGTGGCGATGCTGTTCGAGGACAGCGCGGCCGGACAACACGGAGTGCTGCGACGCAGCGAACGGCCGAGCCTGCCGCCCAGCGACGGCTGTCGCAAGATGCTGCTGTCGCGCCCTCCCTTGAGCGACATGGAAGTCTATATCGGTGAGTTCGACATTGGCGGTTCGACCGGCCCCGCGCTCTACACGCATGGCGACGCGCACGAGATGCTGGTCGTGCTGCGCGGTATTGTCGAGGTCTCGCTCGGCGAGGCGCGGCATGTCCTCGAAGAAGGCGACAGCGTCGAATACACGACCTCGACTCCACATCGCACCGAGAACATCGGCAGTGGCCGAGCCGAGGTGATGTGGATCATCGCGCCGCCGACGTCGGTGCGCGCCGAACTCGATCAATACACGGCCTGGAAACCGCTCGCAGCCAGGTAGGTTCATGCCAATGCGGGCCACAAATGGGAGAATGACAATCATGCTGAAAACAAAAGCTTTGTATCTCAGCGCCGTGCTGGCGCTTGGCGTTCTGGCAACGGCCGCGATGGCGCAGGAAAAGCCGGTCGCAGGCGAGGTCAAGGAAGGATCGCTCAAGGGCAAGACGCTGACGCTCGTTTCCTATGGCGGCATCTACCAGGACGGTCAGGCAGCGGCGCTCAAGGAGTTCGTCGAAAAGTCCGGCGTCACCTTGCTCAATGACGGGCCGACCGAGATCGCCAAGCTGCAGGCGCAGGTCGAATCCGGCAACGTCACCTGGGACGTCGTCGATACCGACGACCTGCCGCCTTACGTCTATTGCGGCAAGCTGTTCCAGAAGCTGGATCTGACGAAGCTTGACGTCTCGAAAATCCCGGAAGGCCAGGTCGGCGAATGCTCGGTGCCGGCGATGAACTACGGCGTCGTGCTGATGTACAACACCGAGAAGTACAAGGATAATCCGCCCAAGAGCTGGGCCGACTTCTTCGACACGGAGAAATTCCCCGGCGTGCGCGGGATCGACGGCTCCGGCAGCCCGACCGGCGGCTTGCTCGAACAGGCGTTCAAGGTCGCCGGCGGCGACCCGAAGGCGATGACGGTGGCTGATATCGACAAGGCCATCGATGTGGTCCGCAAGCTCGGCCCCGATACCATTTTCTGGAAGACGGGTGCGGAATCGCAGCAGCTTGCCGAGTCCGGCGAGGCCGACATGCTGATGATGTGGACGGGCCGCGCCATGACGGCGGTGAAGAACGGCGCCAAATATACGCCGGCCTGGCAGGATTGGCTTGTGGTGATGGACCAGATGACCATCCCGGTCGGCGTCAAGGATACGGACGCATCCTATGCGCTGCTCAATGCCTATCTCGGCAAGGGGGCGCAGGAGATTCTGGCGCAGCAGACCTCCTATACGCCGATCAACAACGACGCGCAGCCCAAGGTCGACGCTTCCGTCGCCGCCTTCCTGACCAATACGCCCGAGCGCCAGAAGCAGGGCTACAAACAGAACTTCAAGTTCTGGGTCCCGAACTTTGCGGTGGCGCAGGAGAAGTGGGCGGCGCTGATGGCCGGTAACTGAACAAGCGCGTGAGAGGCAGACCGTGAGCGCGTCCGACCCCATCGCCCAACCCGCCGCCGATGCGCGGCCGGGACGGGCATGGCGGCCGTTCGCGCTCACGGCGCCGGCGCTCATCCTGCTCATCGGGGTGATCGGTTATCCGCTGCTCACCATCGTGCTGCGCAGCCTGTCGGAGCCTGAGTGGGGCCCGCAGAACTATGCCTGGTTCTTCGGCGCGCCGGTGAACCTGACGGTGCTGCAGCGGACCTTCACCATTTCGGCCTGGGTGACGCTGGTTTGCGTTATCGCGGCCTATCCCTATGCCTATCTGATGACCGCGGTCGGGCCGCGTGTGCGGCTGGTGCTGGTGCTTTGCGTGCTGATCCCGTTCTGGGTGAGCGGCGTGGTGCGCACGCTGTCCTGGGTCATCCTGCTGCAGGATTCCGGCGTTATCAATTCATTGCTGCGCGCGGCCGGGTTCAGCGGCGTCAAGCTGATCCGCACCCAGACGGGCGTGGTCATCGGCATGGCGCAAGTGCTTTTGCCGTTCATGATCCTGCCGCTCTATTCGGTGATGCAAGGCATCGACCTCAGGCTGATGCGGGCGGCGCAAAGTTTAGGCGCACGACCTTCCCGAGCGTTCTTCACCGTCTACCTGCCGCTGTCGCTGCCAGGCGTCTATGCCGGCGCGATCATCGTCTTCATCCTGTCGCTCGGTTTCTACATCACGCCGGCTTTGCTCGGCGGGCCGCGCTCGACCATGCTGTCGACGCTGGTGCAGACGCAGGTGCTCAGCCTGCTGCAATGGGGCAGGGGCGGCGCCATGGGCGTTGTGCTGCTGGTCACCACCTTCGTGTTGTTGGCGCTGGCTGCACCGGTGATGCGGTCCAGGCACCGGGAAGCGGGGCGACGCTGATGGAGATGAAGCCGCTCACCCGCGTTCTTCTCGGCCTCGTCTGCCTGCTGGTGGCGATATGGCTGGTGGCGCCGACGCTGGTCGTGGTGCCGATGTCGTTCAACGAGAACAAGTCGCTGGCATTTCCGCCACAGGGCTTCTCCTGGCAGTGGTACGAGAATTTCGCCACCAATCCGGACTGGTCGAACAGCTTTCTCAATTCGCTGAAGGTCGCCTCGATCGTGGCGGTGCTGGCAACTGTGCTGGGCACGCTGGCAGCCTTCGGCCTCGACCGCATGAAGGCGCGGCCGGCGAACCTTTTGCGCATGCTGATGCTGACGCCGATGGTGGTGCCGGGCGTGGTGCTGGCGATCGGCATCTACGCCGTCTATCTCGACACGCAGCTTGTCGGCACGCTGCTCGGTTTCGTGCTTGCCCACACCATCCTTGCGCTGCCCTTCGTGCTGATCGCCGTCTCGGCCAGTCTCGAAGTGTTCGACAGACGGCTGGAGACGGCCGCGGCGAGCCTCGGCGCCGGCGCGCTCACCACGTTCCGCACGGTGACGCTGCCGCTGATTGCGCCCGGCGTGGCGTCCGGCCTGCTGTTCGCCTTCGCCACCTCCTTCGACGAGATCGTGGTGTCGCTGTTCATCACCAATCCCTATCTCAAGACTTTGCCGGTGCAGATCTTCGCCTCCATCACGCGCGACGCCGATCCGACGGTCGCGGCCGTCGGCACCATCCTGCTTTTCGCCACCATGATCCTGATCGGCGGCGGCATGCTTCTTCTTGGCCGCGAGCGGAAAGGACGCCCATGAACCCGAAGCCGACAAGCAGGGGCGCGGCGATCGATCTGGAAGCGATCAGCAAGGCCTATGGCGGCTTCAAAGCGCTGGACGGCGTGTCGTTGCGCATCGAGCCGGGCGAGTTCATGACGCTGCTCGGGCCCAGCGGGTCGGGCAAGACGACGACGCTCAACGTGATTGCCGGCTTTACCGACGTGACCAGCGGCAAGCTTCTGGTCGGGGAAAAAAGCGTCGTCGGCGTGCCGGCGCACAAGCGCAACATCGGCGTCGTCTTCCAGCACTATGCGCTGTTCCCGCATATGAGCGTCGGCCGCAACGTCGCCTATCCGTTGACGCTGCGCGGCGTCGACCAGGCGACGCGGCAGGCGCGCGTGGCAAGGGCGCTCGACATGGTCAAGATGGGCGATTTCGCGCATCGCTATCCCAGCGAATTGTCGGGCGGCCAGCAGCAGCGCGTGGCGCTGGCGCGCGCCATCGTCTTCGACCCGCCGCTGCTGTTGATGGACGAGCCGCTCGGCGCGCTCGACAAGAAACTGCGCGAATGGCTGCAGCTCGAGATCAAGCGCATCCACCGCGAGCTCGGCACCACCTTCGTCTATGTCACGCACGACCAGGAAGAGGCGCTGGTGCTGTCGGACCGCATCGCCGTGTTCAATCGGGGGCGCATCGAGCAGGTCGGCACGGGCCGCCAGCTCTATGACGAACCGGCGACGCTGTTCGTCGGCCGCTTCATCGGCGATTCCACCGTGCTGCGCGGCGAAGCCCGAAGCGATGGCAACAGCACCTCGCTGAGCATTGCCGGCGAGACGGTGACGGCGCCGCGGCGGCTGGCGGGAGAGGCCAGCCCGGTGATGCTGCTGCGTCCTGAAAAGCTCGCGATCCGCCGGCCCGGCCAAAATGCCGCCGATGGCGCCAACCGGCTGTCGGGGACGATCGCGGAAGCCATCTACCTCGGCTCGGAATCGAAATACGAAGTGAAGCTCGCCGACGGCTCCGCCGCGATCGTGCGTTCAGCGCTGACCGGCGAGAGCTTTGGCCTGGGCGACAAGGTCGAGCTTTGTTTCGACGGCACCGATGCCAAGCTGCTGGCGGACGACAGCACCGCTGACACCACCCTTACTTGACCCATCTGAAAGTCATTCCATGCAAGCCAAGCGCAACGGCGACATATCGTTCTGGTATGCGGATCTGGGAGCGGTTCCCGCACCGCGGCCGCCTCTGCCCGGAAATATCGAGGCCGATGTCGCCATTGTCGGCGCCGGCTATACCGGCCTGTGGACCGCCTACTATCTGAAGAAGGCGAAACCGTCGCTGCGCGTCGTCATCATCGAGCGCGAGTTCGCCGGCTTCGGCGCTTCGGGCCGCAATGGCGGCTGGCTGTCGGGCGGCTTCAGCTGGTCGCGCGAAAAATATCTCAAGACATCGAGCCGGCAAGGCGTGATGGCGATGCAGGCGGCGATGGCAGGTTGCGTCGACGAAGTGATCCGGGTGGCAAGCGAGGAAGGCATCGACGCCGACATTCGCCGCGTCGACAATCTGACTGTTGCCACCAATGCAGCGCAGCTCGAACGTGTGCGCGAAGAATGCGAGACAATCCGCTCGTGGGATTTCGATCCGAACCGCGTCGAGATGCTGGGCGCCGCCGAAACGCGGGCGCGCATCAACATCCGCAATGTCCTGGGCGGCTTCGTCGTTCATGGCCAGGCGCGGGTGCAGCCGGCCAAGCTGGTGCGTGGGCTGGCTGATGCCGTCGCGCGGCTGGGCGTGCCGATCTACGAGAAGACGACGGTGACCGCTATCGCCAAAGGCAGGGTGACGACGGACCGAGGCACGGTGCGGGCGGAAACCATCATCCGCGCGACCGAGGGGTTCACCGCAGGCATTCCCGGCGAAGAGCGGACCTGGCTAGCGCTCAACAGCGCGCAGATCGTGACCGAGCCGCTGTCGCCGGAACTGTGGCGCGACATTGGCTGGGAAGGGCACGAGCTGCTTGGCAATGCGGCGCACGCCTACTGCTATGCCCAGCGCACGCGCGAGGGCCGCATCACCATGGGCGGCCGTGGCGTGCCTTACCGCTATGGCTCGCGCACCGACATCAACGGCCAAACGCAGCAGGCGACGATCGACCAGCTGCACACGATCCTGACGACGCTGCTGCCCCAGACGGCGGGATGCCGCATCGATCACGCCTGGTGCGGCGTGCTCGGCGTACCGCGCGACTGGTGCACGACGGTCGGCCTCGACCCCTCGACCCGCATCGGCTGGGCCGGCGGCTATGTCGGACTCGGCGTGTCGAGCTCCAACCTTTCGGGGCGCACGCTTGCCGATCTTGTTCTCGGGGCAAAAACCGAGTTGACGCAGCTGCCCTGGGTCAACCGCAAGGTCAGGCCATGGGAGCCGGAGCCCTTCCGCTGGTTGGGGGTGCACTCGATGTATCAGCTCTACAGCATCGCTGATCGCCGCGAAGCTGCCGGGCTTGCGCACACATCGAAACTGGCCGCGATCGCCGACAGCATCACAGGCCACTAACGCCATTTGTTTTCACGCAATTCCTAGGGAAACCAGCTTCCTGGAATTGCTCTGATTGACGGAGTCCGACTTGATCGACCTTTCGACCTTCCACGATCTCGCCAAGGCCGAGATCGGCACATTCTCACCCAAGCCGACCTGCATCGAAGGGGATCAGGTCGAGGCTGTGCGCTCGTTCTTCCAGTCGCCGGACGGTACCCTCGATATCGGCATCTGGGAGTGCACGCCCGGCCGCTTCACCGCGGATCGTTCGGACTCGTCGGAGATCTGCCATATCATCTCGGGGCGCGTGGAACTGAGCCGCGCCGATGGCGAGGTGCGGGAACTCGGCCCAGGCGATCTCCTCGTCCTGCCGCAGGGCTGGAAAGGTGAGTGGCGGATACGCGAGACCACGCGCAAGCTCTACATGATCCAGTCAGCCAGCTGAGGGGCGCCTTCCGACTCAGATGAAATCAGTGGTCGATCGGGCCCTTCGGCGAGACCAGTGCGGTGCCAGCCGTCGTCGGGCGCTCGATCAGGCGGCGCACGCGCGGCGGTTCATCGCCGCTGTGCAGCGCCCGCACCCGCTCGCCGACGACGGCGTCGGCATGGGTGGCGCGCCGGTTGTGGCGGATGTATTCCAGCCAGGTCGGCGTGTGGTAGTGCTCGATCCAGACGGATGGATTTTCAAGGTCGCGCGCCAGCGTCCAGTTGCGGGCACCGTCGCGGCGGCGGATGCGCCCGCGCTCGGCCATGGTGGCGAGGAATTCGGGCACGTCCTCGTCGCGAATGACATACTCGATCATGATCGCGATCGGGCCGCTGCGCGGCTTGAGGTCGAGGCCGAGATGCGGCTCCTTGAAGCGGTTGAGCGGATCGAGGTTGAGCGCGGCCTGTTGCGGCAGGGGCAGGAGCAGGCCGATGGCGCCGCCGACAAGCATCGCGATGGCGGCCGCAATCAGCGCTGTTTCGGCGCCATGCGCGTCAGCAACGACGCCCCACACCCAGCTGCCCAGCGCAATGCCGCCGAAGGTTGCCGTCTGGTAGACCGAAAGCACCCGGCCGACGACCCAACGCGGCGTCGACATCTGCACGGTGACGTTGAAATGCGACAGCGCGATCACCCAGCAGGCGCCGCCGATCAGCAAGCCCGCCGAGGTCTGCCAGGCATTGTGGCTCATTGCGGCGTTGAAGGCGCAGACGGCGAAGCCGGCGAAGGCCATGCGCACCATCGTCTCGCTGGACAGCAATTGCCGCAGGCGCACGCTGATCAGCGCGCCGCCGACGGCGCCGATGCCGAAGGCGCCGAGCATGATGCCGTAGGTCAAGGCATCGCCCTTGACGACGTCGCGCGCCACCAGCGGCAGCAGCGCCAGTACCGCACCGGCGCTGAAGCCAAAGGCCGAGCCCCTGACCAGCACCTTGCCGATGTTGGGTGACATGGCGACATAGCGCAGGCCGGCGCCCATGGCCGCGCCCAGCGTCTCGCGCGGCAGGGTCGAGACCGGCAGGTCCGGCTTCCAGCGGAAGAGCACGATGATAAGGCCGATATAGCTCAGCGCATTGGCGGCAAAGGCAGCGGCCGCACCGGCAGCGGCAACGATGATGCCGCCGATCGCGGGACCGACGCTGCGCGTCAGGTTGAAGCCGAGGGAATTCAGCGCGACGGCCGCCGGCAGCTTGTTGCGCGGCACCATGTCGCCGACCGATGCCTGCCAGGACGGGTTGTTGAGCGCCGTGCCGCTGTCGATCAGGAAGGTGAAGGCAAGCAGCGTCCACGGCGTCATCCAGCCGTTCCAGGTGAACAGCGTCAAAAGCGCTGAAACAACCAACATGAAGACCTGGGCGATCAGCATCACCTTGCGCCGATTGAAGCTGTCTGCGATGGCGCCCGCCACAAGCGCAAACAGCATGATCGGCAAAGTGGTCGAGGCCTGTACCAGCGCCACCTGATAGGGCGAGGTGGCGATGGTGGTCATCATCCAGGCAGCGCCGACGCCCTGGATCAGGCCACCGAAATTCGACACCAGGCTGGCCGACCAAACGGCGCGGAAGATGCCATGCCGGAACGGCGCCAGCGCCGAAACGCGTTCGCTGTCCGGCTCGTCATCGATCATCAGATCTGTCCCACCTTCATGCGCTGGTTTCGTCCGCCGGGACGACAATCAGGGCATTCGCTTGAAATAGAGCACGACATCCAAAAGGGCGAACGCGCCTTCGAAAAACATCATGGTCCAACAACAGGATAGCAAGGCAAAAATACGTCAGCCGGCAAGGGGTCCGCTGCCCAGAGCGATGTTCTCTTTGGTCCACCGCGCCGGGGTATCGGCCGGGCGAAGTCAGCTTCTGTCCCGGGCGGCGGAATGCAGGGCTTCGGTCAGCGCGCCTGTCGTCTCGCCGCCGGCGTGAAGGCGCAGGAAAAGCTCCATGCCGACAAGCCGCAGCCTGGAGGGCTGCTCGCGCCGTGCGAGTTGGATCATGTCCTCCACGCTGGCTGCGGGCCACTTCATGGCATCGCGCAGGAAGCCGCCGCGCAGCAAAGTCTCCGTGCCGGCCGAAAATTCGGACGACATGTCGAAGCCGATTTTGCGCGCCTGGACGTTCTGGCTCGGGATATGCTTTTGCGCGACCTTTCGCAAAAGCCACTTTCCTGTTTTGTCGCGGTATTTTTGCCGCCGCGGCAAATGGATCGCAAAATCGATCAGCCGGTTTTCCAGGAACGGGACCCGCAGCTCCACGGACGCCGCCATGCTCAGGCGGTCGTGCCGGTGCAGGATGTCCTGCAGATGCGAATAGAGGTCATAGAGGCAGCTTCCGAGAAAGGCGCGATCGGCGGGCGGCGTCACCGGCTCCAGGCGGTCGAAGATCTCGGTCTGCAGGAAATTCAGCTCCGGCGACAAAGCACGCAGGACCATGCTGCGCTCCATTTGTGAGTGGCCGCCAACCGAGAGCTTGTAGGGGGCGCGGCGCTGTTGTTCGAATCTCCGGTCGAGCGAGCGTTTCGAATGCAACAGACGCCGGGGCCACGACCAGGAGCGCCACTTCTTCATGCTCAAGGCCTGCAGGGGGTAGCCGCCGAACAATTCGTCGGCGCCTTCACCGGTCAGCAGCACCTTGACGCCGTCGGCCCGGCACTGTTCGGCAAGCGCCAGCAGCCCGACATGGCTGGCATGCCAGCCATCGCTTTCCAGATGCCAGATTACTCTTGGCCAAAGTTCGAAGAACCGGTTCTTGTCGACCGGAATCCGGCGCAAGGGCACGCCGACATGGCGGCCGGTGCGTTCGGCGTCTTCGGCCTCGCTGCGGCCGAGCTGCGGGTCGACGACATAACCATGGATCTCTGGTCTGAACGGCTTCGCCAGCGCCGTGATCAGACCGGAATCGACGCCGCTGCTGCACGCTGTGGCGACGTTGGTATCGGCGATGCAGTGAAGTCCGACACTGTCCTTGAGCAATGCCTCGAGCGTCGCCATGTGCTCTGCATCGGAGGATCCGTCGCCGGTGATGCGTGCGGTCTCCAGCACGTCCAGCACATGCCAGAAGCGGCGCTTTTCAATACCACCATCGGTGATCCTCCACAGGCCGGCAGGCGGCAGCCGCTCGATGCGGTCGAACAGGCTGTAGCTGGAATCGCGGCTCTGCCAGGCCAGCCGCAGGGTCATTTCGCGCCTGTCGATATCGCGCGGGAAACCGTTGCAGGCGAGGATCGCCTTGTCCTCCGAGGCAAACAGGATTCGCTCCGGCGTATCGGCCACCGACATCGGCTTGATGCCGAGGCGATCGCGAGCGAGCCACAGCGCACTGTTGCGGGCGTCGAAATAGGCGAAGGAAAACATGCCGTCGAACAGCGGCACGGCCTTTTCGGGACCCCAGTGATGCAAGGCTTCGAGCACCACTTCGGCATCGCAGATGGTTCGAAAGACGACCCCTTGCGCCTGCAGCGTCTCGCGGAGCGACCGGTAATTGTAGACCTCGCCATTGTAGACGAGGACGCCCTGACCGGATGCGGTCAGCATCGGTTCGCGGGCGGCGGGCGAGGGGTCGATGATGGTCAGCCGGCGATGCCCGAGGGCCAGCCGATTGTTGCTCCAGCTGTCATGATCGTCGGGGCCGCGATGCACCAGCGCCTGCATCATGCGGATGACATCCGACAGGTCGTTGGCGTCGATCGGGTTTCGCTTACGCCAGACGCCGGCTATTCCGCACATGGCCTGCCGGTCGATGCTGCCTGGGTCATGACTCGCAATCTAGCCGTAACACAGCCGCCTGCAAGCGGGACTCCTCACTACGCAATTCCTCAGGGAAAGCGCTGCGCGCTTTTCCCGGGAAAACCGCGAAACACTTTTCCTGGAATTGCTTCTAGAACCCGTTTTCGATGCGCTCGAAGATGACGTTGGTGAAGGCCGAGATCTGGCTGCCGATGAACGGGCCGGTCAGCGCCACGACCAGCATGATGGCGACGATCTTGGGCACGAAGGTCAGGGTGATTTCCTGGATCTGGGTCAGGGCCTGGATCAGCGCGATGCCGATGCCGACCGCCATGGCGACCAGCACCACCGGCGCGGAAGCGGTGAGCACCGTCCACACCGCGTACTGGACGATGTCGAGCGCGTCGGCCTCGTTCATGTGAGTGCGCCTCTACGGAACCGGGTCTAGCTGGCCGGCTTTATCGAAACGCCCGCGCCGACCGGCACTTCGGTGCCGTTCTGCAGTACCGCGATCAGGCCACTGCTGGCAAGCTTGACGGAAGCCACGACGCCCGTCGTCTTGCCGTCGGCGGAAGTGATCGAACGGCCGATCAGCGCGTCCGCCTGCGACAGCGCCGAGGACTGCATGATCTGGTCGAGCTTGGTGTTGGTCTGCACCGATTGCTCGACCTGCGAGAAGGTGGCGAGCTGGGCGACATACTGTGTCGAATCCATCGGTTTCGTCGGATCCTGGTTCTTCATTTCGGCGATCAGCAGCTTCAGGAACGACTGGTAGTCGACCGCTGTCTTCGAAGTCTGCTGGGTGCCCTGGTTGGCGCCCGTCGGGATTGTCGTCGTCATGTCCACATTCATCAGAATCGTGCTCCCACGGCCAGCGGGCGCTTCGCGCCCTGAACATCGTCATTGCCGCCAAGCGCGCGGCGTTCGAGCGGATAAAGCGCACGGATAGCCTTCAGCGCTTCATAGATATGGTCTTCGCCGACCATGCGGTCGATCTGCTTCAGCGCGCCGCTGATCTGCTCGTCCTCGAAGCTTGCCAAAAGCAAGGGCAGCGAGCGGCGGAACATGGCGCGGGCCTCGACGGCGCCGGCCGGGTTCATCAGCATGACCTGCAGGATGAAGTAGAGCTGCTTCAGCGGTGTCGAGGCCTCTTCGGCCTGGATGACATGGTTCTCGAGCAAAAACTGCACATCGTTCATCAGCTCGACGGTGACCTTGCGGTCGACACGGATGACGGCGCCGTTGATGTAGATCTTCTCGTTCGGCTTCAGCGATATCTTCAGCGTGTTGGTCATTGAATGCCATCCCGGATGATCTGGGACACTTCGATCAGGCCTTCGAAATTGTCGGTGCGGCCCTGACGGATGTCCTCGGCCTCGCGCAGCAGCCACAGGCCGATGGAGATGAGGTTGGCACGCAGTTCCTTGGGCAGGACATTGTCGCTGGAGCCGAGATCCTCGACGAAGGTGGTCCAGACCCGGTTGGTGAAGTGCAGCGCCTCGACCGCTTCCATCGAGGTGTGGCCGACAGCGGCCGCCGCCGCCAGCATTTCGATCGAGCGGGTCAAAAGCTGCCGCTCGCGATCCTTGGCATCGGTGACGGAGTCGGTCTGGACGTCGGCGTAGGAGAATTGGTACATCGTTTGGCTCTACCGTTGCGGTTGAGATTTTCAGGTCAGGTAGTTCAGCAGGCTCATCTGCTGCAGGCGCGCGGTCAGCGCGAAGGACGTCTCGATATGCTGGGTCAGATCCGCGACGCGGGTGGCGGCCTCGGCCGGGTCGACGCCTTCGAGATCGAGGATGTGGCGTTCGAACAGGTCGACCTGCGTTTTCATGCGGTCGCTGGCGTCGGACACACGCTTTTCGGCAAGGCCGGTCTCGGCCTGCAGCTGGCCGAGCCCGCCCAAGGCCTCGCCGACCATCGCCTGGGCGCGGCCGACAACGGTGGTCTTTGCCGCATCGCTGAGGTTGCCGGACAGCAGGCCCGTGACCATGGCGGAAGCCATGGCGAGCTTGCGGATGCTGTCGTCATTGGCGCTGGCCGAGGTCTGGGTGGTTTCGCCGAGCGAAATGCGGCTGACGATCTGCTGGTCGGTGGCGTTCGACCAATTGGCCTGCCAGCCCGCGCCCATGAACTGCGGCACGACATTGCTGGTGATGAAGCCGTCCATCTGGGCGGCGGTGATGTTGGCGGCGAGCGGATCGCTCTGCGTGAAGCCGAAATAGGACGAGAAGGAAGCGTCGAACGCCGCCTTGGCTGGCGAGCCGGTGGCGGTGAAGTCGTCGATCGGCTTGACGTCGGTGTTGGTGCCGGCAAACAGATATTCGCCGTTGACGCTGGCGTTGAGGATCGAGGTCATCTGCTGCACGGCGGCCTTGCCGGCTTGCTGTGTGATGGTGCTCGAGGAATTGCCGGCGGCGGTCAGCGCAGTCAGCAAATTCTGTGCAGTGTCGGAAAGCTGGCCAAGCGCAGCCTGCGTCGAGGACAGCCGGGCGGTGACCAGCGAATTGGAATCGATGATGACGTTCAACCGGTCGAGATCGCGCGAGAAGGTCACTGCCTGCGAGGTGCGCGCGCCGAGCGCAAGGCCGACATCGGCGACGGTGCCGGTCGTCGATTCCTTGGTGGCTTTGACCAGTTCGGCCTGCATACGCATCTGCTGATAGCGCGCGGCGTTGGAAAGGGCGGCTGAGGAGACGGATGTGGCTTTCATGGCTTATCCCACAGCATCGAGCAGGGACGACAGCATGTCGTCGACGGTTTTCATCATGCGCGCCGAAGCCTGATAGGTGTGTTCGAGGTCGAGCAGCAACGACATCTCCTGGTCGACATTGACGCCGGTGTCGTTGGACAGCGCCTCGGCGGTGCGCGAGGCCAGCGCTTCCTTGGCGTCGGCGTTGCTCGAGGCCTGCTGGCGCTGGCCCTCGAACCAGCCAATGGCGTTGGCGGCGTAGTCGGAGACGCTGGAGGTGACGGTGATGCCGGCCGAAGCGTCGAAAGGCATCGGCTTGTCGAGCTTGTCGCCATAGCCGATCAAGAGCTGCGAATAGGAGGCGTTGCCGGCGGTGTTGGCGATATAGGCGGCGCCATTGGCGCCGCCGTCGCGCAGCAGCACCGGATTACCGCCGACGCTCGGATCCATTGCGGCATTGACTTTGATCGAGCCGGCAAGGCCGTCGATCAGCGTGCCGGCGGCCGGAATGGCGGGCGCGCCCGACCAGGTGAACAGGCCGGTCCGGTCGGGCTGCGAAGGCGCGGTCTCGGCAAAGGCGGTGATGAGGCCGCGCGCGACTTCGTCGAGCTGGCTCTGCATGGTCGCGGCGACACCGTCACGCAAGGTGATCAGCCCGGCGAGCTTGCCGTCGGCGCTGGTGTTGCCGCCGGTGCCGGCGCTGACCGGCACATTGTCGATATAGATGGTGTTGCCGGGCGTACCGGCGGTGTAGCCCGCCGACGGCGCGAAACTGACCGAGCGCGGAATGGTCTCGAACAGCGTCGTGCCATCCTTGGTGGTGATGACCATGTCGTTGTCGCCGCGCGTGAAGGTCGACACCGGCACATAGTCCGCGATCTTCTTCAGCAGGGAGTCGCGCTGGTCTAGCGCGTCGGACGCATCCGTGCCCGAACGGGTTGCGGAGATGACCGCCTTGTTGGCGTCCTGGAACTGGCTGAGCAGCGAGTTGAGATCGTCGACTGCGGTGGCGATCTCGCCGTCGGCCTGGGTGCGGAAATCCTGGATCGCCTTGGTGCCGTCGTTCAGCGAGCGCACCACCTGCTGGGCCGCGTCGATGACGCTGGAACCGAGATTCTGGTTGGATGGCGTGGCGGCGTAAAGCTGCAGCGCGTTCTGCAGGTTGCCGATCGCGGTCGAGGCAGAGGAGGCATTGTCGACGCCGTTGACGGCAACGGCGAGGCGGTCAATGCCGCTGTAAAGCGTGCTCTGGCCGCTCCATGCCGATTGCGCGCTGAGGTTCTGGCGAAACAACAGGGCGTTGGTGGCGCGCTGGATCTCTACGGAGCGGGCGCCCGGCGCGGCGCTGATGACGACCGCCGTGCGGCGGGCATAGTCGGGATTGCTTGCGTCGGCAATATTGCGGGAAAGGACGCTGGTCTGCTTCGACGTGGTCTGAAGCGACTGTTGGGCGATGGTCAATGCGGAAGTCAGCGACATGCGGGTCTTTCACGAGGCCAGTGGGAGGGGGATGACGTTTCTGCCCTGTCGGCGGCGTCAGCGTTCGGAAACCTCCAATTCCAAACCACACCAGCCGGTTCGCCGGTGTGGCCTTGAATTCGAAATCCGCGCACCGCGCCGCTCTGGTTTGGGTTCATCCCACTAGCGCCCGTCGTTTATCTCTTCAGGTTGACAAGGACATCCATGAGGTCGGAACCGGTCTGGAATACTTTCGAGTTCGCGGTGTAGCTGCGCTGCGCCGCGATCATGTTGGTCAGTTCCTCGGCGATATCGACGTTGGAATTTTCCAACGCGCCGGAGATGATGCCGCCGAGCTTGCCTTCATTGGCGAAGCCGATGCGCACGGTGCCGGAGTCGGTGGATTGCGCATAGACATTGCCCGGCAGTGCGGTGAGGTTGTCGGGGCTCTGGACGTCGGCCAGCGGGATTTTGAAGAGCGGCTTGGTCGAGCCGTCCTGATACTGGGCATAGATCACGCCGTCTTCGCCGATCTGGATCTTTTCGATGGTGCTGGGGGCGTTGCCGTTGACCTTCGCCTCGGAGACGGTGAAGCCGGTGCCGAGCTGGGTCAGCTTGGACAGATCGAGGTCGAGCGACGCACCGCCAGGTACGGGGATCGTTATTGAGTCGACTGCGCCGGTGAGCTTGCCGGTGGTGTTGTCGAAGGTCAGGTTGGCTGTGGCCAGCGCGCCGCCCGTATAGGGGAAGGAGGTGCCGGGCGTCGCCTTGGATTGGTCGAACACCGAGACCGACCAGGTGCCGGTGCCGGTGTTGGTGAAATAGACGTCGAGCAGCTTCTTGTTGCCGAGATTGTCGTAGGTGACCATCGAGGATTTCGACGTGTATTCCGCGGTCGGGCTGTTGGTGGACGGCAGCGGACCTGCGGGTGGCGTGGCGCCGGCCGGCAGATTGGCGTTGAAGTTGCCCGTGGTGCTGGGCGTCGCCGTCATTTCCTGGTCGGAGATCTCGACCGGCACCAGTCCTTCGAAACCGTTGGCTGTCGCCGCCGGCGTGCCGTTGGCGTAGCTGTAGGCCATCAGCTGATAGCCGGCCGCATTGACCAGCCTGCCCTGGGCATCCGGAACAAAAGCGCCGGCGCGGGTGAGGAAAGGTGTGCCGCTGGGGTCCTGGACGACGAAGAAGCCGTTGCCGTTGACCGCGAGGTCGGAGACCGAGGTGGTGTATTGCAGCACGCCCTGGGCGCTGACCGCTGAGCGGATCGTGGTGTTGACGCCGCCGGAATTATAGGCACCGCCGACCTGCGGCATGACCAGCGTCGAAAACTCGGCCGAGGACCGCTTGTAACCGGTGGTGTCGGAATTGGCGATGTTGTCGGCCACGGCGGACAGGCGGTTGGCCTGTGCGTTCATCCCGGAAACGCCGGTCCGCATCATTCCGTAAAGGCTCATCGAAACGTCTCCTCAATGCCCATGTCTGTGGTCGCGAGGGTATAATTTCTGTCTTGCGCGAGGCTGGCGCGGACCGCCATCAGAACACCAGCCGGTAGCCGAGGAAGCGCTTGGAATCGATCGGGTCCTGGCCGAGCTTCTCGCGCAATTTCTTGCGCAATTTGCTGATGTGGCTCTCGACCACGTTCTCCTCGACCTCTTCGTCGAAGATGCCGTAGATGGCGTTGAAAACCTGGGTCTTGGTGACGCGGCGTCCGCGGTTGCTCGCCAGATATTCGAGGATGCGGCGCTCGCGGCGCGGCAGTGGCAGCGGCTGGCCATCGATCTCGGGATCGCGGCCATCCATGAAGATGCGCATGGCGCCGATCTCGGTGTAGCTGACGTCCTCATGGGCGCGGCGGCGGATGGCGGCAATGCGGGCCAGGATCTCTCTGATGTGGACCGGCTTGCGGATGACGTCGTCGACGCCGCTCTCGAACAGCCGCAGCGTATTTTCAAGCGAGTGCTGTTCGCTTAGCGCAATGACCGGAGCGCCGGTGCGGTCGCGGATCTGGCGTGGCGAGATGGCGCCTTCGCGGCAGTCGCCGATGAGGAAGGCGCGGACCGATTTCAAATCGGTGTCGGCCGCGGATGTCACCCACTCGCCGAATTCGCCAGGCGCGAAGCCCGCACAGGCGACCCCCTCGCGATCGAAAAGTGAGTTATACCCCTCAGTTACGAGCTCACGCTCGTCAACGATTACAATCATCGGCCCCGCCTCCGAATCAGATCATCTGCCCCGTGGGAAGAGGCGTAACCGGTGCCGGGAATCCTGAACAACCATCATTTCTTGTAGCTATTTTCTTGGGAGTTATTTCGGGTTTCGAAATAACAGCAGTCACGGAGTTGTATCGTTGGCGGCTGATACCGGGGACGTGCCGGGCACCGGCAGGGTTGGGGCCTGCTCATATTTTCGAAAGGCGGATGCATCTATGGGTTGCAGAAGGCGCGGGCGTTGGGCGTCCATTTGCCGAAGCCGGTGGCGACCATGTTGGCGATGACGCGGCAGACATAGAACTTCTGCGCGGGGTCATTGTCGGGGCCGGCGTGGTAGCGAGCGACGGCCATCGACCAGCTGACATGACGGGCATGAAGGCTGGCCAGGAAGCGCGCCGCATAGTCGACATTCTGGCGCGGGTCGAGCATGTCGTCGACGCTGCGAAAATGCGATGCGTGATAGTGATGGTTGATCTGCATGCAGCCGAGATCGATGAGCGTCTTGCCCTCGCGCCGGGCTGCTTCGAAGGTAGCCAGAGCCTCGCTACGGCTCCTTGGGAAGACAGCTTTTCCTTCTATATTCAAGGCATTAGGCTGCAAGCTACCCTTCTTGCCGGTCTCCGTCAGCCCGACGGCATAGAGGATGCCGGCGGGCACGCCATAGCGATCGGCGGCGCGCAGGATCTCGGGCTCGCAAGGGTTGGTGGCGGCGTTGGCCGGGCCGTTGGCGAGGCTAGATAAACATATCGTCGCCAGCACGCTCGCGAACAGGCACGCCAGGGCGGCCGAATTCCTGTGCATCGTCATTGCGGTTTCTTCCCGACTGCTGGCCGCCCGAACCCGCATTGTTGCCGCTCGAGTTCCCAGGCTGAAAAGCTGACTGGTCGCGGCCCTGCGGCATCGGCTGGGAGTTGCTTGCATCGCTGCGCACCGAAGCATGGACTGCTATCGAGGGTTGTAGAATGGTGACCTTGTCGACATCGAATCCGAGCCCGCGCAACGACTTGACGATGGCGTCGCTGTCGGTGGCGAGGCGGCGGTAAGCCTCATGGGTTTCGGGCTTCAACTCTATCGAAAGTTGTTCCCCGGCGAGCCTGAGACTGGCAGTGACCATGCCGAGTTCGGCCGGGTGAAGCTCGATCTTCAATATATGTGTCGGAACGGCAACAGAACCGGCCGTCTGGGCGGTCGTCGACGGCGTCGAAACCGCTTGCCGCAGCCCGTTGTCCGAAGCGAGTGCGTCGATCAGAGCCGACGTCGTCTGGTTCATCGGGCTCTGCGCCGGCGCCGGGAAGCTCTGCTCGGCGACAATGTCGACGCGCCCGGCGGACGGTGCCTGTTTTCCGGATGCGGATGTCGAGTTGGACTGGGCTCCATCAACGGCCTTTGTTGATAGCGCTGACCGCTTTGCATTGGGCGCGGAATGCTCGCTTGCCGACTCGTCCGCCGGCAGAGACGGCGTCGCAGCATCCTGGTGCGGCAGCTTGCCGGACTGGGGTCCGATCGCGCCCAGCTTTTGCCCCTGATCCTTTGCGGAAACGTCAACGCCGGCCTTGGCTCGTTCTGGTCGCGGCGTCGTGTCGAGGCTGTTGTCGGCGCCGGATGTCGCTCGGAATTTCTTCAACGACAGAGGCGGCGTCTGCGCAGAAACGGTCTCGCCGTCGAGCGCGGGCTGTTCAGTTTGTTCATTCGTGGCGGGGCCGTTTCCACCTGTTCTCGCAGCCGAGAAACGGATGATGTCATGCAGCGCCAACAGCAACGGCAAATGGTCCTGCAGCGGTGCTGTACCCGTGCCTTGTCCGGCCGCGTCAGCGTCGGCGGACGCTTTGTCCGGATCGCCGTCAATATGGTCTTTTGCGGCTTTCCCGACAACCGGTTTGGAGGCCGTCTTGCCCGTCTCTGCGTGTACAGTTTCGCCCTTGGCGGGAGCGGCCGCGCTGCGTCGGGTCCAGCGAGGCTCGTGCGGCGCGGCCTCGGTTGCTCCCTGGCCTTTTTGCGTCGGCGCATTGTCCTCGCCGCGCACCAGTTCACCGAAGCTTTTGTCGTCGCCCTTGGCGTTCGGCGCCGACTGCTTCGATCCGGCGTGCACGGGCGCAAATCCCGGCAGGGCCTGGCCAACATTGGTGGTCATTTCGGAGCTGCTCCAAGCATCTGGTCAATCAAATCGAGCTGGCGACGCGTCTTGGCCATGGCGGCGTCGGTGGCATCGGCGGGTTCGGCGCCAGCTGCAGGCGCCGATGCCGGTACGACAGGCGCCGCATCACCCGCGGCGGTGACTGCAGACGCTTCCGGCGCCTTTGTCTGGGGCGTGCTCTGTGCCTGCGCGGCTGGCTCGCCTGGCGCATTCGGCCCGTCGGTTGCGGCCGGTCCGCCTGATGCGCTAGCTGCTGGCTGCTCAGGCATTGCGCCTTCGACCGGCGGCAGCTCGGGCTCATCGGGGTTTGCCGCTGCCGCGGTCTTGACCGGCTGCTGTTTGACCGCCGCCGGCGCGGGCTTGTCGGCAGGCAGCGGCGCCGGCGGCGCGATCACTTCGCCGGCCACGGCCTGCGCGGCATCGAGCAAGTCGCGGTCGCTTTGCGAAAGTTGGCTGCGATCGATCTTGTCGAGCTTGGCGCGGACCTCGTCGATGGTTCCGGACGTCACCGTGGACAGGCTGGAATAGAGCTGGGCGCGCGGGTCGTCCTGATTGTGGATGCCGTCGCGGCCCTGTTCGGCCCTGGCCGAGGCAAAAGCGGAGAGATCGGCGAGGCCATCGATCGCGGCGCGGCGGGCAATGCGCAGATAGATCACCTTCTCGCGTTCCGGATCCATCATCGCGGTGATGTCGGCGAGCTTGTCCAGACTGATCGCCATGTGCAGCGTGATGACGCCGGACACGAAGGCGTCGGCGAATTGGCTGGCATAGGGCGAATAGAGGTAGTCCTCGACATATTGGGTCGAGGCAAGCGCGAAGCGCGCGCCATCGCCTTGCGCGGCGGCGATGCCGACCGAGCGGCGCAGCGCTGCTTCCTCGACCAGCGTGCCGGGGCTGAGCAGGCGCGCATCGTCGAGCAGCGCCAGCGCGGTGACCGGCTCTTCGGTGGCGAGCAGCGAGCCTTTGACCAGCGCCAGGAAAGCACCGAGATCGGCGGGCAGGGTCATCGGATCGATCGGCTTCAGCGCCTCGATCGCGGCGGCCGGGCGGCCGTTCAGATAATCGACAATGCCCCTGGCGATAGCCAGGCTTTGCGGGTCGGTCTTGGCGCGCGACACTGCCACCTCGACGCTGACGGGGTTGCCACCGCTCATGCCATAGACCAGCAAGGCGCGAAAATTCTTCGGGTCGCTGAAATCGTCCGCGTCCGCCGCGCGAAGCCTTGTGTCGGTCATTTCGAGCAGCTTGCCTTGCATCGGCAGCGCGGCATGGTCGCCGGCGGCGATGCGGTCCTGCACCAGCTGCAGCGAACGCACCAGCTGATAGGGCTGCAAGTCGTCCTCGGCAAAAGCCGCCGGCGAATGGACAGCGCTCAGCAGCAGCAGACCGATGGCGCGGCCGATGATGGCGGAGCGCCTCATCCGTCGGTCGCCATCAGGATTTCGATGCGGCGGTTCGCGGCAGCCATCGGGTCAGCCGCAACCTTCGGCTCGCGGTCGGCGAAACCGGCAACTTCGGTGATGCGGCGCTCGTCGACGCCGCCGCGCACCAGCATGTAATAGGCGGAATGGGCGCGCGCCGTGGACAGCCGCCAATTGTCGTAGGTGTCGCTTCGGAACGGCCGCGCATCGGTGTGACCGTTGATGCTGATCGTGCCTTTCTGCTCGTTGACGATGCGGCCGATCTTTTCCATCGCCAGCACCAGTTCACGGCGCGGCACTGCCGAGCCGATCTCGAACATGCCGAAATCGAACTGGTCGGTGATCGAGATGACGACGCCCTTGTCGGTGGCCTCGACGGAGACGCCGTCGTGCAATTTGTCGCCAGGCTTGAAGGCCTCGTCGAGTTCCTGCTTGACCTGTGCCGCGGCCTTGACGGCGGCGGCACTCGGTGCCTTTTCCGCGGCTTCGGGCTTGGGTGCGGGTTGCGCTTCGGCGGCTTCGGCCTTTGCCTCTTCCGCCTTTTTCGCTTCGGCCTTTGCTGCTTCAGCCTTGGCCTCTGCTTTGGCTTCAGCCTTGGTCTGCGGCTTGTCGGATGCGGATTTCGCCAACGGCTCCAGCGGCGCATCTACCACGGGCGGCGCGGGCGGCACGGCCTTCACTTCAGCCACTTGCGTCTGTGCCGCCTTGTCGCCGGGCTTGAGCGGATCGCCTTCGATCTTGCTGCGTTCGGCGGTGGCTTCGGC
Source organism: Mesorhizobium sp. P2_F5 (assembly GCF_056403715.1). Classification (NCBI taxonomy): domain Bacteria; kingdom Pseudomonadati; phylum Pseudomonadota; class Alphaproteobacteria; order Hyphomicrobiales; family Phyllobacteriaceae; genus Mesorhizobium; species Mesorhizobium sp. P2_F5. The sequence goes on along the minus strand of NZ_JBFUEY010000003.1, from coordinate 222,221 downwards.
GCCAGGTGCTGCTACCTGTTGCGACCAGAAATCCGGCGCGAACGGGTCGCGGTAGGATTGGCCGCCGGATGCGCCGGTGGCCGGGCCGGACGGCTGCGCGCCGCCATCGCCCTTTTCGCTGACGTTCTGCATGACGCCGGTGTCGGTGGCGATTTCCGACAGCACCGCATAGGGATCGGCAAACAGATGCTCGTCGGAAAGATCGGTCTTCGGCGCCGATTCCTTCGGCTGCTTCTTGTTGGACGTGCCGGCCCCGCCGATGCCGTCCTGTCCGGCCTTGCTGGTCTTGTCCTTCGGGTCGTCAGCCGTCAGTCCGACCTTGCTCGGGCCATCGCCAAGGTCTTCGAGGCCCTTGCGGCTGGCGTTGCGGTCGACCAGCTTGACCGGGTTGAAATAGCTGGCGACGGCGGCCTTGGTTTGCTCGTTGGCGGCATTGATCAGCCACATGACGAGGAAGAAGCACATCATGGCGGTCATGAAATCGGCAAAGGCGATCTTCCAGACGCCGCCATGGTGGGCGTCGTCGTGGTCGTCGTGGTTGCGCCGCACGATGATGATTTCGTGCCTGGGCTCAGCGGCGTCGGCAACGCTCATGATAGGGCCTCGGACAAGGCAGACGACCATTCGGCAATGCGGGTTTCGAACACCGCCTCGTCAATGGCGACGGTAAGGTCGAAGCCGGGCGCCTCGACGAAATCGAGATTGGCCGCGCGTGGGCCAAGTGAAGCCTTAAGCGTTTCGAACAGCGACAGCGGTCCGCGCACGGCGATGCGCACCGCCTCGCTGTCGCCGATCGCCTCGCGGATCGTGCCGGCAAGGGCTTCCAGCGAACGCTTCTGCAGATCGTCGGTGACGATGCCGCCAATGATGCGGGCAACTGTGGCGCCGACAAGCTCGCTGACCTTCGCCTCCATGGCGTCGATACGGGCAGTGACGGCGGCGCCAAGGTCACCGCCGAAGCCTTCCAGGAAAACCCTCGCTTCCTCGGCGCTGGCCTGACGCTCCGCTTCGAGCTCCGCCTGATGGGCAACAGCAAGGCGCGCCTCGAGCGCCGCTTCGGCATCGATGACCGCTTCAGCGATCAGCGCGCCGATGTCTGCCTGCGGCGCCGGTGTGTCTGGCCGCGGCTCGGCCTTGGCGGTAGCCGGCGATTGACCGGCGCGCTGGGTGCGTGCGCCAAAGTCCGGAAGAAGATCGAAAAGCGCTGCTGAGGCCATAGTCTACACCGTGGCTTCCTGGGCCGCCCATTTGCGCAGGATCTGCGCGGTGCGCTCCTCGTTGAGATCGACCATGCGGGCAAGCCGTTCCTGCGGCGCCGGCCTGATCTTCTGGCGAAGATCATCGAGCGGGGTCGGGCCGGGGCGGCTGCCAGGCAACGCAGCCTGCGCGGGTTCGGCACTGGCGGTTTCGGGTGTCGGCAGCGAACGTTGGACATCGTCGAAGCTAGGGCCGGCAAGTGCGGGCGTCGGCCGAGCGGTCAGCGCAGCGGCCATCGGCCTCAAGCCGAAGAAGGCGACCAGGAACACCACGATGATGAACGCGCCGGCATTGATCATCGTGCCGGCATAGGTCCCGATCGACGCCATTATGCCCGGCTGCTCGACGGCCTCGCCGTCCAGCCCGTCGATGAACTCGACCGCCGAGACATCGATGATATCGCCGCGCTTGTCGTCGAAGCCGGTGGCCGAAGCCACCATCTTCTGGATGTCGGCGACGCGCTTGGCGATCTGCTCGGGCGTGGCGTCCTTGCCGAGAATGGTCATCAACCGCTGCTGGTTGACGACGACGGCGATCGACATTTTGGTGACGGAATAGCCGTTGGAGACGGTGGCGATCTTCTTGGAGTTGATCTCGTAATTGGTGATCTCCTCCTTGCGGTCGTTCGCCGATGTCGTCTGTGGGCCGTCGGTGCTGGTCGCCTGGGTCTCGGGCAGGTTCTGCTCGACGCTGGCCGGGGTCGAGGCCTGCTTCTGGTTGCTGTTTTCGTTGGCGCGCACCGACTGCACCGAACGCTCGACGCGCGACTCCGGATCGAAGATCGTCTCTTCGGTCTGGCGGGTGTCCGTGTTGACGTCAGCCTTGACGCTGGCGCGGAAATTGTCTGGGCCGAGATAAGGCGTCAGTGCGCGGCGGATGTTGTCGCCGATCTGCGCCTCGACGGTCTGCTCGACGCCGAGCGTGCGGGCAGCACTTGTGTTGGAAGGGTCGTCACCGGCGGCGAGCAGGTTGCCGTTGGAATCAAGCACGGTCACCTTGTCGGCCGACAGGCCGGGCACGGCGGCGGCGACGAGATGGCGGATCGACAAGGCGCTCTTTTCGGCGTCGATGCCGGAATAACGGATGACCACCGAGGCCGAGGGCTGCTGTTCGTCGCGGCGGAAGTTGGCGCGCTCGGACATGACGATGTGGACGCGTGCCGCCTTGATGCCAGCGATCGACTGGATGGTGCGGGCGATCTCGCCTTCCAGCGCGCGCACGCGGGTAATCTGCTGCATGAAGGATGTCAGGCCGAGCGAGCCGACATTGTCGAACAGTTCGTAGCCGGCATTGGCGCTGGTCGGCAGGCCCTTTTCGGCAAGCAGCATGCGCGCCTGCGCGGTGGTGCCGGCCGGCACCAGCACGGAGGTGCCGTCGGAGCCGACGTCGAAGCCAATGCCGGCCTCGCCGAGCACCAGGCCGATCTGGTTCACGTCGGAACGATCGAGGCCGACATAGAGCGTCTCATAGGCGGGGCGGTTGAGATAGACCGAGCCCACGCCGATGACGGCCATCACCAGCGCGGCGATGCCGGCCAGCATGGCAAGGCGCCTGACGCCAAATGCCCTGAGATTCGAGATGATGCTCTGGATCTGTTCCGGCACGATTCAAGCGCTCCCAGCATGATATTCCGTGGGAACACTAGACCGCGAAGCTTGTGCGAAGATGATAAGCATGTCGCCCGGAAGTGTGCAGCGGTTCCGGGCCAACGACATGCGTCAACACACAGCCACAAAGCGAAAGGGCTGCGCTGGCGGCGCGGCCCTTCAATTCAAGGGAAGGGGAAGCCGGGTCCGGCCTATTGCTTGAACAGCGCCAGGATCGACTGCGAGTTGCCGTTGGCGATCGACAGCGACTGGATGCCGAGCTGCTGCTGGACCTGAAGGGCCTGCAGACGGGTCGATTCCTTGTTCATGTCGGCGTCGACCAGAGCGCCGACACCCTTGTCGATGGAGTCCGACAGGTTCGACAGGAAGCTCTTCTGGGTGTCGATGCGCGACTTGGCGGCGCCGAGATAAGCGGCACCCGTGGACAGTTTGGCGAGCGCCGTTTCGACGGCTCCCAGCGCCGTGTCGATGGCTGCCGGAAGAACCTGGGTGGTGCTCGGATCGAAGAAGGTCGCGGCAAGCAGGCCGCCGACGATGCCGCCGGTGCCGGCAATGTCGAGAACCTGCGTATCGGCAGCCTTGACGTCGATGGTGTCGATGGCGACGGTCGTGCCAGTGCGGTTGTAAGAAGCGACGATCTTCAGGTCGGAGGCCGCGGTAGCATCGTTCTGCAGCAGGTTCGATCCGGCATAGGAGGCGTTGGTGACCGACGACTTGATCTGGTCCTGGATGGCCTTGATTTCGGTCGCGATCTTCTGCTGGTCGTCCTTGCTGGCGCTGCGGGCGGTGACCAGCTTGGCCTTGATCAGGTCGACCTGGTCCTTGATGTCGGTGATGGCGGTGTAGGCAGTGTCGACCTTGCCGGCGCCGAGGCCAAGCGCGTCCTGAACGGCCGAAAGCGCCTTGTTGTCGGATTTCATCGTGGTGGCGATCGACCAGTAGGCGGCGTTGTCGCTGGCGGTGGCAACGCGGTAGCCGGTCGAAATGCGGGCCTGCGTCTGCTCGAGGGATTTGTTGGTGTTGTTCAGGCTCTGCAGCGCGGTCAGCGCCGAAGCGTTCGTCATGATGCTAGCCAAGATATTTACCCCTTCTCAAAAACTGGCGTGTCCCGCACACGCCGGATCAACTTCATCAAGGGGGTAGGCATAAGCCCATCGACCGTCTGGTCTGCCCGCCATGGTATGGTTAACCATGACTACCGAGATATGGTTAATGGCCTGTTAAAACAGGCCGATCCGGGCGCTGGCCAAAAGCAAAATCGGCCGCCATTTAATGAGAAAATCAGCAGCCACAAAAGAAATCGGGCCGCGCTGTTGGCGCGGCCCGATCGGATCGTGTCAGCCGTAAAGTCGAGAGATCAGCCGCGGAAGAGCGACAGGATCGACTGCGAGTTGCCGTTGGCGATCGACAGCGCCTGGATGCCGAGCTGCTGCTGGACCTGGAGGGCCTGCAGGCGGGTCGATTCCTTGTTCATGTCGGCGTCGACCAGAGCGCCGACGCCCTTGTCGATCGAGTCCGAGAGGTTCGACAGGAAGCTCTTCTGGGTGTCGATGCGCGACTTGGCGGCGCCGAGCGAGGCAGCGCCGGTGGACAGCTTGCCGAGCGCGGTTTCAACGCTACCCAGTGCCGTGTCGATGGCGGCGGCGGTGACTGCGGTGGTGCTCGGATCGAAGAAGGTGGTGGCGAGCAGGCCGCCGACGATGCCGCCCGTGCCGGCGACGTCGAGAACCTGGGTATCAGCAGCCTTGACGTCGATGGTGTCGATGGTGACGGTCGCGCCGGTACGGTTGTAGGAAGCGACGATCTTCAGGTCGGAGGCCGCGGCAGCGTCGTTCTGCAGCAGGTTCGAGCCGGCGAAGTTGGCGTTGGTGACCGACGACTTGATCTGCGCCTGGATGGCGTTGATTTCGGTCGCGATCTTCTGCTGGTCTTCCTTCGAGGCGCCGCGGGCGGTGACGAGCTTGGACTTGATCAGGTCGACCTGGTCCTTGATGTCGTTGATGGCGGTGTAGGCGGTGTCAACCTTGCCGGCGCCGAGGCCGAGCGAGTCCTGAACCGACGAAAGCGCCTTGTTGTCGGACTTCATCGAGGTCGCGATCGACCAGTAGGCGGCGTTGTCGGAAGCGGTGGCGACGCGGTAGCCCGTGGAAATACGGGCCTGGGTCATTTCGAGCTGCTTGTTGGTGCTGTTCAGGCTCTGCAGCGCGGTCAGCGCCGCGGCGTTGGTCATGATACTGGACATGGCTACTCGTACCTTGTTTTTTTACAGGGTGTTTTTGACATACCGGCTTTTCCGGTATGACGGAGCGGCATCATGCCAATGATCGTGAGACCCGATCACCCGCCATCTGCGAGCAATATGCGGGCGAGTCCCTACCAAAGGGCTAAACGGGACGGTTAACCGGAAATATATTGCATAGAATTTTAGCTAGGGTGCCGTGCGCAGGTCGCTGGTGATCAGGTGAAGGATCGCACCAGGCTGCCGACGAGCAGGTTCCAGCCGTCGATGAGGACGAAGAACAGGATCTTGAAGGGCAGCGACACGACGGTCGGCGGCAGCATCATCATGCCCATGGCCATGGTGATGGTGGCGACGATCAGGTCGATGACGAGGAACGGCAGCACGATCAGGAAACCGATCTCGAAACCGCGGCGGATTTCGGAGATCATGAAGGCCGGCACCAGGATACGCAGGTCGACGGTTTCCTTGGCAACCACCTGGCCGCGTTCGCGGGCGAGATCGGCGAACAGATCGAAATCCTTGTCGCGGACATTGTGCAGCATGAAGGTGCGGAACGGGTCGGAAATTTTTTCGAAGGCCTCGGTCTGGCTGATCTGATTGTCCATCAGCGGCTTGACGCCGGTGTTCCACGCCTGGTCGAAGGTCGGCGCCATGACGTAGAAGGTCATGAACAGCGACAGCGAGATCAGGATCAGATTGGCCGGCGTCGACTGCAGGCCGATGCCGGCGCGCAGGATCGAGAAGGCGATGACGAAGCGGGTGAAGCTCGTCACCATGATCAACAGGCCCGGCGCCACCGATAGCACGGTGAGCAGGCCGAACATCTGGATGATGTAGCCGACGGTGGCGCCGTCGGCCTTGCCGATACCGCCGAGATCGAGCTGCTGGGCAGCGGCGACAGAAGTGGCGGCGACGACGATCGCGGCGGCGAGAACCAGTTTTCTCATTCGAGCAGCAATGTCCTGATCAGAACCTGTTTGGCATGGCCACCGCTGCGGATCGCGGCGCGCTCCTCGAGGTCGGCTTTCAAATGCTGGTAGCCGCTGGCGCCTTCGATCTGATGCATCTTCAGGGTACGGACCATGGCCAGCAGGTCCTGGTGAATGCTCTCGGTGAGCTCCGGCGGTTGCGGCGCATCGTAGACCACCGAGGCTTCCAGCCTTATCCAGATATCGGCAGGCGCGGCCAGATTGGTGGTGATCGGCGCCAGCTGCACGAGCGTCGGCCCGGTGCCCGGCTCATGCGCGGTGGTCGTGCTCGGCTGCTCGGCGTTGGACTGGTTCTCGGGTGCGGCAGGCACCGGTACCGGCCCGCCGACGCCCTTCAGGTAGCCGCCGGAGACCCAGCCCATGCCGATGGCAGCGCCCGTCACCGCCAAAAGCATGGCGAGTTGGATGACAAGCGACGGACCCTTTTTGGGCTGGACCTGTTCGACATTTGCCACGGCGCCGTTCTCCTGATCCTAGAAGGGGAGGACTTGGTCGAGGATCTGCTGACCGTAGGCAGGTTGCTGGATCTCTGCAATTCGGCCGCGGCCGCCATAGGAGATGCGGGCCTCGGCGATGCGTTCGTAGGAAATGGTGTTTTCGGCGCCGATGTCCGAGGGACGCACCATGCCGGCGATGGTCAGCACCCTGAGCTCGTAATTGACGCGCACTTCCTGCGAGCCGCGGATCATCAGATTGCCGTTGGGCAGGACTTCGGTGACGACGGCGGCGACATTGAGCTCGAGGTTTTCCGAGCGCTTGATTTCGCCGTCCGCATTGGTTTCGGTGCTGGAGCTCAGGCCGGCGTCGCCCTTGCCGCTGGTGCTGGCATCTTCCCATCCGAGCTTGACGTCATAGCCGAGCTTGCGCGCGGCGGTGCGGCTGCGGTCGTTCTGGTTCTTGAAGTTGGCCTTGTCATTGAGCTTGATCCTGACAGTCAGGATGTCGCCATCGCGCAGCGCGCGCGGGTCGGTGAACAATCGGCTCTGGCGATCGTCCCACAGCGAGAATTTCTTCACCGGCGCCCGCGGCTCTTCCGGGTATGAGTAGGGCGCATTGACGCTGCCGGTGATGCCGGTGCCGACCGGCGACAGCGCCGGCTCCCTGCCGATCTCCTTCGGGTCGACCGCGCAGCCAGACAGTGCTGCGGCGGCGACCAGGACGAGCAACTGCAACTTCATGACGGATCTACCCTTCGGGCCGCGCTGGCCATGATGCCGGTGAGCGCGGCGGCCGCCTTCTGGTCCATTTCATTGAGAATGACGCCGGCCTTGCGCGAATCGAGTTTCATCAGGATGGCGGCGGCCAGATCGGGGGTGACCATGGCCAGGCGCTCTGCCGCGGCGTCCGGTTTCATGCCGGCATAAATCTTGACGACGCCGTCCTCGGCGCGGGCCAGAAAAACTTCGCGCCGCTTCAGCCATTGCTCGTATTCGGCGCGCTTCTCGTCCAGCGCCTTCATACGCTGGTCGATGCCGGCCTGCAGTTGCTTCAGCTCTTCGGCCTGCAGCGAGTAGCGGCGGTCGCGGGCGGCGTCGGCGATGTTGGAGCAGAAGCGCTGGATTTCACTTTCGTCCGGGGCTTTCTCGCGGACCAGCTGCTGAGGTGCGGCGGGCGCCTGTGCGCCGGGCAAAACTTGCCGCACCGCTTCTTCCGCGCGAACCGGCATGACTGAGACGAGCGTGGCGACGGCGCAAGCTGCCAGGGCTGCGTTGCGACGGTGCTTGAGGGAAAGGCGAGCGGTCATCGGCATGGCCTATTGGAGAACCAGATCGGCTTGCAAAGCGCCGGCCGACTTGATGCCTTGCAGGATGGCAATGATGCCGTCCGGCTTGACGCCGAGACGGTTGAGGCCGGACACCAGCGTTTCGAGGTTGGGCCCGTCGAGTACGGCGACGCGCGCATCGGGCCGGGTTGCCTCGATGGTGGTGAAGGGTTCCTCAGCCGTCACGCCCTTGGAGAAGGGTTCCGGCTGGACGATTTTCGGCTGTTCGGTGATGCGCACGGTGAGCGTGCCGTGGCTGATCGCCACCCGCGAGATCTTGACCTCGTTGCCGATGACGATGGTGCCGGTGCGCTCGTCGATGACGACGCGCGCCGGTGTGTCGGATTCGACGACAAGATTCTCGATCTCAGCATAGAAGCGCGCCGCCGAAACATTCTTCGGCCGCCTGATCTGGACGGTGCGCGCATCGCGCTCCGCCGCCACGCGCATGCCGAAGCGTTGCGAAGTGTAACCGTTGATGGCGTCGGCGATGCGAACGGCGGTGGAGAAATCGGGATTGCGCAGCTGCAAGGTGAGCAGCGCCTGGTCTTCGAACTCGGCGCGCACGGTGCGCTCGACAATGGCGCCGTTGGGCACGCGGCCGGCCGTCGGCACGCCTTGCGTCAACTGTTCGGCCTGCCCTTGCGCGGTGAAGCCGGAAACGATGACCGAGCCCTGTCCGACAGCGTAGATTTCGCCGTCGGCCGCCTTCAGCGGCGTCATCACCAGCGTGCCGCCGGCAAGCGATGTGGCGTCGCCCATCGAGGAGACGTCGATGTCGATGCGGGCGCCCGACTGGACATAGGGCGGCATGTTGGCGGTGACGATGACGGCGGCGACGTTCTTGGCCCGCGCGCTGCCGCCTTCGGTGGCGATGCCGAGATTTTCGAGCATGGCGCGGATCGACTGTTCGGTGAAGGGCGAGTTGCGCAGGCTGTCGCCCGATCCGGCGAGGCCGATGACAAGGCCGTAGCCGACGAGCTGGTTGTCGCGCGAGGCCTGCAGTTGCGCGATGTCCTTGATGCGCGAGGCAACCTGGCCAGGCGGCAGCGAGCTTGGGCCGTTGGACACCCTGAACATGCGGCTTGTGGTGGCGGGATCATATTCAGGATCGACAAAGACGCCGCCATTCTGGCCGGCCAGATCGCGCTTTTGCTTCGGCGTAAGCCCGTCGGCCAGCGCCGGCTGCAGACCAAGAATGGCCGCGAGCAGAAGGGCAGGTCCGCGTCTCATGAAGCGCTGACCCGGATAGTGCCGTCGGCCATCACCGTGCCGGAAAAGATCTTGCCGCTGTCGGTGTTGCGGACCTTGATCAGATCGCCCGCGGCGCCCGGCTGCAGCGACACCGCCGTGGCCGAAATGGTGAGGTCGCCAGCGATGAAATAGACCTGGACAGCTGCACCCTGTTCGACCAGCCAGGCATCGCGGATGGCGGCGACCGGAATGTAGCGGCCAGGCAGCAGCGTGCGCTTGGCAACCTTGCCCTGGAGTTCCTCGGCCTGCGTGGCAACCGCATCCGGCCTGTGCTTGCCGGGGAGCAACGTCACCGGCTTCAAGGCACCTGTATCGATCATCTCGCCGGGATAGATGACCCGGTTCGGGATCAGCACGACCTCGCCGGCCGCTTGGTTGCTGGCGATCTGCGTTGCCTGCTGGTCTGCACTCTCCTGCGCAAAGGCCGGCACGCTGCCGGCCACCAGCGCGAGGATCAGCGCGGTGCGGCAAAGCGCGGAGCGGGAGGCCGGAGAGACCATCAAACCTTACCTGATGTTCTTGGACACGACCGAGGCCATGTCGTCGGCGGCCTGGATGACCTTGGAGTTCATCTCATAGGCGCGCTGCGCCGAGATCAGCTCGGTGATTTCCTTGACCGGATCGACGTTGGAGGCCTCGAGATAGCCTTGCTGGACCGTGGCGAAGCCGGGATCGCCGGGCACGCCGACATTGGCTGGGCCGGAGGCCGGCGTTTCCTGGAACAAATTGTCGCCGAGCGGCGCCAGGCCCGCTTCGTTGGCGAAGTTGGCGAGCTGCAGCTGGCCGAGCAGCTGGAGATCGGTCTGGCCGTCGATGCGGGCAAAGACCTGGCCGGTCTTGTTGACGATGACCTCGATGGCATCTGTCGGCACCGTGATGGCCGGGATGACATTGGCGCCGTCGACGGTCACCAGTTGGCCGGTGGCGTTGGTGTTGAAGGCGCCGGCGCGGCTGTAGAGCGTGCCGCCATCGGCACCCTCGATCTGGAACCAGCCGCGGCCGGTCAGCGCCATGTCGAAACTGTTGCCGGTCGAGGTCAGCTCGCCCTGCGTATGGACGTTGCGCACCGCGGTTGTCTTGACGCCGAGACCGATCGACACGCCTTCCGGCACCAGCGAGGAATTGGAACGGTTGGGCACGCCTTGCGAGCGGTCGACCTGGTAGAGCAGGTCGGAGAATTCGGCGCGCGCGCGCTTGTAGCCGGTGGTGTTGATGTTGGCGATGTTGTTGGCGATGACTTCCAGATTTGTCTGCTGGGCGTTCATGCCGGTCGCTGCAATGGCGAGTGCTTTCACGGCAAGTCTCCTCAGATGCCCATACGGCTGATTTCGAGATAGGCGGAGACGACCTTGTCGCGGATGGCGATCGTGGTCTGCAGGGCCTGCTGGGCACTCATGACGGCGTCGACGACCTGGCGGGTATCGGCGTCGCCCTTGAGCGCCTGGATCGAAACCTGCTCGGCATTCTGCAAGGTGTTGACGGTCTTTGAAGCGGCCTGGCTCAGCGCCTCGGCGAAGGTGCCGCCGATTTCGCCGCCGGCCATTGGCGCCTTGGTGCCCTGAAACAGGTCGGTGGCGGCGTCGGTGCCGCCGATCTCCGGCTTGAGTGGAAGCGATCCGATACCGCCAATGCCGCTGATCATTACTGGTTCCTCATCAGGTCGATGGTCATGGAGATCAGATCACGCGCCTGCTTGATGACCTGAAGGTTGGCTTCGTAGGAGCGGTTGGCTTCGCTCATGTCGGCCATCTCGACCAGCACGTTGACGTTGGGCATCTTGACGTAGCCCTTGTCGTCGGCGGCTTCGTTGCCGGGCTGGAATTCGACGGGAAAGTCGCTGGGATCGCGGTCGATGGAGTTGACCTCCACCATCGTGCCGCCGGAAGCACGGTCGAGCTCGGAGACGAAGCTGATGGTCTTGCGGCGATAAGGGTCGGCGCCCGGCGTGTCGCCGGTCGACTGCGCGTTGGCAAGGTTTTCCGAAACGACGCGCAAACGGTCCGACTGGGCGCCGAGGCCGGATGCGGCAATCTTGAGGGCTGCGGTGAGCGCGTCCATGGTCAGGTCTTAACCGCCATCATCATCATCGAATGGAAGGCCTTGACGATCGCTGTGTTGAGCTCGAAGGAGCGGCGGACCTCGCCGGCCTTCATCAGCTCGTTCTCGACCACCACGGTGTTCTTCGACGGCATGATGGCGCCGGTCGTTTCTTCGGGCTTGACCGTGAAGCCGGCATTGGTGGCAGCAGTGCCGAGGTGGCCTTCCTGTGTGGCGGTCAGCGACACAGCGGTGCGGTCGAGCACCTTCTCGAACGGCTCGACATCGCCGGCGGTGTAGCCCGGCGTGTTGACGTTGGCGATGTTGCCGGCAATGGCGGACTGACGCACGGACAGCCATTGCGACTGCTTGGCTGCAAGATCGAAAAGGTTGACGGGCTCCATGGGGATCTCCAGGCTGGTACGCACCAGACTAGGCCGCCAGTCTTGCGCGGACCTTGCGCGGGCCCGGTGGTAAGCCGCATGTTCCGCTACTTGGAGAGTTCAATCACCTGGTCGGCGCTGGTGACCATGACCCACTTGCCGCCGCGCTGCTCGATCGACGACACGATGCTGGTATCAGGCAGCTTCGAGCCGCGTTGAACGATCCAAAGGCCGGCATCGTCCTCGATCATGGCGCGGCCATTGGCGACATGAACCATGCGGAATTTGGGGTCGGCCGGAAAGGGCTGCTCGTCGACGCCTGGGGGCTGGGCCTTGTCCTCCGGATCCTGCAGCGTGCCGGTGGCGAACAGGTCGACATCGGGAACATCGTTTGCCGTCAGCGGCTGGCCGGAATTTTCCATTTGCGAGCCGCCGCTGACACGGCCGGCATTGGTGCCGCTGCCGCCGAACTTGATCGCCTGCACGCCGAATTGGTCCTGATTGAAGAAGATATACCAGGGGAACAGTGCGCAGATCAGGCCGAGCGTGATGCCCAGCGCAGCGAAGACGATATCACTGCGCCGGTCATCTTTCTTTTTCACCTTGGGAAACGGCGCCCTTGGCGGCTGCGGCCAGTCGACATTGGGGAAGAGCCCGTCGAGCAGCGAGTCACGGCTAGCCGCGATCGCCTCGTTGAGTTCGGCATGCGGAGCCTTGGGCAGTGTGGGTTTGGCGAAAGCGGGCGGAGCAGGTCTGGCGGCCTCGGGGAAGGCAGGTTTGCTGACATCGCGCAATGCAGGTTCGACTGTCCTGAGCGAGGCTGGCTTGGCTTCGCCGGTCGATACAGTCTTGGCGATCTTGCGCGAGGCAGACTTGGCCGCTTTACGCGCCGCCAGCTTGGAGGCGTTGATCGATATGAGTTTCGCGCTGCCCAATGCAAGCTTGGACACACTGCGCAAGGCAGCCTTCGGCGCACCGACCAAGGCAAGCCTGAACGCGCCGGGTGTGGATGGCTCACCCATGCCGGGCAAGGCTAGGTTGGCTACGCTCGGCAAGGCAGCCTCGGGCGAGCCGAGCAAGGCTGGTTCGGGCACGCTGCGCAACGCAGGCTGGACCAGTCTCGGCAAGGATGGCTTGGCCGCTCTTGCCAATGCGGCCTCGGTTTTGGCTGCCTTGGCGCGATCAGCTTTCGCTTTGGCAGCCCTTGCTTCGTCAGCCCTGGCTTCCTCGGCGGCGGTGGCCTCGGCCAGCATCTCGCGCAAAAGCCGTTCGGTGTATTGGCGCTCAGTCTCCGGCATCGACATTCTGCTTGCCTTTCAGATGACGGGCGAGGTCGGAGAATGCATCGGCCGAGGCGCGATCCCTAGGCGACTGCGTCAGCGCCTCGTAGATCAGCGGCACCTGGCGCACCGCAATGTCGAGCTCGGCATCGGCGCCGCCTTGGTAGGCGCCGAGCAGGCGAATATCGCGCGTGTCCTCGAAGCGCGAAATCATCGACTTCAGCCTGGTCACCAGCATGCGCTGCTCGGGGCTCCATGCCTTGTCGGCGAGGCGCGAAATCGACGACAGCGGATTGACCGGCGGATAGCGGCCCTGTTCGGCAATGGCGCGATCGAGCACGACATGGCCGTCGAGGATGCCGCGCACCGAATCGGCGACCGGATCGTTGTGGTCGTCGCCGTCGACCAGCACCGAGATAATGGCGGTGATGGACCCCTGGCCTTTGACACCTGGGCCTTCAGCGCCGGGTCCGGCACGCTCGAGCAGCTTCGGCAGGTCTGTGAAAACCGAAGCGGGATAGCCGCGCGCCACCGGCGGTTCGCCGGTTCCGGTCGCCACTTCGCGCAGCGCGTGGGCAAAGCGGGTGATCGAATCCAGCACCAGGAGCACGCGGTGACCCTGATCGCGAAAATGTTCGGCGACGCGCATGGCGGTGTCGGGCGCGCGCCGCCGCATCATGGCGCTCTCGTCGCTGGTGGCGACGACGGCGACGGTCTTGGCCAAGCTTTGCGCGCCGATCGTGTCTTCGAGGAATTCGCGCACCTCACGGCCGCGTTCGCCGATCAGCGCCACGACCACGGTGTCGAAGGCATCGGCGCCGGCCAGCATGGCAAGCAGCGTCGACTTGCCGACGCCGGAACCGGCGAACACGCCGAGGCGCTGACCGAAGCAGAGCGGCGTGAAGATGTCGATGACCTTGACCCCGGTCGTGAAGGCGGTGCCGACGCGCTGCCGCGCCATGGCACCGGGCGTGGTGCCGTCGCCGCTTGCCGCTTCGCCGTTCCTGATCAGCGGCGGACCGCCGTCGATAGCACGGGTCAGCGCGTCGATGGCCCGCCCGCGCCAGGAAGCGTGCGGCGTCACCACCAGCGGGCCACGGCGAAACACGGCGTCGCCGATGCCGGCATCGGCGCTGCGTTCGAAAGGCGCGATGACGACCTCGTCGCGGCCGATCCTGACGATCTCGCCGCGGCGTGTGCCGGCTTTGCCGCGTTGCTCGACGAGGTCGCCGAGCCTGGCGATTTCGGAAAGGCCGCGCACCGTGTAGTGCGTCGGCGAAACCTCGGCGACGCGGCCGCCGCGCCGCAGCAGCGTTTCGGTATCGTCGAAGCGTCGCCAGATCCGCTCCAACGCAGCCAGCCGGTTTTCCGGCGCCGCTTCCGGCTGCCTTTCAAGCGCGCGTATCGATGATTGGCTGCTCGACATGCCGCTACGACTTGGAGCCGAGCGTCTTGATGGCGTCGTCGGTCGAGGCGTCCGTCTGGCGCATCAGCGCAGCCGTGTTCTCGAAGGCACGCTGAACCATGATCAGGCGCGTCATCTCCAGCACCGGATTGACGTTGGATTCCTCGACAAAGCCTTGCGCGACGCCAAGATCCGAGCGGTCAGTGACCGGCTCCGGCGTGCGTGCCGGAATGATGCCCGAATTGCCGTAGCGGACGAAGTTCAGGCCGGGGTCGAAATTGAACAGGCCGATGGCGCCAACAAGCTTGTCGCCTTGTCGAAGCGAGCCGTCCGCGCCCGCCTTGGGCGGGCCGTCGCGCGGGTCGAGCTGGATCGGCGCGCCGCCGGCATCCAGAACCGGATGGCCTTCGAGCGACATCAGCTCGCCGTTCTCGTTCATCGAAAAACGCCCGTCGCGCGTCATCACAGTGCCGGCCGGCGTATCGATGCCGAACCAGGCATCGCCCTGGACGGCGAAGTCGAACGGGTTGCCGGTCTGCGTCATCGCGCCATGCGCGCCCGACAAATAGGTTTTGCCGGAGGAGGCGAAGGACACCGATTTGGGACCCGTACCGGAGACGACATCCTCGAACTTCACGCCGGTGGCGCGAAAGCCGATCGTCGAGGCGTTGGCGACATTGTCGGCGATGGTGTCGAGACGGCGCTCGAGCGCGATCTGCGAGGAAAGGGCGACGTAAAGGCTGTCCTGCATGGTGCTCTCAGAATTTCAGTTTCTGCATGGCCATCATCAGATCGGTCGAGATGCCGACGGTGGTCGGTTGTGCAAAGAGCACGCCAACCGAGGTCTGGGCAGTCGATGTCGGATGATTGATTTCCCACAGGCTGGTGAAGCGGGTCAGGAATTTATCGAGCTTGGCCGGGTCGGTGAAATCGGTCAGGTCGAGCTTTGCCTCGAAGGCCTGCGCCTGCTTGTCGATGTCGGCGGTGGCGAAGGAATCGGGCAGGCCGATCGCGGTGCGCACGACGCTGGCCAATGCCGTGTCGGCAAGCACGTCGTACCAGTTGGTGATGGTCGGAGCCTTACGCTCGAAATAGAGCGCAAGGCGCACGCCCTCATTGGTCTTGCCGGCATCCTCTTCCAGCGTCTGGCGCATGTATTTTTCGACGACCGGCTGCTGCGACGGGTTGCGGGTCGTCGCCGCTTCGCCGTAAGCCTCGAAATTCAGCGAGGTGGCGAGCCTGGCATAAGCCTTGTTGGAGAGCTTGTTGGCGATGCTGTTCGGGTCGCTGACGCCGCCCTCCAGGACATCGCGGACGAGATCCTTGTTGGTGGTTGCCGGATCGAGCCCGCTGGCCGACAGCGCGTAATTGTACAGCCGGCTGTCGGCCATCAGATCGTCGATCGACTTCACCTTGGTGATGTTGGCGAGGTAGTAGCTGGTCTCGGCCTGGACGGCGTCCGCACTCGGCTTGATGAGACCAAGACTGGACTCGGTCGTGTAAAGCTTTGGCGTGGTCTTCAGCACGGCGTCGCGCGTGGTCGTCTGATCGCCATATTGGGCGAAGTCGAAGGCGCTGACGAAGTTGGCGTAGCTTTTGTTGGTCAACAGGTTGGCGGGGCTGAACGGATCGGTGACGCCGCCGTTGACCATGGTGCGGATCTGCCTCGGCGTTTCGGTGGATGCATCCAGACCATACGAAGCCATGGCGAAGGTCAGCAGGCGCTTGTCCTTCAGCAGGTCTTCGATCGACTTCACCTTGGAGATGTTTGCCGCGTAGTAGTCGGCCTCGCCCTTGATGTATTGCGCGGTCGGCTTGACGAGCACCAGCCCGGTTCCGGCCATGATGGCCTTTGGAACTGCCTGCTGGACGGCGTCGCGCGCCGTTGCCTGGCCGCCATACTGGACGAAGTCGAAGGCGGCGACAAAAGCTGCATAGCCCTTGTTGGTCGACGTGTTCGCAGGGCTGTTCGGGTCGGTGACGCCGCCTTCCAGCATCGCCCGGACGGTCGCAGGTGCTTCGGCGTCGGCATCGAGGCCGAAGGCGGCCATCGCATAGGTGAGCAGGCGGTTGTCGCCCATCAGATCGTCGATCGATTTGACGTTGGAGATGTTGCTCACGAAGTAGGAGGTCTCGCCCTTGTAGTAGTCGAACCCGTTCTGCAAGGCGCCGAGCCCAATCTGGGCCGTGTAGTTCTTGGTCACGCCCTGCTGCGCCGGGTTGTAACTGGTGGCATCCGCACCGAGCGCCGCAAAATTGAAGGCCGAGACGAATTCGGCATAGCGCTTGTCGGTCAATTTGTTGGCGAAGCTGTCGGGGTCGGAGACGCCTTCCTTCAGGGCCTTGACCATGAAGGCCTTGGCGTAAGCCATGTCGCCAAGGCCATAGGCCTTCATGGCATAGGTGAACAGCCGGGTGTTCTTGACGAAATCGTCGATCGATTTCACGCTGCCGATGTTGGCGAGATAGTAGTCGGTGTCGCGCTTGGTGACCGGGTCCGCCTCGATGCGGTCGATCGCCTTGGGGATATCCCTGGCGATGAGCTGGTAGCTGGTAAAAGTGCTCAACACGACATGCCTCCGGTCGCAGCTTCTGAGTCAGAGTATGCCGGTTTGCTTGCGCGAGGCTGAATCGGTTCGCCACGCACGATTCAAGCTTCACACAAGGCACGGGGGCTATCGGTTAGGCCTGACGTGATGTGGAAGGATCTGGCGTGGGCATTCTGATCGGACTGGTGGTGACGCTCGGCTGTGTTCTCGGCGGCTTCATGGCCATGGGCGGCCATCTGCATGTGCTTATGCAGCCCTGGGAAGCAGTGGTCATCTGCGGCGCCGCGCTTGGCACCTTTCTCGTCGCCAACCCGATGAAAACCGTCAAGGACACCGGCAAGGGCATTCTCGAAGCCTTCAAGCAGGCGGTGCCTAAGGAGCGCGACTATCTGGAGACGCTGGGCGTGCTGCACAGCCTGATGCGCGAGCTGCGCTCGAAGTCTCGTAGCGAGGTCGAGGCGCATATCGACAACCCCGAGGAATCGGCGATCTTCCAGGCGTTCCCGACCGTGCTCAAGAATCATGATCTGACGCATTTCATCTGCGACTATTGCCGCATCATCATCATCGGCAATGCGCGCTCGCACGAGATCGAAGCGCTGATGGACGAGGAAATCCAGACCATCAAGACCGACAAGATGAAGGCCTATCACGCGCTGGTGGCGGTGGGCGACGGTCTGCCGGCACTCGGCATCGTCGCGGCCGTGCTCGGCGTGGTCAAGGCCATGGGCGCGCTCGACCAGTCGCCGGAAATCCTCGGCGGCCTGATCGGCGCCGCGCTCGTCGGAACCTTCCTCGGCATCTTCCTGTCTTATGCGGTCGTTGGACCGGTCGCGACCAAGATCAAGACGGTGCGCGAGAAGAAGAACCGCCTCTACATCATCGTCAAGCAGACGCTGCTCGCCTACATGAACGGCGCCTTGCCGCAGGTGGCAATCGAGTTCGGCCGCAAGACCATCTCGTCCTATGAGCGGCCGACGATCGACGCCGTCGAGCAGAGCACGATGAACACAGCCTCCGCCGAGAAGAAAGCGGCCTGAGCCATGCATGACGACAGACAGGTCCGCACGCCGTCATGACAAGTCCTGGTAGCCCCTCACAAGCTCGCTCGCTGATCATCGAGCGTCTGGTCGGTGACAGCGGTGAGGCCGGTCATGTCATCGGCACCGGGCGCTCGATGGGTGAGCGTGCGCTGCCGCTGCTGCAGAAGAGCCTGGCCGGCGAGCTCGGCGCTCAAGTAACCGTCGACCTGCGCGCGGTCGAGGTCAGCCGCGTGCCGGATGCGCGCATGCATGCCGGCGAGAGCTTTGCCTTGACCATCATCCCATCGCCGACATCGTCGGATGCGATGACGCTGGTGATCGATGCGCCGGCCATCGCGGTCATGGTCTGCGCGCTGTTCGGCGGCGATCCGGATCAGCCGGTGGCGCCGATCGAGCGCGAGCTGTCGCAGATCGAGACGGATGTGGCGACGACGGTGTTCCAGGAGGTTGCGCAGGCGCTGAACGGATCGGGCCGCCGCTCGCTCGAATTGCGGCTGCCGGTGCCGCGGGCGCTTTCGGGCAACGAAGCCAGGCGCCGCGTGCTGCGCGATGGCGCGGCGGTGCGCATCGTGTTCGGCATCTCGACGCCGACCGACAGCGGTACGGTCACGGTGATGATCCCGCAGCGCATCCTGCTGGCGACCCGCGGTATCGCCGATGTCCATGACAGCGAAGGCACGACCGACTGGCGGGCACGCTTTTCGGAAGAGGTGATGCGCTCGACGGTGACGCTCGAAGCGACCATGCCGTTGGCACGCCTGACGCTCGGCGACATCGCCGGCTTCGAGCCGGGCCAGGTCATCGAGTTCGAGGAAACGGCGCAGTCGCACGCCAGGCTAAGCGCGCGCGACAAGACGCTGTTTGTCTGCGAGTTTGGTAAACTCGGGCAGAATTACACCGTCCGGATCAGGCACCCTTACGATGCCGGTCAGGATTTTATCGATGGGCTCATGCCAGGCTGACGCCGGGCAAGCTCAAGCATTTGGAGACGACTTATGGCCAAGACCAAGGTGGAAGCCAATATCGACCAGCCTGACGAACAGCTCGACCGCGCCATCGAGGAATTGCGCGGCGTCCTCCAGGAGGAGGAAAAGCGCCCCGACGCCGCCTTGCGGGCCGCCATGTCCGGCACCAATTCGAACGTCATCATGAGCATCCCGGTCGACGTGCAGATCATCCTCGGCAGCACGGAAATGCCGGTGTCGGACCTGATGGCGCTGCAGAAGGGCTCGACGGTGGCGCTGAACCGGCGCATCGGTGAGCCGGTCGACGTGGTGGTCAATGGCCGCAAGATCGCGCGCGGCGAGATCACCGTGCTCGAAAGCGATCCGTCGCGCTTCGGCATCAGGCTGACCGAGATCATCGCTGCCACCAAGAGCGCCTGAGGGATAGACGGTATGCGGTCTCAGCAGCGATCGGAGCTTATGCCATGACGACGCAGGTGACGCTCACGCGCCCGCAAAAGGCTGCCGCCATCCTGGTGGCGATGGGCAAGCCATCGGCCAGCCGCCTGCTGAAATTTTTCAAGCAGGAAGAGCTGAAGGCGCTGATCGAAGGAGCGCGTCTGCTGCGAACCATTCCGCAGAGCGATCTCGAACGCATCGTCGCCGAATTCGAAGCCGAATTCACCGAGGGTGCTGGCCTGCTCGATTCCGCCGACCGGATGGACACCATCCTGAATGAATCACTGTCGCCCGAAGAGATGAGCGCCATCATGGGCGACAAGCGCTTCGAGGTTGCGCCGGAAGGACCGCCACCGATCTGGCCGGAGCTGGAAAAGCTCGAGCCGACGCGTCTCGGTACCTTCCTTGCCGGCGAACATCCGCAGACCGCAGCCATGGTGCTGTCGAAGCTTGCGCCGCAGGCTGCGGCCAACATTCTGCTGACCCTGGAAAAGCCGATGCGCAGCGAGATCATCAGGCGCATGGTGACGATGGCGACCATTCCTGACACAGCCACCAGGATCATCGAGAACCAACTGCGCGCCAGCGTGCTGGCGCAGACCTCCACCAAGGACATATCGGCCGGACAGGCGCGCGTTGCCAGCGTGCTCAACGAGATGGACAAGCCGCAACTGGAAGAGGTCATGCAGGACCTGGAAGATGCCGGCACGCCCGATCTCGGCGGCGTCCGCTCCAGGCTGTTTGCCTTCGACGATCTGCCGCTTCTGACGCAGAAGGCGCGGGTGCTTCTGTTCGACGGGCTGTCGACCGAACTGATCACGCTGGCGCTGCGCGGCGCGCCGCCCGGATTGACCGAATCGGTGCTGTCGGCAATCGGCGCCCGGTCGCGACGCATGATCGAGTCCGAGCTCGGACAGGGTTCGGAAGGCATCCAGCTTGCCGACATCATGGCGGCGCGCAAGAACATTGCGGTGGCGACAATCCGGCTTTCGCGCGAGGGGGCTTTCGAACTTCCGTCCTCGTCGCAGCAGAGCGAAGCGGCTTAACTCTATCTCTTTTCACGCAATTCCGGACGGAAAACCGCTCACACTTTTCCTGGAATTGCTCAAGGCGGCTGACCCAAAATGGCTGAAGCGGCAGACAAAGACTCCAAAACCGAAGACGCAACAGAAAAAAAGATCCGCGACACCATCGAACAGGGCAAGCTGCCCCATTCGCGGGAAGCCGCACTTCTGGCGTCCTTCATCGCCATATTGGTGTTCACCGTCTTCTACGCCAAGGACGCCGTCGTTAATCTCGGCATGTTCCTGTCCATGTTCCTGGAAAAGCCCGAGGCATGGCCGATGGACACCGAGACCGACGTCATCGCGCTCTACAAGACCGTAATGATGGAGATCGGCCGTGCCGTCGTCAGCCTGCTGGTGCTGCTGGTGGTGGCCGGCATCGGCGCCTCGGTGCTGCAGAACATGCCGCAATTCGTCGGCGAGCGGATCCGGCCGCAGCTATCACGCATCTCGATAGCCAAGGGCTGGACCAGGACGTTCGGTGTCCAGGGCTGGGTCGAATTCCTGAAATCTCTGGGCAAGCTGGGCTTTGCCAGCATCGTGCTCTATTTCACGCTGTCGCAAGATCACCGTCAGCTGCTGGCTGGTATGATCACCAACCCGGTCGCCTTCGGCCTGGTCATCAGAAGCATCACCGTCGACATATTGGTGTCGATCGTCTTCGTCATGGGCCTGATCGCAGCTGTCGATATCGTCTGGTCGCGCTTCCACTGGAAGCAGGATCTGCGCATGACCAAGCAGGAGGTCAAGGACGAGTTCAAGCAGTCCGAAGGCGATCCGATCATCAAGTCGCGGCTGCGCTCGCTGGCGCGTGACCGGGCGCGCAAGCGGATGATGACGGCGGTGCCGCGCGCGACGCTGATCATCGCCAATCCGACACACTTTTCCATCGCGCTCAAATATGTCCGCGACGAGGATTCAGCACCCGTGGTGCTGGCCAAGGGCCAGGACCTGGTGGCGCTCAAGATTCGCGAGATCGCCAAGGAGCACAACATCCCGATCTTCGAGGACGTGGCGCTCGCCCGCTCCATGTACAAGCAAGTTTCGGTTGATAGCGTAATCCCGTCGCAATTCTACCAGGCCGTCGCCGAACTGGTGCGGATCGTCTATTCGAAAAAGGCTGAGCGCAGACAGATCTCATGAACCGTCAACCGCACGCAAAATCCCGCGAACTCATCGTCGCCAAGGCCATCGAGCAGGTGGTGGACGAGTTGCGCCTGATCGATGTCGCCGACTACATCGCCTTCATCCGGCTCGAGCATTTCGCTTGCCTGTCGGACCTGGTGGATTCAGCGGTTGAGCTTTACTTCCTGCCAGGCACGCTCAGGCTCGGCCATGGCGGCGAAGCGCATGTCGACTGGAGCGGCAGTCCGCGCATCGTGCTCGATCTCGAGCTCAGGCCGCCCGGCGTCACCGTCTATTTTCAGCTGACGCTGAGCGAGAAGAGGTCTTCAGTCGCGGTCAACTACGTGTCGTTCGAAAAGCCCGGCGAGGATCCCGAGCACAACACCGCCTTGCTGGAGACGGTGATCGAAGAGGCGCGCATCCGCAGGATCGAGCCGCTCGCCTATCGCTGATTTTTGTCCGTTATCCCAATCGTCTGAGCAAGCCGGCCTGAAGGCAGGCGGGCATCACTCGATCAGCCCCAGCCGCAGCGCCTTGGCCACCGCCTGGTTGCGGTTGACCGCGTTGAGCTTCTGGGTCGACTGGGTGAGATATTGGTTGGCGGTGTGAACCGACAGCTTCAGCAGCCTGGCGATCTCTTCGCTGGTGTTGCCGTTGGCGGTCAGCTTCAGGCACTCCAGCTCGCGCTTGGAGATCGAGCGCATCCGGGAGGCATCGTTCGGACGAATGCGGGCGACGGCGGCGAACAGCGAGAAACAGCGGGCGTGGATTTCGTAGAGCGTGTCCTCCGGCAGAGCGATCGTCGAGCCGAGGAACACCACCAGCCCGCAATGGCCGTGATCGGCATGGACGGGAAAGGCAATGCCGTTGGTGCCGGGCGCCAGCGGCGCCGTGCGCTCTGCCCAGGTGAGGTTCTGGAAGACGGCGTCCGAGCCGGCGATGCCGTCATCGGCCCACCAGCGCGGCGCCGTGGAAGTGCCGCTGTGGCGCACCATCTCCTCGCCATTGGCGCCGGCGATGAACTTGGTCGTTACCGCGGTGGCGGGATAGTCGGAATCGAAGCCCGGCACCAGGCGCGCGCGTTCCGGCGAAGGGCTGACGAAGTAGAGGCCGAAGGCCGACGCGTTGATGTCGACGGCGATCCAGCGGCAGCGGCGCACGGCGTCCGGGATGGTGACGGCGTGGTGCGTTTCGGAACTGATGGAGAAGGCGCCGAATGGATTGCGCTGCTCGTTGAAAAGGGCTTCGGCAGCCGCCTTGATATCAGCGTGTTTCAAATGATGCCGCTCCTGATCGCCGTGGCGATGGCCATCGCGCGGTTCGAGGCCGCGAATTTCTGGATGGCATGGGTGATGTAGCTGTTGACGGTGTTGGAGGAGACCCCGAGGATCACCGCGACCTCATCGGTGGTCTTGCCTTCCGACACCCAGAACAGGCATTCGCGCTCGCGGTCGGACAGCGGGTCCTGCATGGCGGCGGCGGCGACCAATTGCGGAATGGTGGACAGCGCATAGCAGCACTTCAGCTGCGCCTTCATCAGCGCCGGCTGGTCGATCTTGCCGGCCTCGGCGGCCGAGAACAAAGCGAACAGCCGCTGGCGGCCGACATTGAGCCGCAGCGAATAGACTTCCGCATGGCCAAGCACGTCGAGCAGGCGCGCCTCTTCGCCGGTGAGCAGCCCGCCGGCGTTGGGCGCTTCGGCCGCGACCAGCGGCTTCGGGCGGATGCCGGGTGCTACGGTCAGCGGCCCCTGGGCAAGGCCGGCGATCAGCCGCTTGCCGATGAGTTCGATGGCGTCGAAAATCCAGTTTGAGGAGACGATGCGGGCGTCGTTGCGGTCCTGGTCGTGAACGATGGCGACGAGCATGTAGCTGTCGGCGCCGATCTCGGCGGCAAGCTGCATGAAAAATGAGGTGAGATCGCCGCGGGACGCGAGGCGCGAACCTAATGTGTCGGATTGCAGAAGCGCGGCGGAGCTGCTCATTGGATGCTTTGGTTGTAGGTCATGGCCGGAATCTTTTCATGAGCCCGGATGCTGGGGTCACCAGCGGCCGAACTTGAAGACGCATCACATTTACGAAGCACGCACGCGGCGCGGTGTCGCGCAGATCGCCGAATCCATTCAGGGAACGCGAAGCCGTCCGCGTCTGGTGCCGGACGATGCCGGAACTTGAGACTTTGGGTGGTCGCCGCGCCCCCCAAGGACCGGCTGATTCGGGTCTAATCTACCTGCAGATGAATCCGACATCAAACGCGATTTGACAAAATAGATTTTTTTGGACTCAGGCGACTCAGAGGCAGACTCCGAGGCACTTTTCCTGCCTCAGGCGACCCGAAACGCCGACACGAAAAAGCCTGAGGGTGTTGCGACACTGCCGTATCGAGGGCCGATCGATTCCGATAGGTTCTCGGCGACCGACTGGGGTGGGCATCCCATTGGTCGTAGACGGCGGATTTGGCGGCGCTTGCTTCGCGGCCATCAGCATCGGGGGTAATCATGAAGCAGGTTTTCCTGGCGTTCACGGTGGTGCTTGCGGTGTTTGCCGGTATGGCGGCGATGGCGGCACGACACGGGCGGTACACTCCTGCGTAGGCGACAAGGACTGCGGCGCACAGATCCACGCCGATTGATTGATCGGTTCGACGCGCGGCCGCCGGCCGCGKTGAAATTTTGGGCAACTTTGTTTCGGGGGAAACGATGAGTGAATCATTTCGGGAAGTCACATCCGTCTCGTGGTTCGGGCGGATCAAGCGCGCGGTCGGCGGGGTCATCTTCGGCCTCATCCTGATCGTGCTGATGGTGATCGGGCTGTTCTGGAACGAGGGCCGCGCCGTGCAGACGGCGCGCTCGCTGGCCGAAGGGTCGGGCGCGGTCGTTTCGGTCGGCGCCGACAGCGTCGATGCCGCCAACGACGGCAAGCTGGTTCATGTCAGCGGACCGGTGACGGCGGACAGCGGCCTGTCGGATCCGGATTTCGGCATTGCGGCGCAGGGCCTGCGGCTGTCGCGCAGCGTCGAGATGTACCAGTGGAAGGAAGAGTCCAAGTCGGAGACGACGAAGAAGCTCGGCGGCGGCGAAGAGACGGTGACGACGTACAGTTATTCGAAAGTGTGGGACGACAGCCAAATCGACTCGTCCGATTTCAAGAAACCGGACGGCCACCAGAATCCGTCGATGGCGATCCACGGCCGGACGTTCCAGATCCCACAGGGCAAGCTGGTCGCGTTCGATCTCGATACGCCTGTGCTCGATCGCATCGAGGGCGACATGGAGTATTCGCTGTCGGCCGATCAGTCGGCTGCGATAAAGGCCGCCTATACCGGGACGAAACCGCTCAGCATCGTCGATGGCAAGATCTATCTCGGCAGTGACAACACGACGCCCGCTCTGGGCGACTACCGCATCGGTTACGAACTGGCGCCGCTTGGCGTGGTCAGCATCGTCGCGCGCCAGGCCGGCAGCCGGTTCGAGCCCTACCAGACGCAAGCGGGCGATGCGTTGCTGATGGTCGATACCGGCAACGTGCCGGCCGAAAAGATGTTCGCCGACGCGGTCAGCGCCAACACGCTGATCACCTGGCTGCTGCGCGGCGCCGGCCTGCTGTTGCTGACCATCGGCTTTGCGCTATTCCTCAGCCCGATCGGGGTGATCCTCGACGTCATTCCCTTCCTCGGCAGCATGGCGCGGATGGGCACCGGAATCATCGCCTTCGTCCTGGCGATCCTGGTCGGCACGACGACAATCGCGATTGCCTGGTTCTGGTACCGCCCGTTGCTGGCGGTCGCCATCATGGCGGCAGGCGTGATCGCAGCGGCAGCGGTCTACTATATCGGCCGTTCACGCAAGGCAGCCGCACCGATGGCCACACCAATCACCGGCGCACCGGCCTAGGTCGTGGACCGATAGGTCGGAAATGACCCGAGATTGGTGGAAAGCGGTCAAAGGCGAAGAAACCCTGCGATCAAAAGCAATGATAGAAGTAGCGCTTGCAGGCCGAAACCGCCCACATATCCCCAGAAGGTTCTTGGATATTCTGAGCGAGTAATTGGCGACGAAGATCTGAGATGCGTCGACCAAACTCTGCCACGTAAACAGGCACTTGCTACATACGCAATGCAAAAAACATCCCAAATTATTAGGAAGACCGATGCACCGATCGTCATGCGTCAGGTAGCCCGTTTGGTGGTGATAGGAACGAACATAAGCTATTTCCCGAATGTCCACAAATGGGTCGTTTGCCGACTGGTGGCTTCTATCTCGCGCCGGATCCTGATTCGGGCTAAGCGCGAGCCGTATGGTACGGCCTAACGGACTTCGAATGCCGACACCGCCAACAAGCCGCGAGGCGTGCCGCGTGTCGAACGAGGGGGCGCCTGCAAACCGCCCCATATGTTTCCTACCGATCCTCGAAGCCGGTCAGCACGCCGACGGCGTTGATGCCGATCTCCTCGACGGCGTAACCACCTTCCATCACGAACAGCGTCGGCAGGCCGAGCTTTGCGATGCGGCGGCCGATCTTCGGATAGTCCGGGCTCTTCAGCTTGAACTGGCTGATCGGGTCTTTCTCGAAGGTGTCGACGCCGAGCGAGACGATGACGATATCGGGTGCGTAAGCGGCGAGCTTGGCGCAGGCATCCTCCAGCGAGGCGTTCCAGGCGTCCCAGTTGGTGCCGAAGGGCATGGGATAATTGACGTTGAAGCCTTCACCGTCGCCGGCGCCGCGCTCATCGGCATGGCCGAGGAAGAACGGGTATTCGACCATCGGATCGCCATGCAGGTTGAGAACCTGCACGTCGGCCCGGTCATAGAAGATTTCCTGCGTGCCGTTGCCGTGGTGGTAGTCGACGTCGAGGATCGAGATGCGCTTGGCGCCATGGTCAAGGAACCACTGTGCCGCCACGGCGGCATTGTTGATGAAGCAATAGCCGCCCATGAAGGCAGCGCCGGCGTGATGGCCGGGCGGGCGGCAGAGCGCGAAGGCCGACCGCTCTCCGCCCTTGACCAAAGCGGCCGCCGTCAGCGCCACGTCATAGGACGATTTGATCGCGGTCCAGGTGCCTTCGACGAAGGTGGCGCCGGCATCGAAGGAATAGTAACCGAGCAGCGCATCGACGCGCTTGGGCGGCACGTCGCCGCGCAGGCCCCGCGTCGGCCATGTGAAGGGCATCGCGGTACCCTCGAAGCCGGCGGCCTTCCATGCCGGCCAGACGGTCGGCAGGAAGTCGATATAGTCCGACCTATGAATGCGCTTGGCGGCGGAGAGATCATGTTCGACCGGTCCGATGATCGGCCCAAGCTTCTCGCTCTCGACCCGCGCCTTGATGAACTCGGCCCGCGACGGCTTTTCGAAACCCGGCACGATGGCTGATGTGACCAGTTCCATCTGGCCGGCATGGCCGGCGTGAAGCGGCGAATAGACAGTCTTCATGAAATTCCTCTCGAAATAGCGAAATCAGTCAAGGTTGAGATAGGGGGTCACCAGAGCGAGCCACATTCTTTCGACATCGTCCTCGATGAGGTCGTATGTCTTGCGATCTCTTTTCAACCCTACGAGCCGGCAGGCGTGGCCGACGTCCATCATCAGCACGCCGAGCCGGCTGGCGATCTTGTCTTCAAGCGCCGGGTTCACATGCTGCAGCCATGCGGCGTAGAGCGCGATGATCTGCTCGTCATATTCGTCCTGGATAGGCCTGAGGTCGGCGTTGCCAGATATGGCCTCGATCACCGGCATCAGTGTCGCGTTCTCGAGATAGATACGGGATGTGTCGATAAAGAGCTTGCGCACTTCCTGGCGAAACTCGTCGCGGTTGGTGGGTGGGGTCACTTCGATGCGCCTTGCGATCACCTCGGGAAAGGATGACAGCCAGCGCCGGGCGAGGTCGAGGAGAATGGCTTCCTTGTTGGGAAAGTACTGATAGAGCGAACCGACCGACAGGCCTGCGCGTCGGGCAATGGCGAGCGTCGTCGGTGTCTTGGTTCCTTGCTCCCGCGTCAGGATCAAAGCCGCGTCGAGAATCCGGTCGACCACCTTGCTCGACCGTTCCTGCCGCGGCTGCTTGCGCGGTTCGAGCGCCATCCTGGTTTCGCGGCTGAGACTGCGCTTCACGGCTCGACGTCCTCGTTCCCACCCGGTCTCAAGCTGTCCACAATACATTCGAAATTCGGCACGTTGACAAACGCGAATAATTAGTCGCATTCTTTTATCCACGCTGTTTTTGGAGATCACAAGGGGAATTTCAAAACAGCGCACTGGCATCAGTTTTCGTCCGATAGCGCCGCTCCAGCGGAGTGGAAGGTTGTCGGACAAGAGGGTTGCCGGTCTCAGTCAGTCGTCAAAAGCGCGGAGTCGCGATGTCTGTCACGGGTGCGGGTGCTGGTCTGATCGTCATCAATGGTCGCGTGCAGACCATGGACGATGACAATCCCGCCGCCGAGGCCATTGCCGTTAGGGATGGCGCCATCATCGCCATCGGTAGCCGCGCCGCCATCGAAGAGCTCAAGGGACCGGCCACTAGGGTGATCGACGCCAAGGGCGGTTCGGTGATCCCGGGCTTCATCGAAGCCCACATGCATCTGTTCTCGGGAGGGGCCGAGCTCGCGCATCTTCAGCTTGGCGGTATCCATGGCTTCGAGGCGCTGCAAAAGGCGATCCGCGATTATGCAACGACGCGGCCGGAGGCGAAAATGCTGGTCGGGCAAGGCGTCGACTACACCGTGCTCGGCGACGAGCGGGTGACGCGCCATCATCTCGACGCCATCCTGCCGGATCGCCCCTTCTGCATGGCTGCGCCGGACCATCATACGATGTGGGCCAACACCAAGGCGTTGGAGATGGCCGGCATTCTGCAAGGCCGCACGCTTGGTCCGGGCAATGAGATCGTCATGGGAGAGGACGGCCTGGCCGCCGGCGAATTGCGCGAGGGCGAGGCCTTCGGTCCGGTGCTCGACCTTGCCGGCGAAAGCCGCGTGCGGCTTGGGCTGTCGACCGGCGGCGAGCCCGACCCGATGCCGTSGGSGGCCGAGCGGGCCGCCGACCGCGACATCATGCGGCGCGGGCTTGCATGGTGCGCCCGCCACGGCATCACCTCGATCCAGAACATGGACGGCAATCTCTACCAGCTCGAACTGCTTTCCGAGATCGAGGCCGAGGAAGGCTTGCCCTGCCGCGTCAAGATCCCGTTCCACTACAAGAATTTCATGACGCTCGACATGCTCGACAAGGCGTCTGTCATGGCAAAGCGCTATGACAGCGAGTGGCTGTCATCGGGCATGGTCAAGGTGTTCTATGACGGCGTGCTCGATTCCTGGACGGCGGTCATGGTCGATCCCTATGCCGACCGCCCCGACTGGGTCGGCGAGCCGCTGTTCACGCCGCGGCAGTTCATCGATCTCGCCGTGGCCATCGACAAACGCGGGTTGCAGATCGCCGTGCACTCGATCGGCGATGGCGCGGTGCGCGCGGTGCTTGATGGCTACCAGGCGGCGCAGAAGGCCAATGGCAAGCGCGACAGCCGGCACAGGGTCGAGCATATCGAGGTCACCACCGCCGCTGATGTGCCGCGTTTCGCCGAACTCGGCGTCATCGCCTCGATGCAGCCGCCGCATCCGCCCGGCGCCATGGATTTTCCGCTGGAGCCGACCGTGTCGCGCATCGGGCCGGCTCGCTGGCCGCTGAGCTATGCCTGGCGCACCTTGAAAAGTGCCGGCGCCCATGTCGTGTTCGCGTCGGACTGGCCGGTGTCGCCGATCGACCCGATCCTGGGCATTCAGGCGGCATTGCTGCGCAAACCATGGGCAGAAAGCGATCCCGACCAGAGTTTCTCGCTGCAGGAGGCGCTTGCCGCCTACACGGTCGAGGGCGCCTATGCCGAATTCGCCGAGGATCGCAAAGGTGTGCTGAAACCGGGCTATATGGCGGATCTGGTGGTTTTGTCGGCGGATATCGAGAAGACGGCGCCGGCCGATCTGCACAAGGTTCGCCCGGTGACGACGGTCTGCGGTGGCAAGGTCACCTACCTGGCCTGAGAATGGCATGCGGCTTGCGAAGCATGCGGTTTGCAAGACGAATTGACTGACTGAACTGTGATTCAATGCCGGACTTGCCAACCTACCGGCCGTGTGGTCACATCGAACAGGGGAAAAACTCCGCCGACAAGAGCGGGGTCAACAGTGAGGCGTATCGTGCCGGAAAAACCGGATCGGAATGCAATTGAAGTCGTAAACGTCAGTAAAATTTTCGGATCAGGGGAAGGGCAGGTCGCGGCCCTCGACACGGTCTCAGTATCCATCCGCGAGAACGAGTTCTTCACCCTGCTGGGACCATCCGGCTGCGGCAAGACCACCTTGCTGCGGCTGATTGCCGGCTTCGACTTTCCAACCGCCGGCGAAATCCTGCTCTACGGCCAAGATATCGCGCCACTGCCGCCATTCAAGCGGCCGGTCAACACCGTGTTCCAGTCCTATGCGCTGTTCCCGCACATGACCGTCGCCGACAATATCGGCTTTGGCCTCGAAATGCTGGGCAAGCCGAAGGCCGAGATCAAGGCGCGCGTCGACGCGATGCTGAAGCTGGTGAAGATGGAGGCGCTGGCGGGTCGCCGCACCAGCCAGATCTCCGGTGGCCAGCAGCAGCGCGTGGCACTCGCCCGCGCACTGGCGCCACAGCCCAAGGTGCTGTTGCTCGACGAACCGCTGTCGGCGCTCGACTACAAGCTGCGCAAGGAAATGCAGATCGAACTGAAGCGGCTGCAGCACGAGACCGGCATCACCTTCATCTTCGTCACCCACGACCAGGAAGAAGCGCTGACCATGTCGGACCGCATCGCGGTGATGTCGTCGGGCAAGATCCTGCAGGTCGGCTCGCCTCGCGACATCTACGACCGGCCGGCCGAGCGTTTCGTCGCCGACTTCATCGGCGAGTCCAACTTCCTCAAGGCGGATGTGGTTAGCGCGACTGGTGGCCGGGCGACAGTGAAGTTGTCCTCGGGCGTGGAAATCCCGGCCTCGCTGCCGGAAAGATTCAGCCCCAGCGGCAAGGTCACCATTGTCGTGCGCCCCGAACATGCGCAGCTGGGCGCGGCCAGCCCAAGCGCCTCGCTGTCTGGCACTGTCGAGAACATCGTCTATCTCGGCACCGACACGCACTTCCATCTGCGCCTTGCCGGTGGCGAACCGTTCATTGTGCGGCGCCAGAACAGCCGCGGCGCTGGTGACGGCATCGTGCAGGGCGGCCAGGTCGGCATAATGATCGGCAGCGACGCCGCGCAAGTGCTGAAGGACTGATCATGGCGACCGCGGAAGAAGTCGCCAAGGCAGCGGAGCGGCGTGATGTGCGCGACCGCTGGCTGCTGTCAGCGCCAGCTTTGCTGGTGATTTTCCTCGCCGCGACCGGCCCCTTGCTGATCGTGCTGATCTACTCGTTCCTGACGCCCGGCTCCTATGGCGATGTGAAGTGGCAGTTTTCGCCCGACGCCTGGCTGTCGGTGTTCATGGAACGCGACATTTTCGACGATACGCTTTCGCTTGCGGCGGCGCATGTCACTATTTTCTGGCGCTCGATCAAGCTCGCAGTGGTGACGACGATCGCCACTTTGGCGCTCGGGTTTCCCACCGCCTATTTCATGGCGACGCGCAGTGAGAAGACGAGGGATCTCTGGCTGTTCCTGATCACCATTCCGTTCTGGACCAACCTTCTGATCCGCACCTTCGCCGTGCTGCAGATCATCCGCAACGAAGGCATCATCAACACCATCCTGCTCAAGCTCGGCATCGTCTCGGCGCCGGTGCAGATCCTCTACACCGACACCGCGATCCTGATCGGTATGGCCTATGTCTACCTGCCGCTGATGGTGCTGCCGATCTACGCCAGCATGGAGAAGCTCGATTTCCGGCTGGTCGAGGCGGGCTACGACCTCTACGCGACACGCTTCAAGGTGCTGCGGAAGATCATTTTCCCGCTGGTCAAACCCGGTGTCATTGCCGGCTCCATCCTGGTCTTCATTCCCGCCCTTGGCGCCTATGTGACGCCCAGCGTGCTTGGTGGCGGCAAGAACATGATGCTGTCCAATCTGATCGAATTGCAGTTCGGGCAGGGCCGCAACTGGCCGCTCGGCTCGGCGCTGTCGATCACGGTGATGATCATCGTCATGGTGGCGCTGCTTGCCTATGTGCGCAATGCCGGCAAGTCGGGGGTGCGGCATGGCTAAGAACTTTTCCATCAAGCACCAGACCGGCTTCACGGCGATCGCCGCCACCTGTTTCATCGTGCTCTATCTGCCCATCATCGTGCTGGTCGCCTACGCCTTCAACGCGGCGAACTCGACGTCCGAATGGGGCGGCTTTTCGATGCGCTGGTTCCAGTCGGCGTGGCAGAACGTGCAGGTCATCGACGCGACGCTGCGCTCGTTCCAGATCGGCGCCGTCGCGGCGGTGCTGTCGACGATCTTTGCCACCATGGCCGCGCTTGCCACCACGCGAACCGCATCCTATCCGGGTCTGACCTTCAAATATGCGGCCATCAACCAGCCCTTGATGGTGCCCGAGATCGTCACCGGCGTGGCGCTGCTGATCTTCTTCTCGCGCATCAAGATCTTCACCGGCTATTCCGGCCTCGGTTACCTGATTGCGGCGCACACGGCGTTCTGCATTCCGTTTGCCTATTTGCCGATCCGGGCGCGGCTGGAAAACATGGACCTGACGCTGGAACGTGCCGCGGCCGATCTCTACGCGACGCCGTGGAAGACTTTCCGGCGCATCACGCTGCCGCTTTTGTGGCCCGGCATACTTGCCGGACTGATGCTGGCCTTCGTCATCTCGCTCGACGACGTCGTCATCACCGAGTTCGTCAAATCCGGTGGCCAGGACACGCTGCCCACCTACATGCTCGGCCAGATCCGCCGCGGCATCACACCCGAGATCAACGCGATATCGACCGCCTTCCTGCTGCTTTCGGTCGCGATCGTCACGTTGTTTTTCTTTGTCAGCAGGAAACGAGACTGAACCTACAAATGGGAGTTAAAACCATGAACTGGAAAACAACGACAGCCGCCATGGGGTTGGCGCTGCTCGCAACGACGGGCCTGGCCCGGGCCGATGGCGAGCTGAATATCTATAATTGGGGCAACTACACCAGCCCCGACGTGATCAAGAAGTTCGAAGCCAAATACAACATCAAGGTGACCATCACCGACTATGATTCCAACGACACGGCCCTGGCCAAGGTGCGCCAGGGCGGCACCGGTTTCGACATTGCCGTGCCGTCGCAGACCTACGTGCCGATCTGGATCAAGGAAGGCCTCGTGCTCGAGACCGACCCGGGCAAGATGGAGAACTTCAAGAACGTCGCGCCGGAATGGGCCAATCCCGATTTCGACCCCGGCCGCAAATATTCGGTGCCGTGGGCGCTGGGCACTGTCGGCGTCGTCGTCAACACCGACGCCTACAAGGGACCGGCCGACTCGTGGGGCATCATCTTCAACACGCCGGACGAGTTGAAGGGCAAGGTCAATGTCGTTCCCGAGATGAATGACGTTATCTTCGCGGCGATCAAATATGTCGGCGGCCAGCAGTGCACCGACGACAAGGCGGTGCTGAAGAAGGTGCGCGATACGCTCGTCGCGGCCAAGCCGAACTGGATCGCCATGGAATACAACACCATCGAGAAGATGGGCGCCGGCGACTTCAAGGCGACCAGCGACTGGAATGGTTCGGCGCTGCGCCAGCGGCTGGCCAATCCGGCCATCCACTATAACTATCCGAAGGAAGGCTATGGCCTGTGGAGCGACAACGTCGTCGTTCTGAAGGAGGCCAAGAACGTCGAGAACGCCAAGCTGTTCCAGAACTTCATCATGGATCCGGAAAACGCGGCGGGCCTCTCGGCCTTCCATCGCTACGCCAACGCCATCACCGGCTCGGACAAGTACATGCCGGCCGACATGAAGGATGCCCCGGAAGTCGTCATTCCGGAGGCTGCGAAGGCACAGGGCGAATTCCAGACGATGTGTGCGCCTGAGATCCAGGACATCTACACCAAGATCTGGACCGAACTGCAGAAGTAATCGCTTCGCGAGGGGACCCGGCGGCCTACGCCGCSGGGTCTTTTCTTTTCCGGAATGGCATCATGGACTCTTACCGCAATTCCGATCCGCGGCCGCCGATCATGCAAGGCTCGCCGCCGCAAATGGCGTTGCCGAAGCTCGATTGGGACCGGCCGCCCTGGAACCGCTGGGCCTTCCAGCACATCCGCGAATTCCTGCCGACCATCGAGGTCTGGCGCGGCAATGGCCATCGCCATCGTCTCGAACGCGCCGAGACCGACCTCGATGCGCTGCCGGTGGAGGATAGCGAGGGCCGCCCGACGACGCTCGCCGGTCTGCTCGACGAAACCTATGCCGACGGTTTCCTGGTGCTCAAGGACGGCAAGGTCGCCTATGAGCGCTATTTCAATGGCATGGACGAGCGCACGCTGCATCTGTCGCAATCGATGGCGAAGTCGGTAACCGGCACTGTGTTCGGTATTCTGGTCGGGCGCGGCCTGATCGATCCTGCCAAACCGGTGACCGCCTATTTGCCGGAACTCGGCGAGACCGGCTGGGCCGGCGCCAGCGTGCAGCATGTGCTGGATATGACCACCGGCGTGCGCTTTTCCGAGGAGTACACCGATCGCTATTCCGATATCGGCCAGGTCGATGTCGCCACCGGCTGGAAGCCGGTGCCGCCGGACAGCGATCCGGATTTCCAATGGCCGTCGCATCTGTTCGAACTGATCCTGCGGCTGAAGGACAAGGTGCGGCCGCATGGTGCTGAATTCGAATACCGCTCGATCGAGACCGACGTGCTTGCCTTCATCATGGAGCGGGTGACCGGCAAGCGGCTGGCTCAACTGGTGTCCGAGGAGCTGTGGCAGAAGCTCGGCGCCGACGAGAGCGCCTGCTTCACCGTCGACAGCGCCGGCTATGCGCTGGCCGATGGCGGTTTCAACGCGACGCTGCGTGACTATGCCCGCTTCGGCCAGCTGATCCTCGACAATGGCCGCGGCATCGTGCCCGCCGACTGGATCGAGGCGACGCGCAACGGCAAGCATGGGCTGGACTTCAATCCGAGCCTGCCGGAAGGCAGCTACCGCAACCAGTTCTGGATCGAGAACCCGCGCTCACGCGCTCTGATATGCCGAGGCGTGTTCGGGCAAATGATCCATATCGACTGGGAAACCAACATGGTCGTGGTCAAGCTCTCGACCTACCCGGATTTCAGCAATGTCGCCTATTCCGTGGCGACGCTGAAGGCGGTGCATGCCATAGCCAAGGCGCTTGGCTGATCCCAAACAAACCATGCTTTGAGGAACGTTCATGACCGGCAAGACCGCGTTCGAGACCCGCTACGGCTTTCGCCGCAACGAGGTGCTGCTTTCCAACTGGCGCGAAAGCCCGTTCAACCGCTGGTCATTCCAGAACCTTGGCGAGCTGGTGCCGACCGCCCCCGTGGCAGCGACGCCGGGAAGCGTCGAGGCGCCGGCGCGGGACATGAGCGGCCTGCTCGGCGAAAAGGTGTCCGTCGCCGGCGCGCCGGAGACGGTGGCCGAATTCCTGGTGCGTTCGAGCAGCGACGCACTGACGGTGATGAAAGGCGGCAAGATCGTCGGCGACTGGTTCGCGCCGCGTATGGATTTCGGCGCTCGTCACATCATCTTCTCGATCAGCAAGTCGGTCACCGCCATCATCGCCGGCATACTGGAAGGCGAGGGCGTGTTCGATCCGGAAGCGCCTGTGACGCAGTACATCCCGGAAGCCGCCGGCTCGGCCTATGGCGATGCGAGCTGCCGGCATGTGCTCGACATGAGCGTCAGCCTCGATTTCGAGGAGGCCTATCTCGATCCGGAAAGCGCCTTTGCCCGCTACCGTCGCGCCACGCTGTGGAATCCGGGCGGCGGCACGGAAAGCCTGCGCGAATTCATTCTGACCCTGCAGCGGCTCGCCGACCCGCATGGCGAAACCTTCCGCTATCGCTCGCCCAATTCCGATCTGCTCGGCCTGTTGCTGGAGCGCGCTGCCGGCCAGCGCATCCCCGACCTGATGCGCGAAAAACTGTGGCTGCCGCTCGGCGCTGTCAGCGAGGCATCGATCGGCGTCGACATGGAAGGCACGGCGCGCACCGCCGGCGGCATTTCGGTGACACCGCGTGATCTCGCACGTATCGGCGAGATGATGCGGCAGGGCGGCACTGCCAATGGCCGCCGCATCGTACCGGAGGCCTGGGTGCGCGACACGGTCGTTGCCGGCGGCAGCGCGGAGGCCTGGCAGCGCGGCACAATGGTGTCGTTGTTCCCGAAGGGCCGTTACCGCAACAAATGGTACCAGACGGGTCACGAAAACGGCGCCTTCTGCGGCATCGGCATCCATGGCCAGTGGCTCTATGTCGATCCAAGGAACGAGGTGGTGATTGCAAAAATGGGATCGCAGCCGGTGCCTGAGGACCATGCGCTGGAAGGCGAGATCGTTGCCTACTTTGAAGCGCTTAGCCGGATGGTCTGACCGGCGAAAGCACGGCGCTTTCCTGTGGACCTCTTTGACGGTTGAGAACGCTGCGGTTGGCGGACTGCATGTCAGCGCCTATGGTCGCCGCTCTTTTTGAAGAGAGCAGGAACGACATGGCATCCGACATCAAGCGCATCGCAGCCATCATCGCGGCCGAAATCGGCGCGCGGCCCGAGCAGGCTGCGGCAGCTATCGGCCTGCTCGACGAAGGTGCGACGGTGCCGTTCGTGGCGCGCTACCGCAAGGAGGTCACCGGCGGGCTCGACGACACGCAATTGCGCGACCTTGCCGAGCGGCTGGCCTATCTGCGCGAGCTCGACGCGCGCCGCGACACCATCCTTGGCTCGATCCGCGACCAGGGCAAACTGACCGAGGAGCTTGAAGCCAAGATCGTCGCCGCCGTCACCAAGGCGGAGCTGGAAGACATCTATCTGCCCTACAAGCCGAAGCGCCGCACCAAGGCCGAGATCGCCCGGGAGCGCGGGCTTGGTCCGCTGGCAGAGGCGATCCTTGCCAACCGCTCGCTGGTGCCTGCCGAGGCCGCGCTGGCCTTTGTGACTGAGGAAGTGGCGGACGCCAAGGCCGCTTTGGAGGGCGCGCGCGACATCCTGTCGGAGCAGTTTGCGGAAAATGCCGATCTGGTCGGCAAGCTGCGCAGCTACATGAAGGAACGCGCCTTCATGCGCGCCCGTGTGGTCGACGGCAAGCAGGAGGCGGGCGCCAAATTCTCCGACTATTTCGACCATGTCGAGCGCTGGGCGAATGTGCCCAGCCACCGTGCGCTGGCCATGCTGCGCGGCCGCAACGAAGAGGTGCTGTCGCTCGACATCGAGGTCGATGCCGACGATGCCTCGCCGGTGAAGCCGGTCGAGCGGATGATCGCCAATGCCTATGCCATCGGCGCCAGCCTGCCGGGCGATCGCTGGCTGATGGACGTTGCCGGCTGGACCTGGCGGATAAAACTGTCGCTGCATCTGACGCTCGATCTGATGCGCGACCTGCGTGAGCGGGCGGAGGAAGAGGCAATCCACGTCTTTGCCCGCAATCTCAAGGATTTGCTGCTGGCGGCCCCTGCCGGATCGCGCGCCACGATGGGGCTCGATCCCGGCATCCGCACCGGCGTCAAGGTCGCGGTGGTCGACGGCACCGGCAAGGTGCTGACAACGACGACAGTCTATCCGTTTCCGCCGAAAAACGATGTGCGCGGCACGCAGGCGGAACTCGCCAGGCTCATCCGCCTGCACAAGGTCGAGCTGATCTCGATCGGCAACGGCACCGGCAGCCGCGAGACTGAAAAGCTGGTCGCCGACATGCTGTCCGACCTACCTTCGGATGGTGGGCCGAAGCCGCTCAAGGTGATCGTCAGCGAAGCCGGCGCTTCGGTCTATTCGGCCTCGGCGACGGCGGCTGCTGAGTTTCCCGGCCTCGATGTGTCGCTGCGCGGTGCGGTGTCGATCGCCAGGCGCCTGCAGGATCCGCTGGCCGAGCTGGTCAAGATCGAGCCGAAGTCGATCGGCGTCGGCCAATACCAGCACGATGTCGACCAGTACCGGCTGGGCCGCTCACTGGAGGCGGTGGTCGAGGACGCGGTCAACGCCGTCGGCGTCGATCTCAACACCGCCTCGGCGCCGCTTTTGGCCCGCGTGTCCGGCCTTGGCGCATCGCTGGCCGACGCCATCGTCGCGCATCGCGATGCGACCGGGCCGTTCGCCAGCCGCAAGGAGCTGCTCAAAGTGGCGCGACTCGGGCCGCGTGCGTTCGAACAATCCGCCGGCTTCCTGCGCATCGCCAATGGCAGCGAGCCGCTCGATGCCTCGTCGGTGCATCCGGAAGCCTATGGCGTGGCCAAGAAGATCGTCGCCGCCTGCGGCCGCGATGTGCGCGCGCTGATGGGCGACAGCGCCGCGCTCAAGGCACTCGACCCCCGCGTCTTCGTCGACGAACGTTTCGGCCTGCCGACGGTGCGCGATATCATTGCCGAGCTGGAAAAGCCCGGCCGCGACCCTCGGCCCGGCTTCAAGACCGCGACCTTCGCCGACGGCGTCGACGACATCAAGGATCTGAAGCCTGGCATGCTGCTTGAAGGCACGGTGACCAATGTCGCCGCCTTCGGCGCCTTCGTCGATATCGGCGTGCACCAGGACGGGCTGGTGCATGTCTCGCAACTGGCCGATCGCTTCATCAAGGACGCGCATGAGGTGGTCAAGGCCGGCGATGTCGTGAAGGTGCGGGTCGTCGATGTCGACATTAAGCGCAAGCGCATCGCGCTGTCGATGCGCAAGGATGGCGGCGAGGGCGGTGCCTCGAAAGGTCCGCGCGACGGCAGGCCAGCGCCACGTGCGCCGGCGCCACAGCGCCAGCCGGAACGGCCGTCGCAGGGCGCGTTTGGCGCTGCGCTGGCGGACGCGCTGAAGCGGAAGTAGCTACCACGCCAGAACAGCCGGCTCCTTCTCAACCTGGCCCAGCAGCCAGTCGCGAAAACTGGCGACTGGCGGGTGGCCGCGCTTGTCGTTCGGCACGACGAGATAGTAGGCGCTGCGGCTTTGCATCGGCTGGCCGGGCGTCGGCACAAGCTGACCGCGCTGCAATTCGCCCGCAATTAGAATCTGCGGCAGGAGCGCGACGCCAAGCCCCGCCATGCAGGCCTGGGCGACGGTGCCGAATTGTTCGAACTGCATGCCGGGCCCGGTCGGCGCACTGAGACCTTGCTGTTCGAACCATTCGCTCCAGGCGCCGGGGCGGGTCGCCATGTGCAGCAACGGGAGGCGGCTGATATCGGTCGCCTTGGCGATGGCGCGGCTGGCGAGGAACTCGGGGGAAACCACCGGTATCACGGTTTCGCGCATCAGAAGCGTGGAGTCGGCGTCCGGCCAGTCGGGCAGGCCGTGGTGGATGGCGGCGTCGAGCCGCTCGCGGGCGAAATCGAAGCGGCCGATGCGGGTGACGAAGTTGATGGTAACGTCGGGGTTGTTGGCGACGAAATCCGGGATCAGCGGCATCAGCCAGCGCGTACCGAAGGTCGGCAGTATGGCAAGGTTCAGCACGCCACTATGCCGATTGCTCATCAATCCGAGTGCCGCGTCGCGCAACTGGCCAAGTGCGGCGTGCACCGCCTCGGCGTAGATTTCGCCCGCTGTCGACAGCCGGACATTGCGGCTGTCGCGCTCGAACAGCCGGCGGCCGAACTGCTCTTCCAGCAGTCCTATCTGCCGGCTGATGGCGCCCTGGGTCAGATCGAGTTCCTGCGCAGCGGCGGTGAAAGAGCCGAGACGGGCCACCGCCTCGAAGGCGGCAAGGGCGCTGGTGCTTGGCAAAAGACGGCGCTGGACGTTCATGATCCATTACTACAGCTCATTGATCGGTGATGCAATTTCGTTTGATTTTTTCGGGGCGGAGGCGGATAAGCCCGGCATCCAATATTTTTTGTTTGTGCATGTCGTTGTCCCAAAACCGCTGAACACTTTGGGCGACATGCATTTGGGAGAGACCGAGCCATGGCCGCCGACAAGAACGCGTTCGTCTGGGAAGACCCTTTCCTGATCGAGAACCAGCTCTCCGAGGACGAGCGCATGGTGCGCGATGGCGCCGCCGCCTTTGCCGCCGACAAGCTCGCGCCGCGCATCGAGGAGGCCTA
Organism: Mesorhizobium sp. P2_F5; assembly: GCF_056403715.1. Classification (NCBI taxonomy): domain Bacteria; kingdom Pseudomonadati; phylum Pseudomonadota; class Alphaproteobacteria; order Hyphomicrobiales; family Phyllobacteriaceae; genus Mesorhizobium; species Mesorhizobium sp. P2_F5. Next base: position 182,655 of record NZ_JBFUEY010000003.1, on the reverse strand, counting down.
TCTCGAGGAAAAGACCGATGCCGGCATTTTTCGCGAGATGGGCGAGGCGGGCCTGCTCGGCATCACCATCCCTGAAGAATATGGCGGCCTCGGCGCCAACTACGTCACCTACGGGCTGGTGGCGCGCGAGGTCGAGCGCGTTGATTCCGGCTATCGCTCGATGATGTCAGTGCAGTCGTCGCTGGTGATGTATCCGATCCATGCCTATGGCTCGGAGGAGCAGCGCAAGAAATACCTGCCGAAGCTGGCCTCGGGCGAATGGATCGGCTGCTTCGGCCTGACCGAGCCGGATGCCGGCTCCGATCCCGGAGGCATGAAGACGCGGGCCGAGAAGACGGCGGACGGGTACAAGATCTCCGGCTCGAAAATGTGGATCTCCAACGCGCCGATCGCCGATGTGTTCGTCGTCTGGGCGAAGTTGAAGGGCGAGAACAGCAAGGACGAGATCCGCGGCTTTGTGCTGGAAAAGGGCATGAAGGGGCTGTCGGCGCCGAAGATCGGCGGCAAGCTGTCGCTACGCGCGTCGATCACCGGTGAGGTGGTGATGGAAGGCGTCGAGGTCGGCGAAGACGCGCTGCTGCCTAACGCCAAGGGCCTCGGTGGCCCGTTCGGCTGCCTAAACCGCGCTCGCTACGGCATTTCCTGGGGCGCGATGGGCGCGGCCGAGGATTGCTGGCACCGGGCCCGGCAATACGGCCTCGACCGCAAGCAGTTCGGCAAGCCGCTCGCCGGCACGCAGCTGTTCCAGAAAAAGCTCGCCGACATGCAGACCGAGATCGCGCTCGGCCTGCAGGGTAGCTTGCGGGTCGGCCGTCTGATGGACGAAGGCAAGATGGCGCCGGAAATGATTTCGATCGTCAAGCGCAACAATTGCGGCAAGGCGCTCGACATCGCCCGCCAGGCCCGCGACATGCATGGCGGCAACGGCATCCAGATCGGCTATCACGTCATGCGCCACGCGCAGAACCTGGAGACGGTCAACACCTATGAAGGCACGCACGACGTGCATGCGCTGATTTTGGGAAGGGCCCTGACGGGTATCCAGGCATTCTTCTAAGGCACACCTTGAGCCGGCTTCTGCTGCTTAAATTAGGTGCACCGCAACATCTCTGCTTGGAGATTGGCCAGCAGATGTGTCAGGGTTCAGCGAATTCGTTTGAAACGCCGATCTCCGGGGCCCCATGGCAATTCTGGCAGCCGTCTACCACCTGACCCATTACAAATATGACCGGCCCGTGGTTCTCGGGCCCCAGGTCATCAGGCTGCAGCCGGCGCCGCATTCCCGCACCAAGGTGCTCAGCCATTCGCTGAAGATCGGGCCGGCAAACCATTTCGTTAATCTGCAGCAGGACCCCTACGGCAATTTCCTCGCCCGCTTCGTCTTCCCGGAGCCGGTGACGGAGCTGAAGATCGAGGTCGACCTTGTCGCCGACATGACGGTCTATAATCCTTTCGATTTCTTCGTCGAACCGTCGGCCGAGACCTTCCCGTTCGAGTACCCGGAAGAGATCAGGGACGATCTTACCATCTACCGCACGCCGGAGCCGGCGGGGCCGCTGCTGGCGGCGTTCCTCAAGACCATCGACCGTAGCGCCACCAACACCGTCAATTTCGTCGTCGACCTGAATGCGCGGCTGCAGCGCGAGATCGCCTATATCGTGCGCATGGAGACCGGCGTGTTTTCGCCGGAGGAGACGCTGGCCGCGAAAAAAGGCTCATGCCGGGATTCGAGCTGGCTGCTGGTGCAGATCCTGAGGAACCTCGGCATCGCCGCGCGCTTCGTCTCCGGCTATTTGATCCAGTTGAAGCCCGATCTGGTGGCGCTCGACGGCCCGGCCGGAACCGCCGTCGACTTCACCGACCTGCATGCCTGGTGCGAGGTCTATCTTCCGGGCGCCGGCTGGATCGGCTTCGACCCGACTTCGGGGCTGCTCACCGGTGAAAGCCATGTGCCGCTGGCGGCAACGCCGCATTTCCGCAATGCCGCGCCGATTTCCGGCATGGCGAGCTTCGCCAATGTCGAGTTCGGCTTCGACATGCGGGTCGACCGCATCGCCGAACATCCGCGCATCACCAAGCCGTTCTCCGATGAAAGCTGGCAGGCGCTGGATGCGCTGGGCAACAAGGTCGATGCAGCGCTGCAGGCGGGTGATGTCAGGCTGACCATGGGCGGTGAGCCGACCTTTGTCTCGATCGACGATTTCGAGTCGGCCGAATGGAACACCGCCGCCGTCGGCCCGACCAAGCGGGAAAAGGCCGATGCGCTGATCCGAAAACTGCGCGAGCGCTTCGCGCCGGGCGGCTTTCTCCACTACGGCCAGGGCAAATGGTATCCGGGCGAGAGCCTGCCGCGCTGGACCTTCTCGCTCTATTGGCGCACCGATGGCCAGCCGGTGTGGAGCGATCCGTCGCTGATCGCGCGCGAAAAGAACGATGCGAAGGTCGGACCGCAGCAGGCCGAAAGCCTGCTGACGGCGATTGCCGGCGAACTCGGCATCGACAAGGCGATGGTCAGCGAGGCCTATGAAGACCCGGCCGAATGGCTGCTCAAGGAAGGCAAGCTGCCGGATAATGTCGACCCGTCCAACTCCAAGCTGGAGGACCCGGAAGAGCGCAGCCGCATGACGAAAGTTTTCGAGCGCGGGCTGACCAAGCCGTCAGGCTATGTGCTGCCGGTGCAGCGCTGGAACAGCCAGGCTTCGGATCCGCGCTGGCGCTCGGAAAAGTGGAAGACGCGGCGCGGCCGGCTGTTCCTGGTGCCGGGCGATTCACCGGTCGGCTACCGCCTGCCGCTGGGCACGCTGCCTTACGTGCCGCCGGCGCAGTTCCCCTATATCGTGCCGGTCGATCCTTCGCTGCCGCGCGGCGCGCTGCCGGCGCGAGAGGCGATCTTGCCCTCTACCGCTCCGGCCGAGCTGGAGGGCGCCGACGAAATGGCGCGCCGCCAGCAGGCGATTTCTTTCACCGCGACGACCGGTCAGCAGGATCGGGTGGAGCAGGAGATCACCGAGATCGGCGGTGCGGTGCGCACAGCACTTTCGGTCGAGCCGCGCGACGGGCGGCTCTGCGTGTTCATGCCGCCGGTAGAGGCGCTGGAAGACTATCTCGAACTGGTCGCAGCCGCCGAAAACGCGGCCAAGGCGATCGGGCTTCCCGTGCATATCGAAGGCTATAGCCCGCCGCACGATCCGCGCCTCAACGTCATCCGCGTGGCGCCAGACCCCGGCGTCATCGAGGTCAACATCCATCCGGCTGCCAATTGGCAGGATTGCGTGGCGACGACGACGGCGATCTACGAAGAGGCGCGGCAGACGCGGCTTGGCGCCGACAAGTTCATGATCGATGGCCGCCACACCGGCACCGGCGGCGGCAACCATGTGGTCGTCGGTGGCGCGACGCCGAATGACAGCCCGTTCCTGCGCCGGCCCGATCTCTTGAAGAGCCTGGTGCTGCAATGGCAGCGGCGTCCGTCGCTGTCCTATCTGTTTTCCGGCCTGTTCATCGGTCCGACCAGCCAGGCGCCACGCTTCGACGAAGCCCGGCATGACTCGCTCTACGAACTCGAAATCGCCATGGCGCAGGTGCCGCACCCTGATCAGGGCAATGCACCCTTGCCGTGGCTGGTCGATCGGCTGTTCCGCAATCTGTTGACCGACGTCACGGGAAATACGCATCGCTCGGAAATCTGCATCGACAAGCTGTTTTCGCCTGACGGTCCGACCGGCCGGCTCGGCCTGGTCGAGTTCCGCGGCTTCGAAATGCCGCCCAATGCGCGCATGAGCCTGGCGCAGCAATTGCTGGTGCGCGCCATCATCGCCCGCGCGTGGAAGAACCCGCTCGACGGCCGCTTCGTGCGCTGGGGCACCTCGCTGCACGACCGTTTCATGCTGCCGCATTATGTCTGGGCGGATTTCCTCGACGTGCTCGACGACCTCAAGCTCAATGGCTTCGAGTTCCGTCCGGAATGGTTCGACGCGCAGCTCGAATTCCGTTTTCCGTTCTGTGGCGAAGTCCAGCACGCCGGCATCAAGCTGGAACTGCGACAGGCGCTTGAGCCGTGGCACGTCATGGGCGAACAGGGCGCCATTGGCGGCACCGTGCGCTTTGTCGATTCCTCGGTCGAACGGCTGCAGGTCAGGACCGAAGGTCTCAACCCGGAACGTCATGCCATCGTCTGCAACCGCCGCGTCGTGCCGATGAAGGTGACCGACAACAGGGAGGTCGCGGTGGCGGGCGTGCGCTTCAAGGCCTGGCAGCCGGCGTCGGGCCTGCATCCGGCGCTGCCGGTCAACACGCCGCTGGTCTTCGACATCTACGACCGCTGGTCGGGTCGGGCGGTTGGCGGCTGCGTCTACCATGTCGCGCATCCCGGCGGGCGCAGCTACGATACCTTCCCGGTCAACGGCAACGAGGCCGAGGCGCGGCGGCTTGCCCGCTTCGAGCCGCGCGGCCACACCCCGTCGGCCTATGTGCTGCGCAACGAAGAAGCCTCTGAAGACTTCCCGATGACCCTTGACCTCAGGCGGCCAGCAAGACTCTGATCAGCGATGGCAAAGGGGAATCACAAAAAGCTGCGCGGCAAGCCGCTGAGGCACAGTCTGCTGGAGCACTACCAGCCGATTGACGGCGTCGTCGACGAGATGGTCGATGCTTCAGGCAATCCGCGTCCGGCCTGGGCGCCCTTCATTGAGGCGCTGGAAGAGCTTGGCCCGGAAAAACTCGGCCAGCGGTTTGCCCGTGCCGACCAGTATCTGCGCGATGCCGGCGTCTATTACCGCGTCTACGACAAGGCCGGCGCCAATGAGCGCGAATGGCCGCTGGCGCATATTCCGCTGCTGATCGAAGACAAGGAATGGGCCGAGATCAGCGCCGGCCTCGTCCAGCGCGCCGATCTGTTCGAGGAGATAGTCGCCGATATTTACGGGCCGAACCGGCTGATCGAGAAGGGCATCTTGCCGGCCGGCCTGATTGCGGCCAGTCCCGAATATCTGCGCCCCGTCGCCGGCACCGTACCGGCCAGCGGCCATTTCCTGCATTTTTGCGCCTTCGAGCTCGGCCGCGGGCCGGACGGAAGCTGGTGGGTGCTGGGCGATCGCACGCAGGCACCGTCGGGCGCCGGCTTTGCGCTGGAAAACCGCGTCGCCACCACGCGCGCGCTGTCCGACATCTATGGCGAGATGCATGTGCATCGCCTGGCCGGTTTCTTTCGCCGCTTTCGCGATGCGCTGATCGGCATGGCCAAGGAGAATGACGGCCGCGTCGCCATACTGACGCCGGGGCCGCTCAACGAGACCTATTACGAGCACGCCTATATCGCCCGCTATCTCGGCATCATGCTGCTCGAGGGCGAGGATCTGACCGTCTCCGGTGGCAAGCTGATGGTGCGCACCGTTTCCGGGCTGATGCCGATCAGCGTGCTGTGGCGGCGGCTCGATGCCGCCTTCGCCGATCCGCTGGAACTCAGACCAGACTCGCAGATCGGCACGCCGGGCCTGGTCGAGGCGATCCGCCGCGGCGCCGTTTCGGCGGTCAATGCGCTGGGTTCAGGCCTGATGGAAACGCGGGCGCTGCTCGCCTTCCTGCCAAAAATTTCGCGCGAATTGCGCGGCGAAGAGCTTTTGTTGCCAAGCGTTGCCACCTGGTGGTGCGGGCAGGACAGCGAACGCCGGCATGTGCTCGCCAATCTCGACCGCATGGTGGTCGGCCCGGCGCTATCGACGCGGCTTGCCTTCGAAGACGACGACCAGACCAGGCTCGGTTCGGCACTTACGGCTGACGAACGTGCCGCGTTGATCGCGCGCATCGAGCGCGACGGCGGCGGTTTCGTGGGCCAGGAAGCGGTGACGCTGTCGACGACGCCGGTCTATGTCGGCGGCTGGCTGGAGCCGCGGCCGGCGAGCCTGCGCGTCTATCTGGCGCGCACGCCGGAAGGCTGGACGGTAATGCCCGGCGGTTTCGCTCGCGTCGGCCTGTCGCTCGACCCGACGGCCATCGCCATGCAGCGCGGTGGCCAGGCGGCCGACGTCTGGGTGGTCAGCGACCGGCCGGTCGAGCGCGAGACGCTGCTGCCGCAGGAGCATGACAGTTTTGCCCGCACCATGCCGGGCAGCCTGCCCAGCCGTGCCGCGGAAAACCTGACCTGGCTCGGCCGCTACATCGAGCGCTCGGAAGACACGGTGCGCATCCTGCGCGCCTATCATGTGCGGCTGGCCGAGACGTCCGATCCGGAGATGCCGCTGCTCGCCGATGTCAGGGATTATCTCGAACCGTTCGGCATCGACCTCGAATCGGCCATTCCGCCCGCATTGATCGGTACGCTGGACAGCGCCGTCTACAGCGCCGGGCAGATCCGCGACCGGTTTTCGCCCGACGGCTGGCTGGCGCTGAAGGACCTGTCGAAGACAATCCACCAATTCGCCACCACAGTCGCGCCGGGCGATGATGCGACGCGGGCGATGACGGTCATGCTGCGCAAGCTCGCCGGCTTTTCCGGCCTGCTGCACGAGAACATGTACCGTTTCACCGGCTGGCGTTTCCTCGAAATCGGCCGGCGCATCGAGCGTGGTATCCAGATCGCCCGCACGCTTGCCTGTCTTACCCGCTCCGGCGCGCCGGACGGCTCGCTCGACATGATGCTGGAGATCGGCGACAGCGTCATGACCCACCGCCGGCAGTATCCGGTGCGGGCCGGGCGCCGAACGGTGATCGACCTCCTGGCGCTCGATCCCCTCAACCCGCGCTCGATCCTGTTCCAGCTCGAACGGCTGAAGGCCGAGATCGGCCTGTTGCCGTCGGTTGGTCCGGAGGGGCACATGTCGGTGGCGGCCAAGGAAATCCTGCAGCTCAACACAGCAATCGCCGTCATGGAGCCATCGGAGATGTCGGCGGAGGTGCTGGACGATCTCGCCACGGAGATCGGCAACCTCTACAACAGCCTCGCCAAAGCGTATTTCGGCTAAGCAGGCTCCGCAAAAGTGTCGCGCGGTTTTGCGAGAAGAGCCTGCGCCAAAACAAGAAAAGTAGGCATGCTGTACGATATCAGGCTTCATCTCAGCTACGATTATGACGCCGCGGCCGGTGGCAGCCGACATCAGGTGCGTGTGTTGCCGCCGACCATTGCCGGCGTGCAGCGCGTGGTCGCCGCCTCGCTTTCGTTTGTGCCGACCCCGTCGGAGCGCACTGATTTTTCCGATTTCTTCGGCAACAATGTCACCGCGATCGCCTTTCGCGATGTTCATGACGGGCTCGACATCAGGATGAGCGCGCGCGTATCGGTGTCGCGCCCGGAGCCCGGGCTCGACGTGTCGCCCGACTTGCAGCGCCTGAGGGAAGAACTCGGCGCGGTGCGGTCACTGGCGCCCGACGCACCGCATCACTTTCTCGCTGCCAGCGATCATGTCGGCATCGATGCCGCGATCACCGCCTATGCGCGGCAGAGCCTTGCCGGTTCGGCCACCGGCACGGTGATGGATTTTTGCAACCGCATCCATCGCGATTTCACCTATGACGGCAAGGCGACCACGGTGCATACCAAAGCAAGCGACGCCTTCCGCCTGAGGCGCGGTGTCTGCCAGGATTTCTCGCACATCATGATCGCCGGCCTGCGCGGGCTGGGCATTCCCGCCGGCTATGTCAGCGGCTTCCTGCGCACCATTCCACCGAAGGGCAAGCCGCGGCTCGAAGGCGCCGACGCCATGCATGCCTGGGTCAAGGTTTGGTGCGGGCGCGATGCCGGCTGGCAGGAATTCGACCCGACCAACGGCATGCGGGCCAGCAACGACCACATCACCGTTGGCTATGGCCGTGATTATTCCGACGTGGCGCCGATCGTCGGAGTGCTGAAAACCACCGGCGGACAGGTCGGCGACCAGGCGGTCGATGTCATTCCGGTCGCCCTCGAAAAGGCCTGACGGCCTCGAAGCCTGTGGACCTGATGCGATTCTGATGGCGTGACGGAACCAGCGGCCATTCCGGTGCTTATCTCTGAGCAAAATCTCGTGGAGGGGGCATGCTGGACAGATCCGGAGCGCCATCCGGCCGATCGGCTGCCGGGCAGGGAGACAATGGGGCACCGAAAAACGGCGCGCAGGCCTCTGCCGATCAGGCCTCGCTCACCTATGTCAGCGACAGCGAACCGGGTATCCGCCGCCTGAAGGCGGGCGAGGGATTTTCCTATAAGGGCGCGAAAGGCCATCCTGTCAGCGCTTCGGCCATCGCCCGCATCAAGGCGCTGGCCATTCCGCCGGCCTGGACGGATGTGTGGATTTCGCCCGATCCCACCGGCCATATCCAGGCGACCGGACGCGACCAGCGCGGGCGCAAGCAGTACCGCTACCATCCGCTGTGGGCGGCGGAGCGCGACGGCGCCAAATATTCGAGTCTTGTCGCCTTTGCCGAAAGCCTGCCGGAGTTGCGCCGCCGCATCGATGCCGATCTGCGCCGCCACGGCCTGCCGGCAGAGCGCGTCGTGGCGGCAAGCGTCTGGCTGCTCGACAATACGATGATCCGGGTCGGCAATGCCGCCTATGCCCGCGACAACAAGAGTTTCGGGCTGACCACGCTGCGCGACCGCCACGTCGACATCAAGGGATCGAGCCTGCGCTTTGCCTTCAAGGGCAAGTCCGGCAAGGAATGGAAATTGAAGCTGGTCGACCGCCGCATCGCCCGGGTCGTGCGCGGCGCGCAGGATATTCCGGGGCAAAAGCTGTTCCAATACCTGGACGAGGACGGGGCGAGGCATCCGGTGCGTTCCGACGACGTCAATCGCTATATACGCGACGCCGTCGGAGAAGACTTCAGCTCCAAGCACTTCCGCACCTGGGGTGGCACCATCCATGCCGCCTCGCTGTTTGCGCAGACGGAGCTTCCCGAGAGCCAGGCCGGAGTGAAGCGGGTGATGAACACCGTCATCGACAAGGTGGCACAGCGGTTGGGCAACACGCGTGCCGTCTGCCGCAAATGCTACATCCATCCGCAGGTGTTCGAAGCCTGGGTGCAAGGACGGCTGCTTGGCGAAATGACGGAGGCCAACAAGCGCAAGCGATCGATAGACGGTCTCGACGACGAAGAGGCGCTGGTGCTGAGGTGGCTGAAGGCCAGCGAGGGTTGAAAATTGCCGTAACTTTTTTGTCGACGCCATGTCGGCATAGGCCCTACTGTTTCGTCCTTTGATACAGAAAAGGACGTCCCATGCTCTACGCTATCCTCTGCTATGCCTCCGAAGATGTCGTCTCCTCCTGGAGCAAGGCACAGGATGACGAAGTGATGGCGAAACTCCTGAACGTGCAGGAAAAATACGCCCAGGCCGGTCGGCTTGGCCCGGTGGCGCGGCTTTTGCCGACCACTGCTGCGACGACGCTGCGCAGGGTCAAGGGCGAAGCGGTGGTCATCGACGGGCCGTTTGCCGAGACCAAGGAGCAGTTCCTCGGCTTCTACACGCTCGAATGCGCCGATCTCGACGAGGCCGTCGACTTCGCGCGCGAGCTTTCCGAGGTCAATCCGAGCGGCGGATCCTATGAGATCCGACCGGTTTCCGTGTTCGACCCAACCCGAGTTTTGAAATGACCGACCTTTCCTGGATCAGCTCCGCGATCAGCGCCGCCCGCCCGCAGGCGATGGGTGCGTTGCTGCGCTATTTCCGCGATCTCGATACGGCGGAAGAGGCTTTCCAGGATGCGTGCCTGAGGGCGCTCAAGAACTGGCCGCAGAACGGGCCGCCGCGCGATCCGGCTGCATGGCTGATCTTTGTCGGCCGCAACAGCGGCATCGACGCGGTGCGCAAGCGCGCCAAGCAGGCGCCGATGCCAGAGGAAGACCAGATATCGGACCTCGAAGATGCCGAGAGCGATATCGCCGAGCGGCTGGACGGCGCGCATTACCGCGACGACATCCTGCGGCTGCTGTTCATCTGCTGCCATCCGGACCTGCCGCCGACACAGCAGATCGCGGTGGCGCTGCGCATCGTTTCCGGCATCACCGTCAAGCAGATCGCGCGTGCCTTCCTGGTCGGCGAAAGCGCCATGGAACAGCGCATCACCCGCGCCAAGGCGCGCATTGCCGACGCCGGCGTGCCCTTCGAGACGCCGGGCGCGGTCGAGCGGTCGGAGCGGCTCGCCGCGGTCGCGGCCATGGTCTATCTGATCTTCAACGAGGGCTATTCGACCAACAGCGGCGAAGCGCCGGCCCGCGCGCCGCTCTGCGAAGAGGCGATCCGGCTGGCGCGGCTGTTGCTCAGGCTTTTCCAGACCGAGCCGGAGATCATGGGCCTGACGGCGCTGCTTTTGCTGCAGCATGCTCGAGCGCCGGCCCGTTTCGACGAGAATGGCGAGATCGTGCTGCTCGACGACCAGGACCGCTCGCTGTGGAGCCGCAAGATGATCGACGAGGGCCTGGCGCTGGTCGACAAGGCGCTGCGCCACCAGAAGCCAGGGCCCTATCAGGTGCAGGCGGCGATCGCCGCACTGCATGCGCGGGCGGCAACGCCCGAGGATACCGACTGGACCGAGATCGATCTGCTCTACAGCCTTCTGGAAAGGATGCAGCCATCGCCGGTGGTGACGCTGAACCGCGCGGTTGCAGTCGCCAAGGTGCGCGGCCCCGAAGCCGCCCTTGCGATGATCGAGCCGCTCGGCGAACGGCTGTCCGGCTATTTCCACTTCTTCGGCCTCAAGGGTGGGTTGCTGATGCAACTTGACCGTGGCGAGGAGGCGCGTGTTGCCTTTGACCGTGCGATTGCTCTGGCCAACACGGCGGCGGAAGCCGCCCATATCCGCATGCATATCGACCGGCTTATGCGAGACGGCGCCGTGCGTCCCACGGTCCAAAAGGCAAACTGAGCGCCATCTGCCCATCTGGTTCATTCGAGTCTGGCTCAATCGTGCAGCTTGGCCTTGGACCATGCCGGGGTGGCGATTTTCCCCTGAAACGAGTAATGCCACGCCATGACGGCGCCTGACGTGCCTGCAGCACGCAGGCGACATGGCACGAAGGCTCGACCGCCGCCACATGATGGCGAGCGGATCTGAAAGGGATAAAAATGACGATAGCGAAGGAAACGGCTGAACTTCTGGCGAAACTGGGCGTGGCCAAGGACGCGCTTACCGGCGGCGACCTCATCGTGCGCAGCCCGGTGACGGGCGAGCAGATCGCGGCGCTGAAGACGATTTCAACGGCCGAGGCTGCCAAGGCCATCGATGCCGCGCACACGGCGTTCCAGGCCTGGCGGATGGTGCCGGGTCCCCGGCGCGGCGAACTGGTGCGGCTCCTCGGCGAGGAGCTGCGCGCCCACAAGGCCGAGCTTGGCCGGCTGGTGTCGATCGAGGTCGGCAAGATCCCGTCGGAAGGCCTCGGTGAAGTGCAGGAAATGATCGACATCTGCGATTTCGCCGTCGGCCTTTCCCGCCAGCTCTACGGCCTGACCATCGCCACCGAGCGTCCCGGCCACCGCATGATGGAAACCTGGCATCCGCTCGGCGTTGTCGGTGTCATCTCGGCCTTCAATTTCCCGGTCGCGGTGTGGTCGTGGAATGCAGCACTGGCGTTGGTCTGCGGCGACGCGGTGGTGTGGAAGCCGTCGGAAAAGACGCCGCTGACGGCGCTCGCCTGCGAAGCGATCTTTGCCCGTGCGGTCAAGCGCTTCGGTGCGGATGCGCCGCAGGGGCTGGCGCCGGTGCTGATCGGCGATCGCGCCGTCGGCGAGATCCTGGTCGATCATCCCAAGGTTCCTCTGGTTTCGGCCACCGGCTCGACGCGCATGGGCCGGGATGTCGGCCCGCGGCTGGCCAAGCGCTTTGCCCGCGCCGTGCTGGAGCTCGGCGGCAACAATGCCGGCATCGTCTGCCCGACCGCCGATCTCGACATGGCGCTGCGCGCCATCGCCTTCGGCGCCATGGGCACGGCCGGCCAGCGCTGCACGACGCTGCGGCGTCTGTTCGTGCATGACAGCGTCTATGATGCTTTGCTGCCGCGCCTGAAGAAGGCCTATCAGAGCGTTTCGGTCGGCAATCCGCTGGAAACCTCCTCGCTGGTCGGGCCACTGATCGACAAGGCGGCGTTCGACGCCATGCAGAAGGCGCTGAAGGAAGCCAGCGCCCATGGCGGCAAGGTGACGGGCGGCGCGCGGGTCGAGAACGGCCATCCCGACGCCTACTACGTGCAACCGGCGCTGGTCGAAATGCCGAAGCAGGTTTCGCCGGTCACGGAAGAGACCTTCGCGCCGATCCTTTATGTGATGAAATATTCCGATTTCGACGCCGTGCTCGACGAGCACAATGCGGTGGGAGCGGGCCTGTCATCGTCGATCTTTACCCGCGACCTGCAGGAATCCGAGCGCTTCCTCGGTGTCGATGGTTCGGACTGCGGCATCGCCAACGTCAACATCGGCACATCGGGCGCTGAAATAGGCGGCGCGTTCGGTGGCGAGAAGGAAACCGGCGGCGGCCGCGAGAGCGGTTCGGACGCCTGGAAGGCCTATATGCGCCGCGCCACCAACACGGTGAACTATTCCAAGGCGCTGCCGCTGGCCCAGGGCGTGTCGTTCGACATCGACTGAGAAAGACCGCTTCCGACAACGCCGCAAGGCGTTGTCGGCCCTCAGTTTCGAAAACCTTGCCGGCGTCGCGGTGGCTGTCGCAGGGCGCCTTCAATCCGCCGCGCGTTCGATATCCCGGCGCAGCACGATCGCGGTCGTCAGATCCTCGACGCCGGCATGGCTGGCAATGAGATCTCGCAGGGTGTTCAGCCTGTCGATGGATGGCACCTCGACCTCGACGATGAGATCGAGCTGGCCACTCAATGACGACACCCGCCGCACTTCCGGATAGCGCGCCAGCTGGTCGAGAATGCCCATCGACGGCGTGCGGATCAGCGTGACCAGCAGGAAAGCGCAGACCAGTCCGGCGTCCATCTGACCGATATCGGCCCGGTAGCCCCGGATCACACCGCTCTTCTCCAGTGTCGTGACCCGCTCGCTCGTGGCGCTGCGCGACAGGCCGATGCGCCCCGCGAGTGTTTTCAGCGGGATGCGGGCTTCCTTCGACAGGATGGAGAGAATGTCCCGGTCCTTGGCGTCCAATTCCCTCATCGCATCACGCTCCAGGCGGTTCCGTTAAAGTGCCGGTCAAAGCAGGCATTGTGCCGGCACAACCGACGCTTTGTCGGATGCCCGATTTTGTGGCCCATGCCAAGCTTCAACAAAGCAGATGCGGATTTCCGATGACCGACGTTTCCCACCCAGCACCTCAATTTTCGCAAGGCGAGGCTATCGACCTTGCTGCGCGCCACTTCGGTGTCACAGGCGCAGTCGCGCCGCTCGACAGCGAGCGCGACCAGAATTTCAAGCTGACGGCTCCCGACCGTTCGCTGTGGATCCTCAAGATCGTCAATGCCAGCGAGCCGATCGTCGAGAGCGAATTCCAGACCGCGCTGTTCGATCATCTCGAGCGCAACGCTCCAGACCTCGCTGTCCCGCGTCTCAGGAAGACGGTGGATGGCACATCGCTTGCCCATGTCGCCGGCACCGGTGGCGAAGGCCACGCCGTGCGGCTGGTGTCCTGGCTTGCCGGCCGGCCGCTGGCGGAGAGCCAGTCGACGCCGGCGCTGCTGGAAAGCCTCGGCGGTGCGCTCGGGCGGCTGGACCGTGCCTTGCAAGGCTTCATTCATCCCGGCGCGCTGCGCTCGTTCGATTGGGATATCCGCCGCGCCGGCGACGCACGGCAGCGCCTGCACTTCATCGACGACGATCAGGATCGCGCCTTGCTGGAACGATTCCTCGATCATTTCGATGCCGTGGTGGCGCCCCTTCTGCCGAAGCTCCGGGCGCAGGTCATCCACAATGACGCCAATGACTGGAACGTGCTCGTCGACGCCGAACGGCCCGAGCATGTCGTTGGCCTGATCGATTTCGGTGACGCCTTGCACAGCGTGCTGATCGGCGAGGTGGCGGTCGCCTGCGCCTATGCCATTCTCGATGCCGAAGATCCGATCGGGGCGGCTGCCCGTCTTGCCGCCGGTTTTCATGCCCAGTATCCGCTGCGTGAGGAAGAGCTCGACCTGCTCTTCGATGTCATCGCGATGCGCCTCGTCACCTCGGTGACGATTTCGGCGGCGCGCAAGGACCGCACCGCCGACAATCCTTATCTGTCGATCTCGGAAGCGCCGGCATGGCGGCTGCTGCATCGCCTGGGCAGGATGAACCGGTGCTTCGCCACGGCGATTCTACGCCATGCCTGCGGCTTCGAAGCCGTTCACGGCGCCCGTGCCGTGACGGACTGGATCACGGAAAACCGCGCGCAGCTTGCGCCTGTGCTCGATCGCCATCCGGCGACGCTTGCCAAGGCGCTCGTGCCTTACGGCGATCCGCAAAATCCGATGACGGTGACATCGGCCGCGCAGCAACCCGACAAGGCGACCGCATGGTGGGATGCTTACTGTGCAGAACGTGGCGTCGCGCTCGGTATCGGCCCGTGGGGCGAGGCGCGCACGGTCTATACCGGCGAGATGTTCCAGTCGCGTTTCGTCGAAGGCACGCGGCGCGCCAACCATCTCGGCCTCGACCTGTTCATGCCGGCGGGCACGCGGCTGTACACGCCGCTCGAGGCCACGGTCAGAAGCGTCGGGATCGAGAAGGATCCGCTGGGCTATGGCTGCCTGGTGGCGCTGGAACATGCGCCGCAGGGATGCCCGCCTTTCATCACTTTGTGGGGCCACATGGCGCATGAGGCCGGGCGCCGTCTCAGGGAAGGCGACCGCCTTGAAGCGGGCGCGCTTGTCGGCGAGATGGGCGCGCCGACGGAAAATGGCGGCTGGGCGCCGCATCTGCATTTCCAGATATCGACGGACACGAGCCTCGCCGCACGCGACATTCTCGGCGTCGGCGAAGCGCGCTATCTCGCTGTCTGGAAGGAGCTGTTTCCCGATGCTGCCGACCTTGCCGGCATTCCGCCCGAGACCTTTCATCAGAGCGGCCGCTCCCGTCCTGAAATCGTTGCCGCGCGAAGAGCGTCGCTGCTGCCCAATCTTTCCATTTCCTATTCCGAGCCGATCAAGTTCGTGCGCGGCGACGGCGTTTGGCTGATCGACGATCGCGGCCGCGCCTATCTCGATTGTTTCAACAATGTCTGCCATCTCGGCCATGCCCATCCCGATGTGGTCGAGGCGATCGCCAGGCAGGCCGCCAAGCTCAACACCAACACGCGCTATCTGCACGATGCCATCGTCACCTATGCCGAGCGGCTGACGGCGACGCTGCCCGCAGGCCTGTCGGTGGCGTCCTTCGCCTGTTCGGGCAGCGAGGCCAACAGCCTGATGCTGCGCATGGCGCGAACCCATACCGGCCGCAGCGAAGCCATCGTGCTCGACTGGGGCTATCACGGCACCACGCAGGAACTGATCGACCTCAGCCCCTACAAATACAAGCGCAAGGGCGGCAAGGGCCGACCTGCGCATGTGTTCGAGGCGACCATTCCCGACAGCTATCATGCCCCGGCCGAATGGTCTGTCGAGGACCACGCAAAGCGCTTCGCCGAGAGCGTCGCCGAGCAGATCGCCACCATGGCGAAAGAGGGCCGGGCGCCCGGCCTGTTCCTGGCGGAATCGATCCCGAGCGTCGCCGGCCAGGTGTTCCTGCCGGACGGCTATCTCAAAGAGGTCTACGCACTGGTGCGTGCCGCCGGCGGCATCTGCGTGGCCGACGAGGTACAGGTCGGCTTTGGCCGGGTCGGCACCCATTGGTGGGCTTTCGAGACGCAAGGGGTGACACCCGACATCGTCACCATGGGCAAGCCGATCGGCAATGGTCATCCGATGTCGGCTGTGGTGACGACGTCAGAGATCGCCGCCTCGTTCAACAACGGTATGGAATACTTCAACACCTTTGGCGGCAATCCGGTGTCCTGCGCCGCGGGGTTGGCCGTGCTCGATGTCATCGAGCGCGACGATCTCAAGCGCAATGCACTGGAAATCGGCAACTATCTCTTGGCGCGGTTCAAGGCCTTGCAGGCCCGCTACGACATCATCGGCGACGTGCGCGGCCAGGGTCTCTTCCTCGGCATCGAACTGGTCGAGGACCGCGAGACCAAGGCGCCGGCAACGGCGCTCGCCCGCCGCGTCAATGACGGGGTTCGGGCGCGCGGTGTCCTGATCGGCACCGAGGGGCCGCATGACAATGTGCTGAAGATGCGCCCGCCAATGATCTTCAGCCGTGCCAATGCCGACCACCTGGTCGGCGTTCTCGACGAGACGTTGGCGGCGGTTCTGGCGGAAGGGATCTAGGACGAATACCGCGCGTCGAGGCGGCGCGGGCGGAATACAGGAAGAACGATTTTCAGGAACGTCCGGCGCKCCMGGCGCCGGCGGGAGGAGAGGCTTTGCCTCATCAAGGGAGGAAACCATGAGATGTGCAATCATAACCGCGCTCTTGCTCGCATCGGCCACGCTGGCCCTGCCGGCGAAGGCGGACACATTCGATATCGTCAAGCAGAGGGGCACGATCCTGTGCGGCGTCAGCCAGGGCGTGGCAGGCTTCTCCGCGCCTGACGACGAGGGGAAATGGGGCGGCTTCGACATTGATTTCTGCCGCGCCATTTCTGCGGCCGTCTTCGGCGAGGCCGACAAGGTGAGCTATGTGCCGCTGTCGGCCAAGGAACGTTTCACCGCGCTGCAGGCAGGTACAGTCGATGTTTTGTCGCGGCAGTCCACCTGGTCGCTGTCGCGCGACACCGGCATGGGCATCCACTTCGTCGGCGCTGCCTATTATGACGGCCAAGGCTTCATGGTGCGCAAGAATCTCGGCGTCGACAGCGCGCTGAAGCTTTCGGGCGCCACCATCTGCCTCGAACAGGGCACTACCACCGAGCAGAACGTCGCCGACTATTTTTCCGCCAACAAGATGACATATGAAGGGGTCGTCATCGATTCCGCCGACAGCATCATCAAGGCGTTCGATAGCGGCCGCTGCGACGTCTACTCCACCGACGCGTCCGCGCTTTATGCACAGCGCCTCAAGCTGACCGATCCTGACGCCTTCGCGGTGTTGCCCGAGATCATCTCGAAGGAGCCGCTGAGCCCGGCCGTCCGCAAGGGAGACGACAAGTGGTTCGACATCGTGCGCTGGACGCTGTTCTCGCTGATCGAGGCGGAAGAGGAGGGCATTACGCAGACCAATGCGGAGGGCTCGCTGAAGTCGCAGAACCCGACGGTCCGCAGGTTCCTCGGCGTCGAGGGCGATAACGGCCAGCAGCTCGGGCTCGACCCTGCCTTCGCCTACAACATCGTTGCCAAGGTGGGCAACTATGGCGAAATCTTCGAACGCAATCTCGGCCAGTCCAGCCAGTTGAAGATCGCCCGTGGCATCAACGCGTTGTGGAATGCGGGTGGCCTGATGTACGCGCCTCCGGCGCGCTGATTTCTCCAGCGGTCACCGGTTCACAGCAAGGCCAACCCGGCCCATCCCGATACAATCGGGATGGGCCGTTGTCGTTAGCCGTTTGCTGATTGCGGAAACGATGTAGCGAAGGCGGCATCGATGATGGCGAGCTTGACGGCCAGGGCGCTCATATACTCCTGGTAGAAGCTGTTCGAGACCCACATCACCGAGTGCCCGCGCTGGCCCATCCAGCCGACGCTGCCGAGATTTTCGGCGTCGCGCAATTTGCGGGCGAGATGGGTGCGCGAGAGCTTCAGCCAGTTGGCGAAGTCGCCGATCGACACCACGCCGGTCGGGATCCGATCCAGCCCGGCATGGTCGGGGTCGACGCCCGAGATCAGCCAGTCCATCACGACGCCGCCATTGTTGAGCCAGGTGAACAGCGAGAAGGTCTGTTTGGGCTCACGCACCGGACTGGACGACAGCAGGCCGTCGGCCACCAGCGGCTGCACCCTGGCAAGCGCGTCGGGTCGTTGAAGGAAATTCACAAGCCGGCTGGCGCCGTCCAGGCTGTCGAGCGTCTGCAGATGGGCAAGAAGCCAGCCGGTCACCGCGTCCAGCGTGGCTGCGGTGGGCTGCAGCGGGCGGATGCGCCTGTCCTCACTGTTTTCCAGATATGAAATTATAGTGCAGCATTTCCCGGATGAAGGCGTCGGCGGTGTTGCGGCTGGCGACGGAATGCTGGCCGATAACGTCGAGAAAGCGCGACGCCGTCAATTGCTTGCGATAGTCGCCGGGATCGCGCCTGAAATGCAGGGCAAGGCCGAGATGCGCCATCAGCCAACGCTGCTGCGTGGCAAACACCGAGGAGCGGCGCGGGTCCGCACTGAAGGCTTCAAGCAAGGCCAGCGCCTGTGCCCGGACACAGCGATGCAGCGCCGGCTGGCCGGTCATATCTTCCAGATTGAGCATTATTCTCCCGTGCCTCGATCCCACCAAGCCACGAAGTCACATTTTCAGGCTTGACCGCTCGTGTCCAGATGCACGCAGGCCATTCGCCGACCGGTCGTGGCCATCGGCACTGTCGCCCGCGTAAACGGCGGTCGGCGTCGAGGTTCAGCCAGCCCGTTGGGTCGGACGACACGCCTCGAAAGCGGCATCGATGACGGCAAGCTTGGCGGCCTGTACGGTCATATATTCCTGGTAGAAGCTGTTCGAGACCCACATCACCGAGTGTCCGCGCCGGCCCATCCAGCCGACACTGCCGAGCTTTTCGGCATCGCGCAATTTGCGCGCCAGATGGGTGCGCGAGAGTTTTAGCCAGCTGGCGAACTCGCCGATCGAAACCACGCTGGTCGGGATCCGGTCCAGCCCGGCATTGTCGGGGTCGATGCCGGACATCAGCCAATCCATGACGATGCCGCCATTGTTGAGCCAGATGAACAGCGAAAAGGTCTGCTTGGGTTCGCGCACCGGGTTGGAGGAAAGCAGGCCTTCCGCCACCATCGGCTGCAGCCTGGCGATCATGCCGTGCTGCTCGAGAAACACGGTGAGGCGGTTGCCGCCGTCGAGACCGTCGAGTGTGCGCAGATGTGCGACCACCCAGCCATCGAATTCCTTCAGCGTCGCCGCCGTCACCTGAAAGGGGTGGGCGCGTCCGTCGCCGGTATGCGGCAGGTATTCGATGATGTGATAGTGCAGCATCTCCTTGATGAAGGCCTCGGCCGTGTTGCGGCTGGCGACGGAATAGTGAAGCACGGCATCGATGAAGCGGGCCAGTGTCAGTTCCGTGCGGGGATCGCGCGGGTCGCGGGCGAAATGCAGGGCAAGGCCGGTGTGGGCCAGCAGCCAGCGCTGTTGCGTGGCGAATACGGCGGCCAGGCGCGGGCTCGTTTCATAGATGTGCAGCAGCGCTTGCGACTGAGCCTGGACATGACGATGCAGGGCCGGATGGCCGGCAATATATTCGAAATTCAGCGCCATCCTCCTCGTCCTCCGGCCAGCCCCCCGGCAGCGAAGACGCAAACCACATTTCCAGCCTTAGCCGCCTGTGTCCAGCCATGCCAACCCGGACAAAAGGCCTAGAGCTGTCGATGGTTCCACAGACACATTGAAACCGCCCCATCTCTTTGATTTTGGAGCGATTGCCAAGGGAGAGCGCCACGCGTTTTTCCCGGGAAAACCGTTTCACACTTTTCCTGGAAATGCTCTGGTCCGTTCGCGCCCGGCTGATGGCGCTGCCAGCATCGTTGCGCAGAATGCCGATGCCCGCGGCGGCGGAGTGCCGCTGCAGGTCGTCTTCACCGGCTTCGCAGTGAATGGGGATGCGCAGACCCTGATCGAAGACCCGCACTTCGACCAGGCAGCGCTCTGCCGCAGCATGGCGACGTTTGCAGCGGTCGGTGTCGTTGCGTCCGCCCAATAATAAAGCGGTGGTCAGGCCGGATTGCGGCCTGTAGGCCTGCCCGTGCGCGAAAATGATGTCCGCAGGCGATAGCGGTCGCCGGCGTAGCGGATGGTCGAGGACAGCAGCGGCCGGCCGGCGGTGTCGACAATGAGCTGGCGCATCACCAAAGTGGATTTGCCGACGTCGATGTCGAGGTGCCGCGCCAGAACAGGATCGGCATCATGCGCCTCGATCGTGGTTTCGGCGCGTGCCAGGTCGACACCGGCATCGATCAGCAGGCCGAACAGCGACGCATTGCTGAAGTCGATGCGGCTGAGATCGGGAACGAGGCTTGCTGCAAAGAACGAGGTGTCGACGGCGACGGGGACCTGGTCGAGGCGACGGATGCGCTCGAGGTGAAACAGCGTCGCACCCGGCGCGATCGACAGCTCCTCGGCCTCGTCAAGCGAGGCCGGCGCCTGTTCGGCGCGCAACACGTTGGAAGAGGGCGTCAGGCCGAGGCGTTTGGCGGTCTCGCTGAAGGATTCCAGCGTGTTGGGAAACTCCTTCGGCACCTTGGACGAGACATACCAGCCGCGCCCGTGCGACGGCGTCAGCACGCCTTCCTCGACGAGGCTCTGCAGGGCCCGGCGCAAGGTCACCCTCGATATCGACATGCGCGTGAACAGGTCGCGCTCGGCCGGCAGGCGCGCGCCCGAGGCAAGCTTGCCTGAGGCGATCTCCTGCAGGATCGCGTCAGCGGCCTGCCGCCAGAGTGGTTCGGGTCCGTCCGACTGCAGTGGCGAGCCCTCCATCACGGTCACCCTTTGATCTTTTCCCATACGCCCGTTCGCATCGAACGGTAGCAGGCGTCAATTATGTGGTTGACGATGACGCCATCCTCGAAGGTTTCCAATGGCGTTGTCCCGGCGGCGAAGTGGTCGGCAAAATGGCGCATCTGTTGCGAAAAGCCATAGGCGCGGGTTTCCTCCGGCACCGGATAGACCCAGCCGGTCTCGGCATCGGCCTTTTCGACGAGATAGCCCACCGGCTTCTCGATGAAGCCCCAGACCGGGCCGACCGAGGTGTCGGTGACGATGCGGCCGGCCGAGCCGACCAGTTCGTGGCGCAGCTGCATGCCGCCTTTCTCGATCCATGACGATTCGATGGTGGCGAGCTGGCCGCCGGCGAATTTCAACAGCGCGATCGCCGTGTCTTCCCCGGTTGTCTTATCACCGTGGACGAGTGTTGCACCCCAGGCCATCACTTCGATGATCAGATTGGCCTTGCCGAAGAAGTGGCGTGCGCTCTCGACCGTGTGGCAGCCCATGTCGAGCAGGGCGCCGCCGCCGGCGAGTTCGGCGTTCCAGAAATGTGGCGCGTGCGGGCCGGAATGCGCCTCGCGGGCGCGCATGGTGAGCAGATTGCCGATGCCGCCCGCCTGAATCATCTGGTGGGCCTTGGCGATGTTGGGGGAAAACACCGCGCATTCGGCATAGCCGTGCCAGATGCCGGCGCTCTGGACGATGTCGAGGATTTCCTGCGCCTCCTTGCCGGTGCGCGCCAGCGGCTTGGTGCAGATGACGGCCTTGCCGTGTTTTGCCGCCGTTCTGACGGCTTCGAGATGGATTTCGTTGGGCAGCGCGATCACCACCAATTCGACCTTCGGATCGGCGCACAGCGCGTCGATATCCCTATGCGCGGTGACCTTGGGGGCCCATTTCCTGGCGAAGGCCGTGGCGCGCTCGAAACTGCGCGACGAGCAGGCCACGAGCTCGGCATTGCGCACGTCGAGCAGCGAGTCCGCATAGGTCTCGGCGATGAAGCCAGAGCCCAGAATTCCAACTCCAATCATTCAAATCCTCCCAAACTTTACCATCGAGCAGCGTGCTTGATAGAAAAGACAACACAATACCACTTGTCACAAGATGTATCAGTAGGTATGGTCCGAGGCAACAGTGCAAAATCGTGAATCCACACGAGGCACCATCTTGAGGGAGAGCAGGACAATGCGTTCCATACGTGTATCGATCCCGCTGGCGGCGACGCTTGGCGTGATGTTTTCAGGGGGTGTCGGTGCCGCGTTTGCCGACCCGGTCACCATCACTTTGAACAGCTGGCGCACCGAGGACATCGCGGTGTGGCAGGACACCATCCTGCCGGCCTTCGAGGCGAAGCATCCCGATATCAAGGTCGAGTTCGCGCCGATCAACACCAATGAGTACAACGCCGCGGTACAGTCGCAGATCGAAGGCGGCGCCGGCGGTGACTTGATAACCTGCCGCCCGTTCGACGTGAACCGCGAATGGATCAAGCGCGGCTATTTCGAATCGCTGGAAGGCCTGCCGGGCCTGGAGAATTTCGACAAGACCTCGCGGGCTGCGTGGTCGGGTGCGGACGACAAGACCTACTGCCTGCCGGTCGCCGCAGTGCTCGCCGGCTTCTACTATAATGCCGACATCTTCAAGGAATTGGGCCTGAAGGTGCCGACCACCAGCGCCGAGTTCATCGATGTGCTCACGGCAATCAAGAAGGACGGCCGCTACACGCCGCTGGCCTACGGCTCGGCCGAGTCCTGGCAGCTCGCCTATAACGGCCTCTACTCGATCGGCCCGGCCTACTGGAAAGGTGAGGAGGGCCGGCTCGGCCTGATAGACGGCAAGAAGAAGCTGACCGATCCGGAGTTCGTCGACGCCATCGCCGCTTTCGAAGCCTGGAAGCCGTTCCTGCCGTCGGGCCAGGAAAGCCTGAACTATGCCGACATGACGCAGCTGTTCACGCTGGGCAAAGCGGCCATCCTTCCCGACGGTTCGTGGGACATCAACCAGGCGACCTCGACTGGCCTCAATGTCGGCGTGTTCGGCCCGCCGGTGCCGAAGGCGGGCGACAAGCGCTACCTCCAGGAAATGCCTGATATGGGCATCGGCATCAACGCCAAGAGCACGCACAAGGACGCGGCAAAGACCTTCCTCGACTGGGTCGCCGGGCCTGAGTTCCAGGAGCTCTATGTCAACGCCGCTCCCGGCTTCTTCGCCATGAGTTCGAAGCCGGTGACCTACAAGAACAAGCTGGCGCAGGACTTCGCCGACCTGAAGAAAGGTGCCGAACTGACGCCGCGCCTGGCGCTGGATCGGCTCAGCGCCGGCACTCCGCCGCTCGACGACGAGACCTGGCGCCTGCTGCAGGTGATGTTCACCAAGTCCGATGTCACGCCACAGCAGGTCGCGACCGAACTCCAGGCTGGCCTCGCCTCCTGGTACGGACCGCAGAAGAAGTAATCCGGCACCGCTTCGCGCATGCCTTGCCACGAGGCGGGGCATGCGCAAGCCTGACGGCGCGCCGGCAAGTTCTGTCGGCGTGAAGATGAGGTTTTTTCAGTTGATATCTCCCGCTGCCGCTTATCGAAACCTGCTGCTGTTCGTGCTGCCGGCGCTGGCCGTCTATCTGGTCTTTGCCGTGCTGCCGCTGGCGACCTCGATCGTCATGAGCTTCTTCCAGACCAATGGCGCTTCGGGTGATGTCTTTGTCGGTTTCGCCAATTACGAGCGCCTGTTCACCCACCCGACCATCAGCGCCCGCTTCTGGAATGCGTTGCTCAACAATATGCAGTATTTCGCCATCCATCTGATCGTCGAAGTGCCGATGGGACTGCTGCTCGCGGCGCTGCTGACGTCCGGCAAGCTGGCGCGCTCGGAAGGCATCTACCGCACGCTCCTGTTCATCCCGGCGACGCTGTCGGTGGTCATTGTCGGCTTCGTCTGGCGCCTGATCATCAACCCGCTCTGGGGCCTTGTCGGCTTCCCGCTGCTGGGCACGGAATCGACGGCGCTCACCACGATATCGCTGATGTCGGTCTGGCAGTATTTCGGCATCCCGATGGTGTTTCTCTACAGCGCGCTGCTTGCGGTACCCAACGAGCTTGTCGAAGCCGCTAACATCGACGGCGCCGGTGGCTGGACGACCTTCTGGAAGATCAAGTTTCCGCTGATCGCGCCGCAGTTCGGGCTGATCGCGATCCTCACCTACATCTGGACGTTCAACGGCTTCGACCTGGTGTTCGCGCTCAACGGCTCGGCGCCCGGGCCGAACTACAGCACCGATATTCTCGGCACCTATTTCTACCGCACCTTCTTCGGTTCGAGTGGGCAGCTTGCCGATCTCGATCTGGGAAGTGCTGTCGCAACGGTCATCTTCCTCACCGTGTTGCTGGTTACCGCGGCCTATTTCTGGCTGATCCAGCGCCGCCTGAAATCCTATTCGGCCTAGGAGCTGAGATGAGCGCCCCAGACCTCACCATCCCCGTTGCCCGCCGCCGCCAGGACCGCGAACCCTGGACGGTCGAACGCATCATCGTGCACGCGCTGCTGATCTTGTTCGTGCTGCTTGCCATCGGGCCGGTGCTGATCGTCATCATCAATTCGCTGAAGACGACGCCGGCTATCTTCGGCGGGCCATTCGACCTGCCGACGGCCAAGACCTTCAGCCTCGAAGGCTACAAGCGCGTCTTCACGCGCGGCAATTTCATCGTCAACTACCGCAACAGCCTGATCGTTACCGTGACGACGATCGGGCTGACCGTGGTGCTGTCGACGCTCGCCGCTTTTGCGCTGGTCGAATACCGCGTGCGGCTGGCGTCGCTGCTCGGCGGCCTGTTCGTGCTCGGCATCATGCTGCCGATCAGGCTCGGCACCATCCCGCTCATCCAGATGATGCTGGCGTGGAGGCTGATGGACACGCTCGCGGCGCTGATCCTCGTCTACACCGCCATGAGCATTCCGATTGCGGTGACGCTGATGGTCACCTATTTCCGCACCGTGCCGACCGATCTCAAGGAAGCGGCACGCATGGATGGGGCGAGCGAGTTGCGCACTTTCTGGATCGTGCTGCCACTGGTCCGGCCGGGCCTCGCCGCGGTCGCGGCACTGACCATGCTGCCGGTCTGGAACGACCTCTGGTTCCCGCTGATCCTGGCGCCAAGCCGGCAGAACCAGACGGTGACGCTCGGCGTGCAGCAATTCGTCGGCCAGTTCATGAACGACTATCCGGCGCTGCTTGCCGCATTGACGCTCGGCGCGGTGCCGCTGGTGCTGCTGTTCACCCTGTTCTCGCGGCAATTCATCAGCGGCCTGAGCAAGGGCTACAGCAAGTGATTTTCCACGCACACCAATTTCGAACTGATGGAACATTGAGATGCAGATAGGCACTTACATTCGCCGGCAGCCCGCGACTCTCACCGGCCTGCCCGCGGCAATCGGCGCGGAGCTCGACAGATTTGCCAGCCTGCGTGAGAGGCCGGAGCGGATCGTGCTGCTCGGCACCGGCTCGTCGATGAATGCGCTGCTGGCCGGCGCCGAAGCGCTGGAAGAGGGCACGGGCGCCTCAGTGATCGCCAAGGAGCCGGAAGCTTTCCTGCGCCTGCCGCCCAAGGCATCGGGCCAGCGCACGCTGGTGCTGGCGGCGTCGCAGTCCGGCATGAGCATCACCACCATCGAAGCGGTGCGCCTGTCGGTGCAACTCCGGTTCCCGACGCTTGTCATCACCGGTGAGGCCGGAAGCCTGATCACCGAAACCGGGGCCGAGATCATCGTCATGCCGATCGGTCCGGAGACGGTCGGTCCCAAGACCATGGGCTACACCGCCACCGTCATTTCGGTGTTGGCAGTCGCCGCAAAGCTCGCCAACAAGACGGTCGATCTGTCGGGGTTGCTCGCGCAACTCGAGCAGACGGCTGAAACCGGTCTGGCGGCTGCGAAGGATCTGGTCACACGCTTCGGCGTGCCCGATTACATTCTGGTTGCCGGGCAGGCGACGCATCTCGGCACGGCGCTCGAAGCGTCGCTCAAGATCGCCGAAATCAGTGGCGTGCCGACCTCGGCCTTCGACACCGAAGAGGCCTTGCACGGCCATGTCTATGGCACGACCGACAAGAGCCTGGTTATCGCCATTGCGCAGACCGAGACCGAGGCCAAGGTCGCCGCCAATCTTGGCGAGGCGCTGGCTGAACTCGGCCCGCGCAGCGTCGTTCTCAACCTCTCGGGATATCCGACCCGCTTCGACTTGGCGGTAAGCTGGCCGACAGCGCCGGAACAGCAATGGCTCGCCGGCTGCTGGGCGCCGATACCGCTGCAATGGTATGGTTGCGAGCTGGCGATCGCGCGCGGCATCGACCCCGACAAGATGATCTACCCCAACCTCGGACGGCGGCTCAACGTGCGCATCCGCAAGGAGGCGTGATGGTAACCGCTGTTGGAATCGACATTGGCGGCAGCTTGGTCAAGCTCGGCGTCGTCGACGGTTCAGGCAAGGTCCTGGCGCGCGGCACTGTCCCGGTACATCGCGATATCGAGTTCGCGGAGTTCGTCCATCTGGTCACCGAGGCGACCGAAGCGCTGAGAAAGGCGTATCCCGATATCGCGGCTATCGGCATCGGTGTGCCCGGCACGCCCAATCCCGAGACCGGCATGCTCAACGGCCGCTGCCCGGCGATCCCGGCACTGCTGAAGGGATCGCTGTCAAAGCTGTTCGCCATTCGCTTCGGCGTGCCGGCTGTTGTCCGCAACGATGCGGTCAGCGCCACCCATGGCGAAATGCGCCATGGCGCCGGGCGTCCGTTTTCGCGCTTTGCGCTGCTGACGCTCGGCACCGGCATTGGCGGGTCCATGGTCATCGACCGCAAGGTCATCGACGGTCCGGACGGGCTGCCGCCGCAGTTCGGCTGTATCTCGCTCGACCCCGCCCGCACCGACATCGCCGATCCGGTGCCGGGCATGGTCGAGAACCTTGCCAGCGCGCGAGCGCTGGTCAATCGCTACCGCCAGCTCAAGCCGGACACCGACGCCAAGGATGCCAAGACCGTCGTCGATCTCGCCAAGGCGGGCGATGCGATCGCGCTGCAGGTGGTCGACGAGGTGGCGCGCTGGCTCGGGCAGATGATCGGCATCATGTCGAACATGCTCAACATCGAGGCGGCGATCATCGGCGGCGGCTTGTCGCTCGCCGGCCCGTTCTTCACCGATCGTATCGCCAAAAATGTCCGGGATTTCGTGCTGCTCAAGCCCGGCCGGCCGCCTGTGATCGTGGCGGCGGAGCATGGCAACGATGCCGGCGTGATCGGCACGGCGGCACTGGCGCTCGACATGTTCGCGCCCACGGCAAAGGAATAGCGCCATGGCCGATGTCGAACTCAGGAAGATTTCCAAGAGTTTTCAGAACCTGAAGGTCGTGCACGATATCGATCTCGAGATTGCCGAGGGCGAGTTCGTTGTCCTCGTCGGCCCGTCCGGCTGCGGCAAGTCGACGACGCTGCGCATGGTCGCGGGACTGGACCGGCCGAGCGGCGGCGAGATCCATATTGGCGGCAGGCTGGTCAACAACATCCAGGCCAGGGATCGCGACATCGCGATGGTCTTCCAGAGCTACGCGCTCTATCCGCAGATGACGGTGGCGCAGAACATGGCCTTCGGCCTGCGCATCCGCAAAGTGCCGGACGCGGAGGTGACACAACGCATTGCCCGTGTCGCCGACATGCTCGATCTCAGCGAGCTTTTGCAGCGCAAGCCGCATCAACTGTCCGGTGGCCAGCGCCAGCGCGTCGCCATGGGCCGCGCCATGGTGCGCCAGCCGAAAGTCTTCCTGTTCGACGAGCCGCTCTCCAATCTCGACGCCAAACTCAGGGGCAAGATGCGCGCCGAGATCAAGCGGCTGCACCAGATGGTCGCAACCACGACCATTTACGTTACCCACGATCAGGTCGAGGCGATGACATTGGCCGACCGCGTGGTGGTGATGAACAAGGGCCGCATCGAACAGATCGGGCCGCCCAACGATCTCTACCATGAACCGGCCAGCCGCTTCGTTGCCGGCTTCATCGGCAGCCCCGGCATGAACTTTTTCAAGTGCCGCCTCGAGGCGCGGGGCGACCGGCTCGCGGTTTTGCTGGCGGATGGGATCGAACTCGCGGTGCCTGCTTCCCGCACCGCGCGCTATGCCGGCCATGTCGGGCGTGAGCTGGAATTTGGCCTGCGTCCCGAGCACATCACCGAACGGCGCGAGCGGCCCGATACCGTCGACATCAAGGCGGGGGTCGAAGTGGTCGAGCCGATGGGCATGGAGACGCTGCTGCATGTGCTGATCGCCGGCGGCGAGGCAACGGCGCGCATCGATCCCGCGGCGACGCCGAAGCCCGGCGAGACCGCGACGCTGTCGCTCGGCATGGCGCATATGCATCTGCTCGATCCCGAAAGCGGCAAGGTGCTCTGAAACGCGAAGGCTCAGACGCCGGCCATAACCGTTCTGCCACACTTTTGCGTGTCGAATGCAAAAACAATATATTATCCGTTGACAAATATAATTTTGGAGCGAATTTTTAGGTGCGGCGCCAGACGACCGTGGTGGCCCTCGGGGCCATCTCCATGCAGTCCCAGGAATGTGCCGGTCATGATCGACATCCACAGCGTGTCAAAGTCCTTCGTGGCTAGGGACGTCGATCCCGTCCACGCGCTGAAGGAAGTCAGCCTGGAAATCTTCGACAATGAGTTCTTCACGCTGCTGGGGCCCTCAGGTTGCGGCAAGACAACCCTCTTGCGGCTGATCGCCGGTTTTGAGGCGCCGAGTTCCGGCGCCATCCGCATTGCCGGCAATGATGTCGCTTCGCTGCCGCCGCAGAAGCGACCGGTCAACACGGTGTTCCAGAGCTATGCGCTGTTTCCGCATATGAGCGTGGCCGAGAATGTCGCCTTCGGGCTCGAAATGCAGAACGCGCCGAAATCGCTGATCGACGAGCGCGTCCGGGAAGCGCTGGAAATGGTGCGGCTCGAAGGCTTCGCCACGCGGCGCCCGGCGCAATTGTCGGGTGGCCAGCAGCAGCGCGTCGCGGTGGCTCGCGCGCTCGCGCCCAAGCCAAGCGTGCTTCTGCTCGACGAGCCGCTGTCGGCGCTCGACCTCAAATTGCGCAAGGGCATGCAGAGCGAATTGAAGCGGCTGCAGCGCGAGACCGGTATCACCTTCGTGCTGGTCACCCACGACCAGGAGGAGGCGCTGGCCATGTCCGACCGGATCGCGGTGATGCGCAGCGGCGACGTGCTGCAGGTCGGCACGCCGCGTGACATCTACGACAATCCGCAGGACCGTTTTGTTGCCGACTTCATCGGCGAGTCTAACATTCTGCCCGGCGCCGCCCTTGGCCGCGATCCGGCCAAGACGATCGTCGTGCGGCCGGAGCACATCGTGGTGTCGCCGGCATCGGACGGCGCCAAAGGACACGCCAGGGGCGCGGTGTCCGCCATCACCTTCCTCGGCCCCGACACGCTCTACGAGGTCGTGCTGGAGGAGGGGGCGAAATTGCATTCACGCTCGCGCGGCGGTGCGGCGCTTTCGACAGGCGACAAGGTCGTCGTCGACTGGGCGCGCAATGTCGAACGCGAACTGGCGAACTGAGATGGGTCCGAACCGCACCTGGCTCTTGATTGCTCCGGCCATGCTGGTCATCGGCATCTTCATGGTGCTGCCGCTGTTGCTGGCTGTCGGCTATTCCTTCATGACCGCCAACCCTTATGGCGGCGTCACCGCGCCGGCGACCTTCGACGCCTATCTGCAGTTCCTCTACCAGCGCGATTTTGACGACAGCCTGGTGTTTTCACCGAGCTACGCGCTGATCATCCTGCGCTCGATCTATCTCGCCATCGCCACCACCTTGATCTGCCTCGTGCTCGGCCTGCCGGTTGCCTGGTACATCGTCTGCCAGACGCCGGAGCGGCGGCGGATCCTTTTGTTCGCCGTCACGCTGCCGTTCTGGATCAACACGCTGATCCGCACCTATTGCTGGATCCTCATCCTGCGCGATGAAGGGCTGGCGAATGGCGCGCTGCGCCATGCCGGCATCATCTCCGATCCGTTGCCGCTGCTCTACAATGACGGCTCGATCCTGCTCGGCCTCGTCTACACCTTTCTGCCCTTCATGGTGCTGCCGATCTATTCGACGCTGGAGCGCATCGATGCCCGGCTGATCGAAGCCGCGCACGATCTCTACGCCAGCCGCGCCGCCGTCTTCCGGCGCATCGTCTGGCCACTGGCGCGGCCCGGCGCGCTGGCCGGCGCCAAGCTGGTCTTCGCGCCGGCGCTCGGCTCGTTCCTGGCACCCGACCTGCTCGGCGGCGGCAAGAAGCTGCTGATCGGCAGCCTCATCCAGATGCAGTTCACCTCATCGCGCAACTGGCCGTTTGGCGCCGCACTTTCGACGGTCGTGACGGTCGTCGTGCTGACTGTCTTCGTCATCCGCTCGCGCCGGGTGCAGGAGGAACGGCAATGAACGGTGCAAAGCCCTTCGACTGGCGGCATACGCCCGGCCTGTCGGCCTACACCGCGCTGATCTTCCTGTTCTTCTACGCGCCGCTGCTGATCCTGGTGATCTACGCCTTCAACTCAAGCCGGCTGGTCACGGTCTGGGCCGGCTTCAGCTTCAAATGGTTCGTCGCCGTCGCCAACAATGGCGCGATCCGCGACGCCGCCTACAACAGCGTCATCATCGCCATCGTCGCCACCATCGCGTCGACGGCCATCGCCACCGCCGGCGCCATTGCACTGGAACGCGGCCGGCTGCGCTTCGGGCGAGGGGCGGCAACAGCGCTGATCGCGATGCCGCTGGTGGTGCCGGAGATCGTCGTGGCGATCACCACGCTGATCTTCTTTTCGGGGCTCGGCATGCATCATGGGCTCTTCAATCTGATGATCGCCCACACCGTCTTCTGCATCCCGTTCGCGCTGCTGCCGATCCAGGCGCGGCTGCGCGATATGGGCGGTACGCTGGAGGAGGCGGGGCGCGATCTCTACGCCGATGAATGGCGGCTGTTTGTCCGCGTCACGCTGCCCTTGCTGCTGCCTGCGATCTCTGCCGGCGCCATCATGGCCTTCGTCGTCTCGCTCGACGATTTCCTGATTTCGATGATGGTGTCGAGCGCCGGCTCGACCACGCTGCCGGTCTACATCTACGGCATGATGCGGCTTGGCGTGACGCCGGAGGTCAACGCCATCTCCACCATCCTGCTTGCCGTTTCCATCGTCTTCGTCGCCGCGGCCCTGCTCGTCGGACGACGAAACAGACTTGCCTAGAAATAAGAAAACCAGAGGAGAACGATTATGACCAAATGGAAAGAAGGACTTTCAGGACTAGCCTTGGCCGCCGCCATGCTGGGCGCAATCACCACCAGCGCACTCGCCGATGCCGGCGAACTGCATATCTACAACTGGACCGATTACACCTCGGACGAAATGATCAAGAAGTTCGAGGCCGAGACCGGCATCAAGGTCACCATCGACACCTATGATTCCAACGAGACTGCACTCGCCAAGCTGAGCTCGGGTGCTGCCGGCTATGACGTGATGATCATCAGCAACGATTTCGTGCCGATCTTCGTCAAGCAGAAGCTGTTCCAGGAGGTCGACGCGGGCGCGATGCCGAATTTCAAAAACGTCGATGCGAAGTGGCAGCATCGTCCCTGGGATCCGGATGCGAAATACACCGTGCCATGGGTGTGGGGCACCACTTCCTATTCCGTCGATACCGCCGTCTACAAGGGTCCGACAGACAGTTTGAAGCCGCTGTTCGATCCGCCCGCGGAGCTGAAAGGCAAGGTCGGCATGTTCGGCTCGCCGACCGAGGTGATGTCACTGGCGCTGGTCTATCTCGGCAAGGATCAGTGCAACAGCAATCCGGCCGACCTCAAGGAACTCAACGCCTTGCTCGAGGCGCAGAAGCCCTTCGTCAAAGTCTACAATTCCGACGGCATCGTCGAGCGCCAGGTCGCCGGCGAGACGGTCATGCACGAGCAGTGGTCCGGCAAGGCGCTGGCGACACGCCAGCAGAAATCGACGGTCAAATATGTCTATCCCAAGGAAGGCGTTGTCGGCTGGATGGACAATGTCGCTGTGCCGACCAGCGCGCCCAATGTCGAGAACGCCAAGAAATTTCTCAACTTCCTGATGGATCCCGAAAACATCGCGCTGCAGCAGAAATACACCGGCTACCAAAGCGCCATCGCCGGGTCCAACAAGTTCCTGGCGGCGGACATTGGCGGCTCGCCGGAGTTCAATCCGCCGGCGGATCTGAAGATCTCGTTCGCGCCGTCATGTGACGAGAAGGCGATCCGCGCTTATGACCGGATCTGGACCAATCTGCGCCAGTAGGCCGACAGCAAAACGCCGCCTTGCGAAGGGCGGCGTTTGTTCCCTGTCCGAGGAGAGCGAATGAAACGCTACGCCCGCAGCGTCGTCTTTGGCGCCGGGAGGTCGGAGGCCTCCGCCGCCAACAGGATGTCGGTGGTGACGGCTAGATGCGCCGCCAGCAATTCGGCGGCCTTCTCGGCATTGCGGTCGAGCACGGCAGCGGCGAGGTCCTGATGTTCCTTGGTGATGTTGCGGGCCTTTGGCGCCAGCGAAACCGAACGGCGGCGATAGCGCTCGCTCTGGTCGTAAAGCTGGTCGCGCAGGCGCAGCAGCCAGTGGCTGTCGCAGCCAGCGACGAGCGCCTTGTGGAAGGCCGCATGCGCGGTCGCCCATTCGTCACTCGAATGCACCGGATCGTCCGGCGTATGCTCGGGCGTGCGCGACAGCCGGTGAAGTGCTGCGACCAGCTGCGACTCCCAGGCGACGTCGCCGACTTCGATGGCGCGGCGGATGCACAGCGTCTCGATCTGGATGCGCGTCTTGGTGAGGTCGAGCAGATCCTCGGCCGAGATGGGAGCAGCGCGAAAACCGCGCTGCGGTTCGGCCACGACAAGGCCTTCCGATGTCAGTCGCGACAGCGCCTCGCGGATGGCGCCGAGACTGACGGACAGCCTGTCGCAGAGTTCCTGGACCTTGAGCCGGCTGCCCGGCGCGATCCGGCACGACAAGAGGTCGGCACGCAGATCCTCATACGCGCCCTGGGTGAGATTGATCGAGCCTTCCCTAGCCATTCGCTTGCCCGCGGCCGAATCCGTTCATTGAGGAGCCTTGATACATTATCTCAGCCAGAAATCAGAATGCAAAATAATATATTCTCTGTTGACAGATATATAATTTCTCAACAAAGTCCAGCCTTCACCAACGAGGATGTGGCCAGTGCGATTTGCAGCTTATAAATCGCCGCGGGGACCTGGGCTGGCGATTGCCTTGCCGGCAGGCGAGTTCCGCGGCATCGACGCAAGCGATGCGATGTTTCCGGGATGGCTCGACGAACTGATCGCCGAGGGCGGTCAGGCGCTGCAGCTGGCAGCCGAGCGGCTGGCCTGCGGGCGGCGCATCGATGCGAATGCGGTCGAATGGCTGCCGCCGATCTCGACGCCCGGCAAGATCATTTGCGTGGGCCTCAACTATGTCGACCATTCGATCGAAAGCGGTTTTACGCCGCCGGCCTATCCGACCTTGTTTGCCCGCTTCTCGACCAGCCTGATCGGCCATGGTGCGGCCATCCGCCGTCCCGAAGCCTCGATCCAGCTCGACTATGAGGGCGAGATGGTGGCGATCATCGGCAAGGCCGGCCGCCACATTGCGCTTGATAGAGCGCTCAGCCATGTCGCCGGCTATTCCATCTTCAACGATGCTTCGATCCGCGACTTCCAGACCAAGTCGCCGCAATGGACCGTCGGCAAGAATTTCGACGGCACCGGCTCGTTCGGACCAATCTTCGTCACGGCGGACGAGTTGCCGCCGGGCGGCAAGGGCCTGCGCATCCAGACAAGGCTCAACGGCGAGATCGTCCAGAACGCCTCGACCAACGACATGATCTTCGATGTCGCCTCACTGATCTCGATCATCAGCGAAGCGATCACGCTCGAACCCGGCGACATTCTCGTCACCGGCACGCCGGCCGGTGTCGGCATGGCGCGCAAGCCGCAGTTGTTCATGAAGCATGGCGATGTCTGCGAGATCGAACTCGAAGGCGTCGGCATCCTGTCTAATGTCGTGGCCGACGACGTCGCCGCCCGGCAAGCCGTCAATCAGTAACCCGCCAAACGCGAAAGGACGATGTCATGACAAGAGTGATGTTTCGAAATGCCATGATCTGGGACGGCACCGGCGCCGATGCCTTTCCGGCCGATCTGCTGGTCGACAATGGCCGCATTGTCACCATTGCGCGCACGCCCGG
Organism: Mesorhizobium sp. P2_F5; assembly: GCF_056403715.1. NCBI lineage: Bacteria > Pseudomonadati > Pseudomonadota > Alphaproteobacteria > Hyphomicrobiales > Phyllobacteriaceae > Mesorhizobium > Mesorhizobium sp. P2_F5. The sequence goes on along the minus strand of NZ_JBFUEY010000003.1, from coordinate 148,785 downwards.
GCAATTGTCGGGCGAGGGCGCGACAACCGTCGAATGCCGTGGCATGACGCTGATGCCGGGCCTTGTTGAAGGCCATGCTCACATTTCCTTCGGCGGCGCGATCAAGGATTCCGATCTCGGCCTGATCCCGCCCGAGGAGCATCTGCTGCTCACCATGCGCAACGCCAAGACCTTGCTCGACCATGGCTTCACCAGCGCCTACAGCGCCGCGACCTCGAAGCTGAGGCTCGACATCGTCATCCGCAACGAGATCAATGCCGGCCGCCTGCCGGGACCGCGCATGCGTGCCGGCAGCCCGGAGATCACGGTCACCGGCGGCCTCGGCGACGAGCGCCAGCAGCACATGTATCACGAGAGCTTCGGCATGATCGCCGACGGCGTCGAGGAGATCACCAAGGCGGTGCGGCTGTGCTGCCGCGAAGGCGCCGACAACATCAAGATCAACATTTCCGGCGACGATCTCAGCCCCGCGGCGCATGGCGGCCTGACCGTCATGAGCGAGGCCGAGGTGATGACGGCGGTGTCGGTGGCGCGCGACTTCGGCAAGAAGATCAACTGCCATGCCCGCGCCGCCGGTTCGGTGAAGCGCGCGGTGAAGTGCGGCGTCGACGTCATCTACCACTGTGAATCCGCCGACGAGGAAGCGCTCGACGCGCTGGAATCGGCCAAGGATCGCATCTTCGTCGGCCCGGCCATCGGCATCATCTACGGCACGCTCTATGAGGGCGAGCCCTTCGGCTTCACCCATGAGATGGCGGTGAAGTTCGGCATGCAGCGCATCCTCGACGACAGCCGCAAGGTCTACACCGAGCTGCGCAAGCGCGGCGTGCGCGCGCTGATCGGCGGCGACTACGGTTTCGCGCAGACGCCGCAAGGCACCAATGCGCGCGACCTCAAGCACTTCGTCGATCTCTTGGGATATTCGCCCAGCGAAGCGCTGCAGTGCGGCACGCGGCTCGGCGGCCAGGTGATGGGCCTCGGCGACGAGCTCGGCATGGTCAAGGAAGGCTTCATCGCCGACCTGCTGCTGGTCAATGGCGACCCGCTGAAGGACCTCGACATGATGGTGCATGAGAAGAACCTCATCGTCATCATGAAGGATGGCGAGCTCTACAAGGACCAGTCGGCGTCGGTCGCTTCGCAGCGGCAAGCGGCTTAGGCTCAGGCATCATGCAGCCGGCCGTTCCGATCGATGTCGACGATACCACCGGCATCTGGCGAACCGACGGGCTGCCCATGGTCTATCTGCCCAGGCATTTCCTGGTGAACAACCATCTTGCGGTCGAGGCGGCCCTCGGCCGCGACGCCTACCGTGCCATCCTGCGCGCGTCGACGGCGAAGTCCGCCATCGAATGGTGCGTGGCGCAGGTGCGCGGCAAAGGCCTCGATCCCGAGGCGACCTTTCGCCACTATTTCCAGCGCCTGTCGCAACGCGGCTGGGGCCAGTTCTCCATCGACGTGCTGGATATCGCCGGCCGTCGCGGCAGCATCAGCCTGAAGAATTCCATCTTCGCCCTGGAAGCAGGCCAGCAGAGGGAACAGCGAGTCTGCTACATGTTCGAAGGCTTCGTCACCGGCGCCTTCTCATTCCTGCTCGGCTTTGCTGACCCAACACAGGTCGAATGCGAGGAGACCTACTGCGCCTGCGATGGCCGGCAGGACCATTGCCGTTTCGACTTCGCGGCGTAACACGCCGGTTGTCAGCCGATTGCACCGTGCATGGAGTTTTGTTGACACGATGAACACAGTGGCATTGCCACGAGCGGAACGACGGCCTTACAAACGCCTGACGACGAATTCTCAGGATGGGGCAGGGGCTACTATGAGTGGCTGGTTGCATACTCTTCCACTCGCGTGGATGGCTGTCGTCGTGTTCGGGGCCACCTATGTCGTCGCGTTCATTATGCACCAAGGCATCGCCGCTCTGTCAGTGGGCTCCACGGCGCGGTCATTCAAGGCGCTTTCGCCTGGCATGTTGCCGCCGCTCGGTATCATCTTTGGCCTATTTGTGGCGTTCACCGCGGCTCAGGTCTGGAGCGACAACGATCGCGCCAATGCGGCAGTCAATCGCGAGGCCAGTGCATTGCGGTCGGTCGTGGTTCTGGCGAGCAGCTTTCCCGGGGAGCCCGAGGCGCGCCTACGGACGCTGGTGCGCAGCTATATCGAGGAAACGACGAGCCAGGAGTGGCCGCTGATGGCCGAGAGTGCGGCGACCCTCACCATAATCCCGCCGGCGCTTAACGAGGCGCTGCGGACGACGCTGGCTTTGACGCCAGGCAATCCCGGCCAGGAGATCGCGCAGCGCGAGATTACGAGGTGGCTTGAAGACGCGTTCGAGGCACGTCGCCAACGGGTTCTCGTCAGCTCCGCACAAGTCAACCCAACGAAGTGGGCCTGCCTGATCCTGCAAGCCTTCTGTGCTCTTCTCGCGATCGCGATCGTTCATAGTGATAACCGAATGGCATCGGCGATCGCTCTTGGGAGTTTTGCGACCGGCGTGGCGGCATCCGTTCTCTTGATTCTCGCCCACGATCGGCCCTTCACGGGAGAGATCGCAGTATCGCCGCAGCCGTTGCTGCAAGTTATGCCGGAAGCCAAAGCGGGCGGCGGCGGATGATACAAGCAGGCGCGAAGCAGCCATGCCGCCGGCGCGTGTGAGACTCTGATTTGGTGGCAAGCAGAACAGCAGCCCTACGACTCGTCCCTCTCATCGCGCAAATTAGACACAACGCGGCGGTTCTGCGACCTGCAGGCGGCGTCGGGGCAATCTCGGACGAGCCTGTCCTTGCCGTAGCCCTTGGCCCACATGCGGTTGCGGTCTATGCCGCCGGCGGCGAGGTAGTCCATCACCGCATCGGCGCGCTGCTGCGACAGCGCCGTTTCGCTTGCGCCGGGATCGTCGGCGAAACCCTGCAGCTTGAGCAGCCAGCGCGGATGCTTTGCCAGCCAGGCGATCTGGGTGTCGAGGGTGGCCTTGGCGACAGAATCGAGCGCGGCCGAACCTTTCGTGAAATAGGTGCGGCGGCCGACATTGAGGATAAAATCCTCCTCGCTGCCCGGCTGCACGTTCTGGAAGCCGGCAATCTCGGCGTTGGTGACGTCGGGCGTGGGAGGGGCCAGCGTGTTGCTGGTCGAGCAGGATGCGGTCAGCACCAGCAGGCTGGCGGCGAGCAGCCGGCGCGTGTTTTCAATCATGCGGTTCATGATGCGCCAATCATTCGACAGTGGTGGAAGCGGGCGCCTGGTCGGCGATGTGCGGCAGGACCTCCACCGCGGTGCCGATCGGGCACCGCTGGTAGAGGTCGATGATGTCTTCCGGGAACATGCGGATGCAGCCACTGGAAGCGTCGGTGCCGATGCTCCATGGCTCCAGCGTGCCATGCAGGCGGTAGCCGATGTCGGCGCCGTCGCGGTACAGATAGAGCGCGCGCGGCCCGAGCGGATTGTTGGACGCGCCGCCTGCGATCATGGGCGGTAGCTCCGGCCTGCGCTTACGCATTTCGGGGGGCGGGACCCATTGCGGCCAGAGCGCGCGGCGGTCGATCGTCGCGCGGCCGTACCATTTGAAGCCCTCCTTGCCGACGCCGACGCCGTAGCGGATGGCGGTCTTGTTTTCCATGATGAGGTAGAGGAAATGGTGGCGGGTATCGACCACGACGGTGCCGACCGGCTCGCTGCTGAAATACTTGACGATCTGGCGATGCCATCTCTTGTCGATCTTGGCGAAGTTGGTCTTGCGATAGACAAAATCGTTGTCGATGGCGGTACCGGCGAAAAAGGATTTTGCCGCCGCCGCAGCTTGAACAATAGTGCCGGTTGCACTGGCCACGACCAGCGCCAGGCCGCCGAGCACGACATCCCTGCGTGATAAAACCATCGGCAATCCCCCATGCCTTAAGCCTGAAGGACCATAGTTGAGAATTATTTCGCCTCAAAGTGGAAAATGCTGCAGTTAGCCGCGAGCTGACGATCAGCTTCCAGGCTGAAGTCATCAGCAAGTGGACGCTCCGCTGGCGACCTCGTTGCGGACCTAAACAGCACAAACAATCTCTATTGTTGGGTGGGTCAATGCCTACAGGACGTAGGAGACATTGCCCGCCACGGATGGCGAACTCCGCAATCACCGAAACCGGAGTACCACCCCTACGCCCATAAACAAATCTCCTTCAACGACGGTCTGGCCGTGTGCGGCGCTACCGAGCTATATCTCCTCTCTTCCGACAATTGGGCCTCAGCCGCCGGAGTCTCGGCCCTTTGTCAGGGGCACAGCAGCTTAACTGGCATCCCATCCTTCAAGAGATAGGCTTCCCTGCATTGCTTACTATTTACCTGTACTTCGCGTGAGCCTACGTCAAACGTGTGAAAGAACTCTGCAAACGAGGTATGGCCATCACCGTTCCAATCCATATCTTGCCATGAAAATCCCTTCCCGAATGTCTGATCGGCAACGATCGCCAAAGGAATTGCAGCAATGATCGCGAGAATGAGGATTCCTCGTTTTTGCAGAGCCTTCCTCCCCTAGTTTCCCCCCTTGTCACAACGCCGTCTACGACGCGACACACTCCAGCCACTCAAGCTGCCACCCAGAACCGAGAGGAAGAGTGGCCCTAAGACCAATAGGGCAAACTGTTTGGATGGGGACGATGTCGTCGAAACTTGAGGGGCGTCCGGTAGGTAATGAACCGTCACCGGTCGCCCGACATCCAGACGACAACCTTGATCCACTCCTTCATAGCGAACCGATTCAACACGATATTCGAAGTAGCAAGCGCTATGATTCTCCGGTTCAACGTGCCTTATGACGCCTTGTACATCTTGGCTAAATCTCGCCAACATATACCAATCCAACCAGCCGTGAGGCCGCGCATTAATGACAACCGCAGCGAACAAGAAGACTAAACCGCCCGTAAAAAGGCCAATGTAAAGCGGCGCGATGCCCGTTAGTTTGTTGGAGTGCCGCATGGACAGTGTCAACCGCCGCTGGTCGTCGTAGTGTAGGTATTGAACTTACTTATACTTGCCCCGAAGCCACACCCCGACGGGAATCCCAATGCCGCGCCGCCTGCTGGGGCCAGAATATGTTAGAAAAGTGCACTGTCACCGTAATTCGTTGTGATGCAACTAAGCCATTACTTCTTCGATGACAATCTGAACAGGATCCCACCGCCGATTCCGAAGAGAATGGCTGCATACGAGATACCCTCCAGCTCCCATTGCTCATTTCTGGTTACGTAAACGACAGTTCCATGATTGTTTATCGGAATTGTACGGCCAAGTTCTGGCTGCGGCGTTGATTGACGTGTATTACTATAGTGTACGTACAACGCTACATATGAACTAGCCAGTCCAAGCGCTAGAACTATCAGCACAATGGAAGCGAATCTCCACAAATTCACCAGATATGTCCTAGATGGTTCACGGTCGTCGTCGTAATCGTAGTAGAACCTCCCGCACCCAAGCCGGGGCCAATGGTAACACCTGCGCCAGCAACAAACTGACCATGTGAGCCTTGCCCAAAGAAGCCGTCGCCCGACGCATGTGGCCCCCAACCGCCACCAAGATCGATGTTTGTAAATGGCCCTCCCAGGTCGTGTATAGAGCATGCGTTGGGAGAGTAAGCAAATGAGACACCGCCCGAAACATCTTCTCCCACACCGAGGCCAGCTAGGGGTGTAGCGTAGTAGGTTCCAATTGCACCAGTGCCATCAATCGCAAGGCCAGCCGTGAACTGCGCGGCTACAGGGCCGAATTGGAAATTCAACGAAAGACCCAGCTGTTCGGTCCAAAGCCCAAGAGGATCAATTAGGCCAACTGGATTGCCTAAGGCATAGGCATACAAATTAACACCGCCGTTGAGCCCGATCGGATCCGGCTCGATGTAGCGGCCGGTGGCCGGGTCGTAGTCGCGGAAGTAGTTGTAGTAGAGACCGCTGGTCGGGTCTTCCTGCTGGCCGGGGAAGCGTTGCGGATTGGCACTGGTGGCGCCGACCGGCTGAGAGACGGTGTTGCCGAAGATGCCGGCGACACGCTGCCAGGCGACGGCCGCGGGCGACCCGTACAGCATCTTCTGCGGCTGGGACACCGGGTCGTTCAAGATGTAGAAGACATCGCCGGCGAGGTTCTCGATGGCGAACGGCTTGCCCTCCAGATAGATGTAGTTCCTCATAAGCACGCCGAGCGGGGTGTATTCGGCGAGCAGCAGGCCATCCTGGCCGAAGATGAAGATGCCGCCTCCGCCGCTGACGGTCGAGGTCTGGCGCTGGCCGAAGGCGTTGTACTTCAGCGTGACACTCAGGACGCCCAAGTCGCGCCCTCGGCGAAAGCCATTGACGGCGGACAGGTGGAGGGCAAGCCGGCATCGGAGCTGCCCCGCGACTAAAATCTCAATACCCAGGCTTCCACTTTTCCCTTGCCTTTGACTTCGATAGCGCCGCGCGTCTCGAAGACGAATTGGTCCTTGAGCTGTTCGTAGACCGGGCGCGTCACCTGAACAGAGTCGGGAATTCCGCCAGACTCCATGCGGCTCGCCAGGTTCACTGTGTCACCCCATAAATCATAGATGTACTTACTCTTCCCAATGACGCCGGCGACCACTGGCCCGCTGTTGACGCCAACCCTGAGCTTCATCGAGACGTTGTGTTCCATCGCGTGCTCGCGGGTAATGTGGACCATGCGGATGGCCATGCGGACCATGCGCTCGGCGTGGTTGGCCACCGGCACGGGCAGGCCGCACACCGCCATATAGGCGTCGCCCACCGTCTTGATCTTCTCGATGCCGAGATCATTGGCGGCAACGTCGAAGCGCGTGAAGAGGCCATTGAGAAACATCACGACATCGTGCGGCGGCATTTCCGATGTCAATGCGGTGAACCCGACCAGGTCTGCGAAGGCGACCGTGACCTCGGCGAAGCCGTCGGCGATCCTCTCTTCGCCAGCGCGCAGCCGATTGGCGATCGGTGCCGGCAGGACGTTGAGCAGCAGCTGCTCGTTCTCGCGGTTCTTGTTCTCGATCACGACATTCTTCTGGTGCAAATCCTCAACCATGCCGTTGAAGGCCGAGCAGAGCTCGCCAATCTCGTCGCGCGTGCGGACCGGCACGGTGGTCGCATAGTCGCCAGCAGAGAAGCGTTTCACCCCGGCAGTGAGATCGCGGAGCGGTCCGAGCAGCGCGCGCGAAAGCCAGGCGGCGGTGGCGGCGACCACGAGCAGCGCCAGTCCTCCGACGAGCAACAGATCCCGGCGGAGTTGGGCGATCGGTGCGAAGGCTTCGGCGCTGTCGATCTTGGCGACGAGAGCCCACTTGACATCGGAAATCGCGAGCGGTCCCCATGAAGCGAGCGTCGGGACGCCACGGTATCCGATGATCTCGCCCGTGCCCTCGACACCGGCGAGCGCGGCACGGGAGGCCTTGGTGTCGACGCGCTGATGCAGCACTGGTGTCCCGTAACGCTGAATGACGGCGATCTCCTCGTCCGAAGCGCCGACGGATTTGAGCTCGGCGAAGAAGTTATCGCGGTTCTCGTAGAACGCCCGCGGGCCAGAGCGCACCAGATAATCGGGTCCGACGAGATAGGCCTCACCCGTGTCGCCGAACCCTTCCTGCCGCCAGCGGCGGTTACCGGTGACAACGTTGTCGATCTCATCATTCGACAATTGTGCGACCAGCACGCCGATGACGACGCCCTGGGCAATCACTGGTGCTGCCATGAAGGCGATCGGTGCGCCGCCTGATGGCGCATAAGAGGCGAAATCTTCCAGGCAGATGGCTGACGGGTCTGCGATCTGCGAGCAGCGGGCGACTGCGGCCGCGACGTTGGTGCCGCGGTAGGGACCCAACTGAAGAGACGTGGTGAAATCCACCTCCTTCTCGACCGTATAGATCAGGCGACCTGATTTGGGATCGGCAATCATGAGATCGAAAAAGCCGACCGTGGTAGCCGCAGCGCGCATCAATGGATGATATATGGCATGCAGCCTGGAGTATTCGCTTCCGTCGCCGGCGTCGTCGAGAAGCTTGCGCCGCTCCGCCGGATTGGGATTTTCCACAATGTAGTGATCCTGCAGATAGTAGGGGGCACCATCGACCGGCAGGTAGTCCGACAGGGCCGGTTCCCTGCCAAGGGTGCGCGTCATTCCGGGGATGAAGTTCTCAGCGTACCAATCGCCGACCTTTTGCCGCAGTTCAGGCGGAGCGCCTGCCCGGTCGAGTTGGTCGACCGCGGTCCGGAACTCGCGTGTCGCATCGACCACCATCTTGGAAGTGGCAAGCAGGCGCAGTTCCGCCTGGATCGTGCGGAAGTAGGTTTCGACCTGCCGCGTCTTGGTCTGACGAGCGGTCGTGAGTTGGTCGAAGACTGCTTTTTCGAGGGCGTCGCGGGCGCGGAAGTAACCGAGCGTCCCGGTCACCAGGACCGCGATCGCGCCAAGAAGGACGAGGGTTGTAAACAGCTTTGCGGCCAAGCCCCAGCCCGAGGGGCTGGATGATGAGCCGGTCACATCTGGCGAAGACATGAGATCTTACTTTGCTTTTGCATCAGGTCTTCGGAAACAGGAGCGTCGGCGTCGCGTCGAACGGCAAGCCAGGATCGTGTTTCATCTGTTTCCCCCTCTCCCTCGCATATGCATAGCAAATTTACTGCGAGACGTGTGCGGGAATGCGTTGTCGATTTGCCGGTGGGACCGCACGGCGGAAGCGTCGCGGTCTCACGGGCATCGTCGCTCGTTCTATCGCTGGGTTAGCAACTATACTCACCAACTGCATAGCGCCGCACCATGCGCCGCGTCACCCGGCGAGCAAAGGGTTACGGCCGTGGCCTCGCGCTTCGGCCGCGCCGTACTGACATTGTGCCTACCTAGACGGCGAGCAATGTTGGCAAAGGTCAAAGGCGTGGATGGCGCAAGCTACTTGCTTTGATGCTAACCTTTCGCATCATGTCTCGAACTAGCGGTTCCCACTAGATCCGCCTTCGGCAGTCCTGCGACGACATGCTCTCGATCTTGATGCGCGGCGCGGGTTCCGGGCCTCCCTTCGAAACGGGAGACCAGACGTTCCAACCCCTACTCCAGCAAACCGGCCCAGTCTTTCTTGCCCTCGCCGCACCCCGAAAAGTCCCGCCGTACGAGCCGCTGCCCATTTCGCCGTGGGTTGCGATGTCCGCGATGCAAAAGGGCATCCGCTGCGGCGATGCCAGTCCTTGCCTTACACCGCTGCTGCGACGCTTCTGAAATCCGATCCCACAAGCTGTGGCGTCGGCTCGCGGGGATTGCCTTTGAGGACGTGGGCCTTGCGTCGATCGAGACCGTTGCGCTCGTGGCGCGATAAGCGGGCAGAAAGGTCCGCGAGCAGTTTGGTTCGGAATGGAATATCGCCGGCAGGTCCCGGGTGGTCTTATTTGACGGTCGAAAACCCAAAACGATCGAAACGGAAGACTGCCGTATACTCGTTGAGTCGCTCCGCCGTCCCGGCAGGATTGCGGAAGATCGCGCCGCAGGTTGTCTGAACTTTCGGAATGGCGTCGCACAGGAAGTTCTCCTGCACCCAGCTGGTTTCTTTATTTAGCCATGCGCCTCCCCCGCGCAGTTCGCGACCAAGGATGAGAGACTTGATTTCCGAACCGGTAAGCCGGTCCTTCGTGTCCAAATGTGCCTCTTCAGGCAACTCCGGCAAACCGGCCTTGTTCAGGCCATCCAGAAGGCGTCTTATGTCGGCCGGGTTCTTGAACACAAAATACCTCTGCGTGACCAGCTGATTTGCCCCTCCATCCTTTCGTTCCAACATGACTTCCTTCAGCCTGTCGCCATAGGCTGCGACCTGGTCGCTGCGCCCGAGATGTGCGTAGGCCGAAACCAATACCTGCAGGCCATAGAATTTCGGCCATGGATCGGGCGATTGGAGATCAATCTTTTCAAGGTAGTCGACGGCCTCCGCGAAACGACCCTGGCCAAATTCAGCCAGCCCCGCCTGGTAGTGCCGATAGTCATTGCCGCCTGGGTCGACACGGTTGGCCACGTCGAGATAGTCGCGCGCCTCGTTCGGCCTGCCATTGAAAGTCAGGGCGTCTGCCAGTCCGACATAATTCAAGGGATCGCTCGGGTCGAGCGCCACTGCCTTGAACATAATCGCGACTGCCTCGTCGGACCGGTGCTCGCGAACCTGCAAACTGGCAACGAGCTGATAGTACGAGGGCGAAGGATGCTTGGCCGCCTCGTCCACGTACTTGTAGACGTTGTAAAGAGCCCAAATTTCCGAAATGCCTAAAGCTTTGACCCGCGGCCCGTCCACGTCCCGATAGGCCCATGCGAGAGAGGCTGCCGCCACGCCGAAATTCGGATCGAGTTCTAGCGCCTGCTGGAAAAACCTCACCGCCTGCGCAAACTCGTCTGGAGTATTGCGACGATTGTAGATTTCCATGCCCTGGAGGTAAGCTTCGTAGGCTGCAGGATTGCGCGTGCCGCCCGCGACATCTGCCTTGCCTTGGGCGCTGACGAGACGGAGCTTGAGCGCGCCTGCGATGCTGGCGACGACCTTGTCCTGCAGCGTAAACACATCCGTCCACTGGCCGTCGAAACGTTCTGCCCAGAGATGACCGGTGGTCGAGCCGTCGATCAATTGCGCGTTGATACGCATGTCGTCGCCGCCCCGACGTATCGAGCCCTCCAGTATGTACCGGACACCGAGCGCTGCGGCGACCTCAGCGGGTTTAGTCTCCTTGTCCTTGTAGGCGGAAGCCGCGTTTCGCGATACGACGAACAGGCCGGGCACGCGTGCAAGTTCTGTGGTCAGGTCCTCGGTGAAACCGTCAGCCAGATAACCTTGCGCCTTGTCGTCGCTGAGATTGTCAAATGGAAGCACAACGAGGGATGGCCGGGTGTCGGCTTTCGCATTGGCCGTCAGAGCGGTGGGTCGAAGCGGTGGCTCCCACGGTCGCCACCACGCTGCTGCAAGGCCGACTGCGACAACAAGGACCCCAATAGCGACGGCCAGATTGCGCCTGAAGCGTGGGTGTCGAATGACAGCCATGGGCTTTCCCGCCACCGCGGGGTCGAGCAGCACCCGGTACGTCTGCACCGGTTCGGCGATGTTCTTCAGCTTCTGTTGGCCCATCGGCTCAAAGCCGAAAGCCAACTTCTTCTCAACCTCTTTTGCGACCTTTGCCGAGACACAGATGCCGCCAGGTTCCGCTAGTTGTTGGAGCCTGGCAGCGACGTTGACGCCCTCGCCATATCGGTCCTCGCCCTCGACAATCACCTCGCCGAGATTGATCCCGATCCTGACGCGAATCCGATTATCCTCGGAAACGGCGTCGTTGCGTTCCGCCAGGGCGTGCTGCAACGACACGGCACATTCGACCGCGTCCACGACGCTGCCGAATTCGGCCAGCAGTCCATCGCCCATCAGCTTGAAGATGTGGCCGTGGTGGCGGGCAATCTCAGGCTCGAACAGTTCCTTGCGTCGCGCACGAAGGCGCTCGAACGTGCCGGCCTCGTCACGTTCCATCTGGGCGGAATAGCCCACAACATCGGCAGCGAGAATGGCGGAAAGCTTACGCTCCATCGATCTGGTCCCCCGTGGAGTTATAGACCTGGTCACACTGAAATGAAACGACCGACCTCTCCAGCGTCCGTCACCGGTGTCTCGGGATCATCCAGTGCCGGGAAGACCGGGTGAGCTGGAAATCGTGGGGGCGGAAGCTGAGATCGTTCGCAGGGTCTTTGCCGAGTACGGTCCGGGCAGCTCTCCTCGTCGGATCGCGCACGGGTTGAACCAAACTGGAGTTGTGCGGCCGCGTGGAAGGGCTTGGAATGCGTCAACACTCAATGGAAATATGCGGCGCGCATACGGCCTGCGGGAACCGCGTAAGGTCACCCTCTTCATCGAAACCTATGTCGCGGAGCGGAAGCGTCTGGTCGAAACTTCAGAACGCCGGCACTCGACCCTGGCTCGCAAAATCGCAGAAAAACGGCGTGAAATTGACCGCATTATAGATGGTTTTGCCAAGGGCTTGCTCACCCCGGACGATGTGGGCGACAAGGTGCATATATTAAGAGCGGAGCGGCAGCAGTTGGAGCGTGACCTCGCAAGCGTCCCCAGAAGGGTCGATGTCGTTGCACTCCATCGGCGCGCTCGATCAGTATGAGGCGAAACTAAGCCGGCCTGAGGAGGAACTTCAAGACGGCATCGACAACGGCGATAGCGTTGGCGCGAACGCGTTCCGCGAGTAGACAGCATCCCTGTGTTTCCCAGCCGCGATAGACAGGGCGGGGTAAACGTCACCATCTGGGAAAACTCAACGCCTTGGTCGGGCTTCCCGGCTTTGGGAGCTTGAGTGTTGTTAATGGTGGTAGCGGGAGAGGGACTTGAACCCCCGACCCCAGGATTATGATTCCCGTGCTCTAACCAACTGAGCTACCCCGCCAGGGCGGCGAAAGGCCCGAAATCCGCCTTAAATCGAAAGGCATTTCGGGGGCGTTCGCCAAGGTCGCGCGGATATAAGGTTGGGAGGGCGAGCCTGTCAAGCATCGATCCGTCAGGCGCGCCGGCATATTGCCGCTGGCGAAAAGCTTTGCCGGGCAGACATCTGAGGTGAGCACCCGGGGTTGAGTTCGACGGGGCACGTCGCTATGTCTCGGCCAAGAAATTAGAGTTTGAAGCTGATGAAGCCGCGCATTGCAGTCCTCGGTTGCGGATACTGGGGCAGCAACCACATCCGCACCCTCAAGGCGCTCGGCGCGCTGCATGCGGTTTCCGACGCCAATCGGGCGCGGGCCGAAGGTTTTGCCAGTGAGCAGGACTGCCTGGCGATCGAGCCCGACCAGCTGTTCGTGCGTGACGATATCGACGCCATCGTCATGGCGCTGCCGCCGCAATTCCATGCCGATCTTGCCGTGCGGGCCACTGAGACCGGCAAGGACGTGCTGGTGGAAAAGCCGATTGCGCTGACGGTGCCCGACGCCGAGCGTGCCGTGCAGGCGGCAAAGGACAATGGCCGCGTCTTCATGGTCGGCCATGTCCTGCGCTTCCATCCGGCCTTCGAGACGCTGAAGGCGCTGATCGACAATGGTGAGCTTGGCGAAGTCCGCTACATCCATTCGCACCGTCTCGGCCTCGGCAAATTCCACACCGAGAACGATGCGCTGTGGGATCTGGCCCCGCACGATCTGTCGATGATCCTCGCGATCACCGGAACCGAGCCGATCGAGGTGCGCGGCGAAGGGGCTGCACTGCTCGACAACCTCAGCGACTTCGCGCACCTGCACATGCGCTTTCCCAATGGGCTGCGCAGCCATCTCTTCACCTCACGGCTCAATCCCTATCGCGAGCGGCGGCTGACCGTGGTCGGCACCAAGGCGATGGCGGTGTTCGACGATGTCGAGCCATGGGAGCGCAAGCTTGCCGTCTACCGCCACGCGGTGTGGCAGGACAGCGGCCAATGGGCCTTCACCACCAACGAGCCGTCCTATGTCGCGGTCGGCCAGGGTATGCCGTTGACGCGCGAACTGGAGCATTTCATCCAGTGCATCGAGACGCGGGCCGAGCCGCGCACCAGCGGCGAGGAAGCAATCAGGGTGCTGCGCATCCTGACCGCGGGCACGGTCACCCACACCAAGTCCTGAGACCGTTTGGAAATTCTACTCCGGCGGTCATCTGATGGCGTTTTCTGCGCTTCCGGCCTTCGCCGGCCGAAGCACTCATAGTCGCTGTGTGGCAGTTAAGGCTTCGGCCGGCGCAGGCCGGTGCTCACGTACTTTAAGTACGCTCCGCTCCGGTTCTCGAAAACACCACCATATGACTCGCCAGAGCGAATTTCGAAACGGTCTCTGAGGAGGGTGGTAGCTGCCTGACTTATTCCGCGGGAACCTGCGCCGGCCTGGCGGCAAGCCGCGTCAGCATGGCTTCGGCCTCGGCGCCCCGCTCGGAGCGCTCAATGAAGCCGCCGCCGAAGACGCGGGCCTCGTTGCCGTCGTCGGAATAGAGCACGCAGGCCTGTCCGGGCGCGATGCCGGACTCGCCGTCGACCAGCTCGACAAAAGTGCTGCCGGCGCGGTGATGCAGCACGGCCGGCCGCGGCGGCCGCGTCGAGCGGACCTTGGCGAACAGCTCCATGCCGGCGGCCGGAATATCGGACAGCGCGCGATCGCCCAGCCAGTTCATGTTGCGCAGGTAGATCTTGTGCGTCTCCAGCGCCTCGCGCGGGCCGACGATGACGCGCGCCCGGTCGGCGTCGAGATGGACGACGTAGAGCGGCTCGCCGGAAGCAATGCCGATGCCGCGGCGCTGGCCGATCGTGTAGCGCAGAATGCCGTCATGGCGGCCGAGCACGCGGCCGTCGATATGGACGATGTCGCCTGGATTGGCGGCAGCCGGCTTCAGCTTGGCGATGATGTCGGAATACTTGCCCTGCGGCACGAAGCAGATGTCCTGGCTGTCCTGCTTGGCGGCGACGGTCAGCCCCATCTCTTCGGCGATAGCCCGCACCGCAGGCTTCGACAGGCCGCCGAGCGGAAAGCGCAGATAGTCGATTTGCGCCTGCGTGGTGGCAAACAGGAAATAGCTCTGGTCGCGGTCGGCATCGACCGGCCGGAACAGCGCGCGGTGGGCGCCATTGGCGCCGGAGCGGATGTAGTGGCCGGTGGCGAGCGCATCGGCGCCAAGGTCCTTAGCGGTCGCCAGGAGGTCGGCGAACTTCACCGTCTGATTGCAGGACACGCAGGGGATCGGCGTCTCGCCGGCGACATAGCTGTCGGCAAACGGGTCGATGACCGCCTTGCGGAAGCGCTCTTCATAGTCGAGCACATAATGCGGGATGCCCAATGTCTCGGAAACGCGGCGAGCGTCGTCAATGTCCTGGCCGGCGCAGCACGAGCCCGCGCGATGCGTTGCCGCTCCATGGTCGTAGAGCTGCAGCGTGACGCCGACGACATCATAGCCTTCTCGCTTCAAAAGGCCGGCGACGACGGACGAATCGACACCGCCCGACATGGCGACGACGACGCGGGTGTTTTGCGGGCTGGCGGGAAGGTCGAGGCTGTTCATGGTTCTTTCGTTCTGCGCGGCGCTTCAATGGCAGTGGCGCGAATATAGGTCAACCACATCGGCGGCGCCAGCTTTGCGGCTGCGCCGATTTGGCGGGAAAATTGCGCGCCTGCCGGGCGTTCACTCAAATGCCGACGAAAAGACTAACGCGGCGTTCATGATCCTTACCTAGTCATTAGGGTTCGCTTAGGCAATTTTTAAAGCTGTGGCGGTAATGTGGTGGGGATTGGGTCTTTGAGTTTTTTGTAGAGAGTACGATGACCGATCTTGTTAGACCGCGAGTCAAATATGTTATCGGGCCTGACGGCAGCCCTCTTACGATTGCCGATCTGCCGCCGACGAATACACGTCGCTGGGTTATCCGGCGTAAGGCGGAAGTGGTTGCTGCGGTGCGCGGCGGGCTTTTGAGCCTCGACGAGGCATGCCAGCGCTACAAGCTGACCACCGAGGAATTCCTGTCCTGGCAAGCGTCGATCGACGAATACGGCCTTGCCGGGCTGCGCACGACGCGCATCCAGCAATACCGGCACTAGAGCCAGGATATCAACAGAAAAGGGCGCGGTAACCGCGCCCTTTTGCCTGTCGTAATCTTCAGACCGTCAGCACCACCTTGCCGATCGGCCTAGTGGCGAGAAAGGCGTGCGCTGCGCTCGCCTGTTCGAGCGGAAAGCTCTTTGCCACGTGGACGGCAAGCTTTCCTGCGTCGACCAGTTTGCCAAGCTCAACGAGGCCTTCGCGGTCAGGCACGACGGACATGCGCTCGACGCGGATGTTTCGCGCCGCGGCCTTGGCCCGGGTGGTGTCGTGGACATTGAGCAGCGACACCAGGACGCCACCGTCCTTCAGGACTGTCAGCGATTGGTCGGCATGGTCGCCGCCCATCGGGTCCAGCACCAAATCGAGGTCGCGGACCTCGGCGGTGAAGTCGCCCCTGGTGTAGTCGACGACCTCGTCGGCGCCAAGCGAGCGGACGAAGTCAAGCTTGTTCGGGCTGGCGGTGGCGATGACATAGGCGCCGCGCGCCTTGGCGATCTGCACCGCAAGATGCCCAACGCCGCCGGCCGCGGCATGGATCAACACGCGCTGGCCCGGCTTGAGGCCACCATGGCGGACAAGGCCCTGCCAGGCGGTGAGGCCGGCCAGTGGCAGCGCGCTGGCGTGATTGTGATCGATGCCTTGCGGCTTCGGCGCTATTTCATCGGCCGGGGTGACAGCGAGTTCCGCATAGGCCGCGGCCTGTTTAGGAAAACGCGGCATGCCGAACACGGCGTCACCGACCTTGAGGCCGCCGTTAACGCCTGGGCCTACCGCCTCGACGGTGCCTGAAATATCCCAGCCGAGGGTGAAGGGCGGTTCGCCCAGCAATGGATAATAGCCGGCGCGCACCGAGCCATCGACCGGATTGATGCCGGCTGCGTGCACGCGGACGAGCACTTCGCCTGATTTGGGCGAGGGGGCGGGACGGTCGGCGATGACGAGGACGTCGGGTCCGCCGACGGAATTCTGGATAACGGCACGCATGGGAGTCTCTCCTGCTCTGTTGATGCCACTATCATTTGGATAGTAATATTCCCTTGTCTAGTATGTACCTTTTCTATATATAGGCACCTCATGGATAGTGATAGTGATTGCGGCTTCGGCTATGACGCCTTCCAGCGAACGTGTCCTTCGCACGCTGTGCTCGAAATGCTGGCCAGCAAATGGGTCTATCTGGTGGTTTGCGCGCTGCGCCGCGGCCGGATGCGCAATGGCGAACTGGCGCGCAAGCTGGAAGGCATTACGCCCAAAATGCTGACGCAGACGCTGCGCATCCTCGAGCGCGACGGGCTGGTGCGGCGCGAAATCTTTCCGGTGATCCCGCCGCGGGTCGAATATGAATTGACCGAACTTGGCCAGAACCTGGCCGGGCTGCTCACTCAGATACGGTCATGGTCTGAAGAGCATGTGCCCGACATCAAGGAGGCGCGGGCAAGGGCAGCGGCGAACCAGGAAGCGGAATTGCTGGCACGGGCCTGAAGCTGCAGCCGCCTCGCGGCCAGATCAGCGGCGCCGGAACCTTTGGTCCGGCTACACTCAAGCAAAGCGCGGCGTCAGGCGCCGCCGGTTGGATCAGATCCGGTATTCAGCCGATCATCGCGCTGCGGCCGCCGAGTTCCGCATCGCGGATCTTGGTGTCGCGCGATTCCAGCATCTCGGCCTTGGAAAGCTCCGCTTCAGCTTCGCCGAGTAATGATTCGGCAGCGCTTCGCTGCTGGGCGAGGTCGCTTTGCGAGTTTCTGAGGTTGTCGCGGCGCAGACGCGCCGCCTTGGCGAAGGTCGGATAGGCAAAATGGTTGATGTCGGTGATGCCGGCCTTCTTCTCCTCGGCGGAGATCTGAAGCTCCAGTTCAACGGCCATGCGCTCGAACTCGGCGATCATCATGTCGAGCTGCAGCAGCTGCCGCCGCTTCTCATTCACCTGAAACTGTTTCAGCCGAACGAGGTTTTCACGTGACTTCATGATTCGGTACTCCCGGAAACGCACACCTGCACATATCGTCCAATCCGTCCGCCAGGGCCTGGCGCCACCCGTATCCACCGGCATTCCCCGAACTATGGGAAACAAATTCCTAAAGTTTTTCGCCGTTGGTAACCATTCGTTTACGGGCATTGTTAATCATAAGGGCGAGGACTTAAGGCCGGGTAAAAATTCCGGCTCTCGATACGGAAGCCGGCCAGCGAGTCCCTTGAGTCACTTAGTCCAACTTATTAATGTGTTGCATTAGCGATTTGGGTCTGTGATTCACCATTAGATTCAAGAGGGTGTAGAAAGGGGTTAAAAAATCTGGTACCGTCCTGGGTGCGGAATTAGGTTTTGTTAACCATTCGATGGCAGCCTCTGTTCAGGCAATCACTGCTCCGGTCCCGGATGGGTCGTGACATGGTCCGGCGGCAGAAAAGGGGAATGAAATGCGCGTTCTGCTGATAGAAGACGACAGTGCAACCGCTCAGAGCATCGAGCTGATGCTCAAATCCGAAAGTTTTAATGTTTATACGACCGACCTCGGCGAAGAAGGCGTCGATCTCGGTAAACTTTACGATTACGATATCATTCTTCTCGATCTCAACCTTCCCGACATGTCCGGCTACGAAGTTTTGCGGACACTTCGCCTCTCCAAGGTGAAGACGCCAATCTTGATCCTGTCCGGCATGGCCGGCATCGAGGACAAGGTGCGCGGCCTCGGCTTCGGCGCCGACGACTATATGACCAAGCCGTTCCACAAGGACGAGCTGGTCGCCCGCATCCACGCCATCGTGCGCCGCTCCAAGGGCCATGCCCAGTCGGTCATCACCACCGGCGACCTGGTGGTCAATCTCGATGCCAAGACCGTCGAAGTCGGTGGCCAGCGCGTGCATCTGACCGGCAAGGAATACCAGATGCTGGAGCTGCTCTCACTGCGCAAGGGCACGACGCTGACCAAGGAAATGTTCCTCAACCACCTCTATGGCGGCATGGACGAACCGGAATTGAAGATCATCGACGTCTTCATCTGCAAGCTGCGCAAGAAGCTCGACGCTGCGTCCGGTGGCCAGAACTACATCGAGACGGTCTGGGGTCGCGGCTATGTGCTGCGCGAGCCGGAAGACATCCGCGTCAGCGCCTGAGCGAACATCATCTGATTGAATTCAATGCAAAAACCCGGCTCAGGCCGGGTTTTTTGCTGTCCTTTTTGGCCGAGCCGACCCGAATCAGGCGGCGATCTTCAGAGTGCGAAAGCGCTCGAGCAGTTGCGGCCGGTTGAACGGCTTCAAGAGATAGCCCTGGGCGCCGGCGCGCTTTGCCTTCATGATCGAAGCGACATCGACCTCGACCAGCGAAATCAGGATCTGCGGCTTGATCGCGCTTTCCATGGCGCGGACCTGGCGGATGAGATCGACCGCCTGCATGTCGGGCAGGGCGCCGTCGACGACAATCACATCGGGCATCTCGGCAGCGCACATCTCGACCGCGTCCAGTCCGGTGGCCGCTTCGATCACCACCATGTCGGAGCCGCCAAGAATCCGTTTTGCGACCTTCCTGATCACACTTGAATCGTCGACAAACATGCAGCGCTTCATTTCCGGGTCCTCTTTGCCTTGGGGCGAGCCGGCGGCATCCGGGTATCGGGATACACCTTAGGCCGATCCGGTAAAGAAGCCGAAAAGCCGTTAGGTAAAGTTTTTGCAAAAATGTCGTTTGCGCGCGGTCCCGGCGGACGCGCCACCGACGATGAAACTTGGCTGTTCTGAATTTCGGCCAAGGCCGCAAATATCAGCGGCAAAAGATACTTGATTTGTTCTTGGGCGTTGGCCGAGCCGGCAAACAGCTTCGGATCGTCAGACCGCGGACAGCACGATCTCTTCGGCGGTCGCGTGGATCGAGATCGTCATATTGGCCTCACGCGCCAAGAGCAGCGTGTAATAGGGCTGGACCGAATGGGCGTCGATCGGCTCCTCGGGCTTGTTGCCGGAATGGAGTTCGAGGAATTTCGGCGGCACGCGCAGCATCGGGCCGCTGGCGGCAAGCGCAAAGCGCGGCTCGGTGTCGAGGCTTTCCAGTGTAACCACCAGCTTGCCGCCGCGCGGGATAGCGGCGTTGGCGACGAGCAGCAAATTGAGCAGCAGCTTGACCTTGTTTTTCGGCAGGAGGGCACGAACCCCGTTCCAGACCAGTTCCGGCTTCTCGTTCTTCAGGAAAGCGATGGCGACGGACTCGGCGTCGCCGGTGTCGATCATCATGCCGGCCGAACCGGCGGCGCCGAAGGCGATGCGGGCGAATTGCAGGCGGGCCGAAGCGTTTCTGGCGCTCTGGCGAATCAGCTTCATGGCGTCTTCGTCGGCGCCGCCCTCGTCGAGCAGTTCAAGGCCGTTGTTGATGGCCCCAACCGGCGAAATGATGTCGTGACAGACGCGGCTGCACAACAAGGCTGCGAGGTCAGGTGCGGAGAGAGAGAAAAGCTCGGCCATCGGCGAAAATCCCTGCTAAAAATTCACATCCGGGCGGCCACGCGACCGGCCGCCGCGCCTCACCCACCCGAATCACGCTCTTTCCCCAGCGCTTCTGAATACACAGCGCCCGAGCGTGCAGCAACAAATCCACAATTCTCGTTAGCAAAAATGGCGTGTTTGCACAGGATGGGAGCCCGCGCAGACGGTCAGACAGCCTTCGAACCGCCATGTTCATGTGGAAGGTTAATGGTTGAAAAAGGATTACGGCATAGTTTGCCCGTAACAGTCATCCTTAACGGCCGCCTAAAGAGCCGGACGGGGTGCGAGGCGTCGGCGAAAGTGCTCCCTGACGGAGATTGGAAGCATGGTTTCCCGATTCTACGACCGGACCTTTGTCCGTGTCTTCTTCATGGCGATTGCCCTTGTGGGCGCTCTCGCCTTCTCAACCTCTGCGTCGCGGGCGCAGGAATACACCGCTCAGGAGATCGTCGATTCCGGCCACAAGTTCTTCGGCGCGACGTCGGGTGGTCTCGCCACCGTCGTCGAGAAGATTTTTGCCTCCTACGGCCTGCCCAATGGCTATCTGCTCGGCGAAGAGGGTTCCGGCGCCGTGATCGGCGGCCTTACCTACGGCGAAGGCACGCTCTACACCAAGAATGCCGGCGACCATAAGGTGTTCTGGCAAGGTCCGTCGCTCGGCTGGGATTTCGGCGGCGAGGGATCGCGGGTGATGATGCTCGTCTACAATCTCGACGACGTCAGCAATCTCTACAACCGGTTCGGCGGCGTTGCCGGTTCGGCCTATGTCGTGGCCGGCGTCGGCTTCAACGTGCTGCAGAACAACAGGGTGCTGCTGGTGCCGATCCGCACCGGCGTCGGCGCGCGGCTTGGCGTCAATCTAGGCTATCTGAAGCTGACGCAGAAGCCGACCTGGAATCCCTTCTGATCGGGCATATTGATATTCAGGTGAGGTCGGCCTGCGAATGGTTGATACCTGTGCTTCCGGTGCTTACGGACCCGTGTCCGCTCCGTTCCGGTTCTCGGTATCAACCATTTTCGGCTCGGCCTGACCTTATCTCAACATGCCCTCAGCCCGCGATCATGCCATCGAGTGCATTTTGTGAGGTCACAAGCCGAACCTGGCTGCGGCATACTCTTGCCGCAGCGCTGGATTTGCGTCATGCGAACGTGGCAAAGTCCAGACTTGGCGGTTGCCGGATAGCGGCCCGCCCGTAACGGGTAGTCACCTTGGTTCAGTCAATCCTGTTCTTCGCCCTCGGCTTTCTGTGCGCAGGCTTTCTGGCGCTGCTGGTTGCGCCGGCCATCTGGCGGCGGGCGGTCGCGCTGACACGCAGGCGTGTCGAGGCATCGGTGCCGCGAACGCTGGCCGAGATCCAGGCCGACAAGGACAGCTTGCGGGCCGAGTTCGCCATGACGACACGCCGGCTCGAAATCAGCGTCAAGACGCTGCGCGAGCTAGCGAATGAGCAACTCGTCGAAATCAGTCGCGGGCATGAGGCGCTGAAAGGCCTGGCGGTCGAGCGCAAGGACAAGAAGCAGGCGCTTACCGAACTGGGAGAAAAAAACGAACAGCTGCTGCATCGCGAGCAGCAATTGCAGCAGCTGACGGACAAGCTGGTGCAAGCCGAGCGCATGATGGAAAGGCGCGCGCTCGAGCTGGAAAAGCTCGAGCAGATGTATGACGACGCCTCCTTCTCCTCCAGCAATCGTCAGATCGAACTGGTGGCGCGCGAATCCGAGCTGGAAAAGCTTGCCAACGACATTTCGGTGCTGCGAGGCCAGCGCAAGGAAGCCGACAAGCGCTATCAAGAGGTCGTCGCCGAGGGCAAGGCTACGCGAGATGCCTTGAAGGCCGAGAAGAAAAGAACCGCCGAGCTCGACAAGAAGATTGAGCGCCTGCTCGCCACGCTTGCCGATCGCGAGGACAAACTCGATCGCCGTGAAAAGGAACTGGCCCGGCTTCGCGAACGATTGAAGGGTGAGGCTGTGGGAGGCGCCGTGGCTGCTGGCCTGGTTGGCACGCAGGACAATGCCCCATCCAGGGGTGATGACATCGACAAAGTGCTCGCCAAGATCGAAGGCGATCGCGAGCGGCTGGAAGCCAGGTTGACGACACTGGCCCGCGAGAACAAGCGGCTGAAGACGGAGCTTGGCGGTTCCGAAACCACGAGAAATGGCGACAACAGGCACAGCGCCGGTGATGCGTTGCGCGAACAGATGAACACCCTCGCGGCAGAGGTCGTCAGCCTGACGGCCAAGCTCGAAGGGCCCGATTCGCCGATCGCCAAGGCATTGGCTGCGCCGCAAGAAGCGCGGTCGGGCACCACCAGCCTCGCCGATCGCGTCCGGGCGCTACAGAAGGCAGATTTGCCGAGCTGAGCTTCAGGCCGCTGGCTTTCAAAAATTCTGCGCGACTACGACTTGCCAGTCGAAAAATGATGCAGCGCGATGGCTGAGGCGGCTGCGACATTCAGGCTGTCGAAGCCTTCAGACATCACGATCCGCACCGTCCGCAGGCGCGCAAGCAGGCTCTCGGGCAGGCCTTCGCCTTCGGTGCCGAGATAGAGCGCCAGTCGTTTCGGTCTCGCGGCATCGCGAATATCAGCCTCACCGCGCGGCGACAATGCGACCTGGCCGAAGCCCAACTCGTCGAGTTTCGCGATGAAAGCTTCAGTGTCGCTGAAGGACGCAAAGGGGACCTTCAGCGCGGCGCCGACAGAGACACGGATCGCCTTGCGATACAGCGGGTCGCAAGAGGTGGCGTCGATAAGCACGGCATCGGCGCCGAAGGCGGCGGCGTTGCGGAAGATCGATCCCATATTGTCATGGTTGGCGATGCCGACGAGCACGACGATCAACGCATTCGCAGGCAAGGTCTCCAGCAAGGCTTCGGCGGGTTGCAGGGTTCCCTTGCTGCCGATCGCCAATATGCCGCGATGCATGTGGAAGCCGGCGATCCTATCCATGACGTCGCTTGTCGCCACGTAAACCGGCAGGTCGGCAGGGGCCTTGTGCAGGATGTCGTCGAGCCCGGCCAGCCGGTTTTCGAGAACCAGGACCGACTCCGCGGCAAAGCGTCCGGCTGACAGCAGGACGTCCAGCACCACCTTGCCTTCGGCGATGAACCGACCACGGCGGCCGGTGAGATCGCGTTCGCGGATGTCGAGATAGGCGGCGACCCGCGGATCGCGTGCGTCGTCGATCTGGATCGGATCCATCAATACCTCGGCCGGCGAAAAATCGTCAACGAGGTAAGGAGCGATCGGAGCCGCAGGTCAAGTCCCGGCGCGGCGCAGACGCGTTGCCATCTGGGACAAGTCGCCTATCCCGAAAACGCCGTCCAGCATGCGCAACAGCTCGCGCACGGCTTCCGACTTGCAGGAATAGTAGATCATCTGCCGGTCGCGGCGGGTCTCGACAAGATCGAGCGCCCTGAGCTTGGCCAGATGTTGCGACAAAGCGGACTGACTGAGCACTACCTTTTCGGCGATGGCACCGACCGACATTTCACCGTCGGTCAGATAGCTCATGATCAAAAGCCGCTTTTCGTTGCCCATAAGGGTCAGAAATGTCGCCGCCGATTCGGCATTGGCGATTAGTTTGGTCGAGACCATGCCCCATGTTTCCCTGCTCATCCGAACGCTATGGGGGCAAATAGCGTTAGGTGCTATAATTCAGCGATGGATCACGCTGCTGATTCAGCGTCGTGTGAATCGTAGATGATTTCGCCCAAATCTCAAGACATGCTTTTGATTCATGACGATTATCCTTGCTAACCCTGCGTAGCCGGCGCACGTCCGGCCTTGGCCATGTCGACGAGGACGGGTCGCAGGTCGCGCGCGGTATTCAATGGTTGCGGAAAATAGACCCGGCAAACGGTGTCGCCCGATGCCAGGTCCATGCCGTCGGCGTCGAAGCCGGTCATGATCCAGCCATCACCTTCGGCCTTGGCGAAATGATGAGCATAGACGGCGATTGCGTCGAGATGATCGGCATTCATGTGGTCGAGAGCCGACTGTTCGCTGGCGGCCAGCTCGTCGACGATCGGCCCATCGCTGATGAGATCGGCACGGTCGAGCATATAAGCCTTGCCGAAACCGCCATTGAGGCTGGCGCGCTCCGGCTCGAGGCGGAAGATCGAGAAATCGCCGAGCCCGGAATAGAGCTTTGCCTTGGGATTGCGGTTGAGATAACGCCGCTCGGCGCGGGCATGGGCGCCCGAGCCGCGCTTAAGCGGCTGCGCCCGGCAAACCAGGGTTATCCTGGGGTGCGCCAGCGGATCGCCCTTGCCGGGTTCACCGACCAGTAGCGAGCAGCGCGGGTCGGTGAGGATCGCACCGGTGTGGGCGGAGAGCGCCGAGACCAGGATCAGCGGCGCGCCATCGGTGTCGGTGGCGACGCCGACCCTGGAGGCCAGCGGCGAACCGGTTGTGGGCTCGATCACCGCCAGGGCGCCGAAACGGGCGCTGCGAATCAATGTGCCAGCCAGCCTGATCGCTTCGGCGTCCGTCGCGCGAATGACGTCCTTCTTCGGTTCGTCCAAGATGCTCACCGGGTTAAGTTGATTTTCTTCATCCAGTTATTGGCCAATCATGCCGGATTTGACAAGCGCTTTGATCTCATCCGCCGAAAAGCCGAAGCGCGCCAGCACGATTTGTGGCCGCTGGTCATCATCGTCCGGCATGGTGGCAAGCGCCGGCTGCGAGGCGGAAAAGCGCGGCGCAGGCGCCGGGCGTTCGAGCCCGCCAGCCTTCACAAATGCGTGACGGGCGCGGTTGTGTGGATGATCCCTGGCTTCGGTCAATGACAGGACCGGTGCGACGCAGGCGTCGCTTCCGGTAAACAATGCGTCCCACTCGTCGCGCGTCTTCTGCCGGAACCGGTCGGCAATGGCGGCGCGCATGTCCGGCCACAACGCCTTGTCGTACTGGCCGCGGATAAAATGCTCGCCGAGCGGCAGCAGGTTGGCGAATTCGGCGAAAAAGCGCGGTTCGAGGCAACCGACCGCGACGTGGCGTGGGTCCGCGGTCTCATAGGTGTCGTAGAAGGGCGCGCCGGAATCGAGCAGGTTCGCACCGCGCCGGTCGCTCCACAGGCCGGCCGCCATGAAGGTGTGAATGGGCGCCGCCAGCATCGAGGCGCCCTCGACCATCGCCGCGTCGACCACCTGGCCCTTGCCGGAGCGCGAACGCTCAAACAGCGCCGCGAGCACGCCGGCGATCAGCATCATGGCGCCGCCGCCATTGTCGGCGATCAGGTTCAGTGGTGGCACCGGCCGGCCTTCCTCCCGACCGATGGCATGCAGCACACCGGAATAGGCTAGGTAGGTGATGTCGTGGCCGGAGCGGTCTGCGAGCGGCCCGTCCTGGCCGAAGCCGGTCATGCGGCCATAGATCAGCGCCGGGTTGCGCGCCAGTGCGGCATCCGGACCGATGCCGAGCCGCTCCATGACCCCGGGGCGAAAGCCCTCAATCAGCAGATCGGCTTTCTCGACGAGACCCAGCACCAGCTCGGTGCCTGGTGATTGCTTGAGGTCAATGCCCAGGATGGAGCGGCCGTGACGGTCGAGATTGTGCGCATCGGAGAGCGGCAGCAAAGGCTGGTCCGAGCCGGTGCGCTCGATGCGCAGTACCTCGGCGCCCATCTCCGACAGCATCAGCCCGGCTAGCGGCACCGGGCCAAGCCCTGCCATCTCGATGACTTTCAGGCCGGCCAGCGGGCCGGTCTTCACTGCGGCTGCGCCGGCCGCCATGGCCGTCTATTTCGGCGCCATGCGGATCGCCCCGTCGAGGCGGATGGTTTCGCCGTTCAGCATCTGGTTCTCGACGATATGCAGTGCCAGTGCCGCATATTCCGACGGCTCGCCCAGGCGAGACGGGAAAGGCACGGCCGCACCAAGCGAATCCTGCACCTCCTGCGGCATGCCGGCCATCATCGGCGTCTTGAAGATGCCCGGCGCGATGGTGCAGACGCGAATGCCGGAGCGCGCGAGATCGCGGGCGACCGGCAGCGTCATGCCGACGACGCCGCCCTTGGATGCGGCGTAGGCGGCCTGGCCGATCTGCCCGTCGTAGGCGGCCACCGACGCGGTGTTGACGATGACACCGCGCTCGCCGCCCTGCAACGGTTCGAGTTTGGCGGCGCGGTCGGCGACGAGGCGGATCATGTTGAAGGTGCCGATCAAATTGATCTCGATCACCTTGCGATACTGGTCGAGCGGGTGCGGGCCATCCTTGCCGATGGTCTTCACACCGATGGCGATGCCGGCGCAATTGACCAGGATGCGTGCGGGTCCAAGCCTTTTTTCCACCTCGGCGACCGCCGCCGCACCGCTGTCGGCGCTGCTGACGTCGCACTGGATGGCGGTGCCGCCAATGTCGCCTGCCACCTTCGCCGCCCGGTCGATGCCGATATCAAAAATGGCAACGCGGGCGCCCTTGTCGGCCAGCGCGCGGGCGGTTGCCTCGCCGAGGCCGGAGCCGCCGCCGGTTACGATCGCAATCTGGCCGTTCGGGTTCATGCCGCGTCCTCCCTGCTTTTGCGGGTCATGCTACGGAGGTCGCCGCCATGGCGCAACCTGACCGAGGGGATCAATCGCGACAGGTGCCGGGACGGGTTCTGAAGGTCAGGCCATCACCGGCGCGTGCTCGGCAATCCTGGCAAGGCTGGCATGGCCGACCTCGCCAGAGAGCCGCGCCACCGCACCGGGCACGATCTCATGCGACAGCAGCCGGTCGAGGTCGACCGGGCGCGGCATGGAGATCTGGCCGCGCGGGATCTTCCTGAAGCCGAGCGGGCCGTAATAAGGCTCGTCGCCGACAAGGATCACCGCCGGAGCGCCGGCCTTGACGGCCGCTTCCAGTGCGATCGCCACCAACCGGCGGCCGATGCCGAGATTCTTGAAAGCGGGCCGCACGGCAAGCGGTCCAAGCATCAGCGCGCGGCCGGCTCCGGCGGCAATGCGGGTCATCCGCACCGAGGCAACGACGATGTCACCGTCGACGGCGACAAAGGACAGCGAGCGCTCGTGGCCGCCGGCCTCGCGGATCTTGTAGGCGGCCAGCACGAAACGGCCGGGGCCGAAGGCTTGGTCGTTGATGGCTTCGATTTGGGGGTCATGCGCCGGAGTTTCCGGCAGGTATTTCACGTCGGCAAGGCTCATGGTCTTCGCGGTCCGATATACGAGGAAGGTTGCTGCAAGCGGCAGCGTTCGCCAGTCAGCGCATCAAGCGCGGGCGCCCTTTCGTCGTCGGTCAAACCGTATCGAGGCAAAGTCGAACATGCGGAGTGTCCGCTAGCATCATTTTTCGGCCGCTGCAATCGGCCGTTTTCATCAGGCGTTTCGGACGAGTGACGCTCTGTTCAGCAGATGACGCCTTCGACATTGCCGCGTTACGCCTACATTGGCGAAACGGACACAAGGAGATTTCGCATGGGATTGCTGGTCGAAGGCAAATGGCAGGATCGCTCGGCCAAGGTCGATAGCGGCGGCAGGTTCATCCGCGCCGAGACGCAGTGGCGCGACTGGATCACGCGTGACGGCGCGCCGGCGCAAGGCCGCACGCGCGGCTTCAAGGCTGAGCCCGGCCGCTATCATCTTTACGTCTCGCTCGCCTGTCCGTGGGCGCACCGCACGCTGATCTTTCGCGCACTGAAGAAGCTCGAAGACATCATCTCGGTTTCGGTCGTGCATCATTTCCTCGGCGCCGACGGCTGGACTTTTCTGGCTGAGGACGGCGCCACCGGCGACACGCTCTACGGCCTCGATTTCCTGCATCAGATCTACACCAAAGCCGATCCCGCCTATTCGGGCCGAGTTTCGGTGCCGGTGCTGTGGGACAAAAAGGAACAGACCATCGTCTCCAACGAATCCGCCGAGATCATCCGCATGCTCAATTCCGCCTTCGACGAATGGGGCGATGCCAGCATTGATTTCTATCCGCCGGCGCTGCGCGGCGAGATCGAAAAGATCAATGCGCTGGTCTATCCGGCCATCAACAATGGCGTCTACCGCGCCGGCTTTGCCACCACGCAGGTGGCCTATGAGGAAGCGTTTGGAGAGCTGTTCTCGGCACTCGACACGCTGGAGGAGAGGCTGTCAAAACAGCGCTATCTCACCGGCGAGCGCATCACCGAGGCGGATTGGCGGTTGTTCACGACGCTGGTGCGGTTCGACCCGGTCTATGTCGGACATTTCAAATGCAATCTGCGCCGCATCGCCGACTATCCGAACCTGGCGAACTATCTGCGCGATCTCTACCAGGTGCCCGGGGTCGCCGGCACGGTGAACCTGCACCACATCAAAACGCATTATTACGGCAGCCACGAGAGCATCAACCCGACGCGCATCGTGCCGGTCGGGCCGGAACTCGATTATGGCGCGCCGCATGACCGGGCGCGGTTCAGGAAGGCGGCGTGAATCTGCGCGGTGGCAATCTGTCTATTTGAAGGGTTCTGTATCGAGTTGGATCTGTCTGGCACTGAATGTCTTCAGCATGACCTTGCCGAACCATTTGGAGAAGCCGACTGCATTGAGGCAAAAGCCAAAAGCCGCCAACACGACAAACACTATGATCCAGGCGAGAGCAGGGATGCCGGCGACATCGGGCGCGATGCCGATTGTAATTGAAACCAGCAAACATACCGCTGAAAACATCAATGCTGCTGCTGTTGAAAAGAGCACCATTCTCCAATACTCACCTCGGTTAAAAAGTCTTCCGTTTCGCCGAATGAACACTGAGTAGGCGAAAAATGTCGAAGCAAATATAATGACGAAGCTGGCGGCTGAGTTAACACTGTTCGGAGTAGGTACCAGGAAGCCAAAACCAAGCCACGCCAAGTAAAGTATCACCTGTGTCAAAATATAAACCCCAACATAGGGCCACAGATTTACGGCTTCGGTCCTATCGGATGGCATTCAGTTTTCCCCAGAGCTCAGGTGACAATAGCGGCTTGACCCCTCACGACAAGATAAATCGCTGCTCACCAATAGGGCGAAGGTTGTTCGCCTCCAAAAACCTCATTGATCCGCCGCAGCGTTGCCGGCGTCGTGCCTTCCGGCAGACGGTCGAGCGGGAAGAAGCCGGCTTCGGCGATCTCGTGGTCCGGCAGTTTCGGCGCCGTCTGACTGAAGGCCTCGATCACGTAGAAGGCAACGTGGTCGCGGCGGCTGGAGCGGCGGTTGAAATGCATTGATCTCAAGACCGGCGGGGCGGTAAGTGCGATGTTGCCTTCCTCCGTCAATTCCCGCGCCAGTGCTTCGCCAAGCGTTTCGCCCACCTCGACGCCACCGCCCGGCAACTGCCAGCCGGGAACATAGGTGTGGCGGRTGAGGAAGACGGAGTTCGACGCGCGGTCGTGGATCAGGCCGCGCACGCCAAGGGTAATGGGCCGCCGCAGCAGGAAATACAGATGGAACAGCCTTGCCCTGAGGCCCGCCCAGCCGGTCTGGCGAAACGCCTGCTCCGGGTCCGATATCGCCATCGCTAGCGAAACCGCGAGTGGACAGGAAACAGTGAGTGGAAAGCGGGGGGCGCGTCGCCTATGAAGGAAGGATGTTCAGGCTCGCGCATATTTCCGATGTCCATCTGGGGCCGCTTCCCGGTGTAACCTATCGCGAACTCGCGTCCAAGCGCGTGGTCGGCTACGTCAACTGGCAGCGCAACCGCCGCCGCCATATGCACGACGCCGTCATCGACACCATCGTCGCCGACATGAAGGCGAGCGGTCCCGACCATCTCGCCGTCACCGGCGATCTGGTCAATCTGGCGCTGGATGGCGAGATCGAGATGGCAAAGCACTGGCTGGAGACGCTAGGCCCTCCGGAGGATGTCTCGGTGGTGCCGGGTAATCACGATGCCTATGTGCCGGGCGCCTTCGACAAGGTCTGCCGCTCCTGGGCAGCATGGATGACCGGCGACGGCGTGACTGCGCCGATCGACCGCAACACCTTTCCCTATCTGCGCGTGCGCGGCAACGTCGCGCTGATCGGCGTCTCGACTGCGCGCGCCACGGCGCCGTTCATGGCCAACGGCTTCTTCCTCGAGGGACAGGCGCAAAGGCTGGCCTCGGTGCTCGACGCAACCGCCAAACGCGGCCTGCTGCGGGTGATCATGATCCATCATCCGCCAGTGCGCGGCGCTGTCACCCAGCAAAAGCGCCTCTTCGGTATCTCCCGCTTCCACAAGACCGTTCACCGGCACGGCGCCGAGCTTGTGCTGCACGGTCATTCGCACCTGCCGTCACTGTTCTTCATCGGCGGACGCGGCACCAGG
Source organism: Mesorhizobium sp. P2_F5 (assembly GCF_056403715.1). Taxonomy (NCBI): domain Bacteria; kingdom Pseudomonadati; phylum Pseudomonadota; class Alphaproteobacteria; order Hyphomicrobiales; family Phyllobacteriaceae; genus Mesorhizobium; species Mesorhizobium sp. P2_F5. Next base: position 118,488 of record NZ_JBFUEY010000003.1, on the reverse strand, counting down.
ATTCCGGTTGTCGGCGTCGCGGCTGCCGGGCAGTCGCCAGGCGGCAAGAACCCGGCGGCACAGTATAATCTGCTCGACATTGACGGGGAAAAGGGCAGCTGGCGGATCCGGCTGACGCGACGCGGCCTGACCGGGCTGGCCATGCCGCCGTCGGACCTGCAGGTGGTGGAACTCGGCGTCGATGCCGAGGCAAAATCGCTGATCAGAAGCTGATCTTCATCGCCAGGATGCGATCCCAAAACAGCACGGCCGACACAGCAAGGCCAACTAGGGCGCCGGCGGCGATCAGGACGAGGCCGGACAGGAAGGTCGACCAGCGCTTGCCGGGCGCGGTTGCTTGCAAGGGTGGTTCGGCTTCCCGCACGGTGGCGCGGCTCAGGCCGGCAACGGCCGGCTCGACGCCGCCCTCCATCATACGCTGACGCTCGACGATGCGCTCCGCCACATAGCGCGTAACCTGATCGGCTACCGGTTTCATATCGGTCGATTCGGCAAGCACGACGCGGCCGATGCGGGTATCCCTGAGGAAGCGGTAGGTGCGGCGGTCGCGCCCCATGGCGACATGGCTGACGGCGTCGATCCACAGCCGCGGCTGCAGGCCCGACGAGAGTACGAAGTCGAAATTGTCCATGTCGGCGGGCACGTCGGCAAAGACTGGGGTGAGTTCGGCGGCGAGCAGATCAAGCCGCATCCGGTGCGCCTCGCGCATGTCGACCACGACATCGTCGCGATCGGCGAAGGCGTTCTTTACGTCGCGAACGGCATCGGACAGTTTGCGCGACGGGGTTAAAGAGGTGAACTGCTCGTCAGGGTCCTTCATTATCCCTCGCTAATATGGTTAATAGCGAGTTAACACAGCCGCCGGCAAAATGCACTGGCGAGATGCCCAGCGAGGTTCAGCTTGCCGCGGCGCCAAGTGTCGGACGCAGGCGCCGGCCGTGGCGTGCCATGTTCCGGCGTACCGCCTGGGCGACCACCTCAGGCACTTCCTCGACCAGCATATGGCCGGCATCGAGCACGTGATGGATATGAAAATGCGCCGGCAGGCCATCAGCCTGGGTAACGGGCAGCACTGGATCGTCCGTTCCCCAAACCACCATCACCGGCATGTCGAGCCGGTCGAGCTGTTCGCGGGGGATGACGCCCTGCCGCTCATCCTTGGTCATGACGGCTGATATCTCGATCAGCTTGCGCAGCTGGCCGGGGCGCCGGCGCACTTCCGCCAGGACGCCAACGATGCGTTCGGGCGGCGGGCTTTGCGGCCCCGACATGGCGGCAAGGCAGGCGCGAATTTCTCGTCTGTCGGCCACCGCTGCGTAGCGGCGCAACAGCGGTCCGTTGATCTCCGGGCCAAAACCGCCCGGCGCCAGAAGCGTCAGCGAGCCTATCCTTTCAGGCTCGGCCAGCGCCATCAGCGCAGCGACCGCACCGCCCATCGAATGGCCGGCGACATGCGCCGTTGCTATGCCGCGCGCGGCCAGATCGGCGAGGACCGCTCGAGCCGCCGTCCTGGCGGGACCGCCGCCCGGGAAATCGAGCGACAGTCCGTGTCCCGGAAGATCGTAGGCCAGTGTTCTGATCCCGGGCGCCAGTGCCGAGGTCACCTCGCGCCAGATGTCGTGGCAACCGCCGAAGCCATGCAGCAGGACGACCGTCTTCGGCCCGACGCCCCGCTCGGCAACATAGAGGGATGAGACCATGAAAAATGTATGATTATTGCAAGATCGGACAGGAAATTTCGAATTGAGGCTGGATTGCGCCCAGTCCAGATCGATGGCCAGTAAAATTTTCGCGATCCGGAAAGATTAGCTCGCGTTGCCGAGGCCCGCGGCGCGCAACGCCTCCACTAGCCGCTCGGTCAGATCGGCGGGATATTTCCGCTCGGCGTAAGCCGCACGCGGGTCAGCGGCGAATTTCGGGAATTTGGTGGTCAGCTCATCCAGAAGCTTGGCCGCCAGCTGCTCGCGGCCGGCAGCCTTGGCGCCGATCAGCCGTGCCGCCAGATAATGCGATTTCATTGCCGTCGTGCGCAGCGACTCGCTGGCGATTGCGGCCTTGTTCATATCGCCCAGCATGAACTGTCCGGCGAAGAGCCCGTAATCCCACCAAGTCGGGTGGCCGCTGAACGTCTCGACGGCATGGGTCAGGATCGGTGTTCCCTCGGCATACTTGCCGGCGAAGATCAGGCCATAGCCGTAAGCGGCAGCCATGCTGAGGTCGTAGGGGTTGAGCTCATAAGCCTTGCGCATCCAGCGGATTGCTTCCTCGGTGTTGCCGAGGCGCGAGTACAGGTAACCGTATGCGCGGTGCGCGTAGGGGCTGGTCGGCCCCATCTGGATGGCGCGATGGGCAAAAGACATCGCTTGTTCGACCGTCGCGTCAGGCGGATAGGCGTAGTGATCGGTCGCGGCCTCGAGATGGAGCGATGCCAGTTCCGAATAAACGAGCGACGATTTCGCGCCTTGGCTGGCAAGGCTTTCCAGACAGCGATAGGCGGCCTCGTGAGTCTTGGCGCTCTGGTCGAGATAATACCTGTCGTTGAGGATCAGGCACCTCGTCAGCCCGGTCTGAATGCCGTTTTGTTCGATGTAGCTGTAGAGCGGGCCGGCGGCGGGAATGGTCGAACTGAGGATGGTGGCGATACGATCCTCGACGATACCAGGCGCGCTGTCGCCGGCCGTCAGATTGCGCGACAAAAGCACGCGGCCGGTCGCCACGCTCTGCAACTCGAGCGTCACGTCACCTGCCATGGGTCCCGGCAGGACATCGAAAACGAAGCTGGTCGGGTCGGTGCTTGGGTCGCGCTTGCTGTCGGCGTCGCGGCCGATGAAGTCGATGGTGTCGAAACCGGCAAGACCGGCGCGCAGCGAGGCGGCGACGCGGCCGGCCTCGGGGCCGGTGGCCTTCACTGCGATGTAGACGAGGGGCAGGGCCTCCATCGTCGACGATGCGATGCTGCTCGTCGCGCCCGCGGTCTCGACCACCGCCGCCGGATCGCTGCTGGCAAGCAGTGCGCCGCTGCCCTGGCGCAGGATGAGCACACCCAGCATGAGGATGACCAGCGTCATGGCGACCCAGAAGAACTGGAGATGGCGGGCCAGCGAAGGTCCGGGTTCTGTAACCAACGAAGTTGTCCCGGGAAGCGCGGCAGGAGCCGCCTGGTCAGGCGATCCGGGCAAGGCGGCTACCGCCTGCGCCAGCGCCACCGGCTCCTGCCCTACCGGCAGGCGTATGGCGTTGAGTTCATAGGACGGCACATAGCCGCCGCGCGGAATGGCGATGCGGACCGGTTCGGCTACGCCTTCATTGGCGAAATAATGCTGGAGAAGTTCGCGCAGCCTGCCTGCTTGCACCCTGACCACGGCGTCGGTCGACGAATCGAAATCGCCGTCCTTGCCGAAGACGTCCATGGCGATGGAGAAACCCTTGAGTCTGTCAGCTTCGCCGGCTTGCTCGCGCTCCACAAGGTAGCGCAGCAACTTGCGTGCACGCTCGGAACGTCCGAACGTTTCGCTGGCGAGCAGTCGCTCCAGTGTTTCGCGCACTGCGGGGGCGGCAGGCGTGGCATGCTGCAAGTGTCGATCCTCTCGAAGTCGGCACAGGTTAAGGCGCGATAATATAGCGCCTGCACCACCACACAAGCATCCAAATATTATGCGATCACGTACCGCACCGGATAATTGCCGATGGTTAACACGAAAAAATCGGAATTTCCCCCGGCAAATGGGGGATTTCCGGGCGCCGCTGAGATACGACGCCCGGGAAGAGATCAGCTGGTCTTGCGGCCGATTATCCGGTTGGCGGCCGAAACTACGGCTTCCAGCGAGGCGGCGACGATGTTGGTGTTGATGCCGGCGCCGAACAGCTTGCCGCCGGGATATTCCATCTCGACATAGGAGATCGCCGAGGCGTTCGAGCCGCGCTGGAGCGAATGTTCGGAATAATCAAGCACCGACATGTCGACGCCGACATGGCGCGACAGCGCATCGACGAAGCCGTCGATCGGGCCGGTGCCGGAGCCGGTGATGGTCGTCTCCTTGCCGTTGTCGAGGATCACCGCCTCGACCACGCGCCGGGCCTTTATCTCGGTATCGGGATAGGTGTGGTGGTCGAGGAATTTGAGCCGACCGCCAGGCTGGTCGACGTAGGTCTCGAGGAAGCGGTCGTGGATGCGCTTTGCCGGCACTTCCTTGCCTTCCGCGTCGGTGATCGCCTGGATCTCCTGGCTGAACTCGATCTGCAGATTGCGCGGCAGATTGAGGCCGTAATCGGCCTGCAGCACGTAGGCGATGCCGCCTTTGCCGGACTGCGAGTTGATGCGGATGATCGCCTCGTAGCTGCGCCCGACATCGGCCGGGTCGATCGGCAGATAGGGCACTTCCCACACCGGCGTGTTGGCCTTCTTCAGCGCCTTCATGCCCTTGTTGATGGCGTCCTGGTGCGAGCCGGAAAAGGCGGTGTAGACGAGCTCGCCGACATAGGGGTGGCGCTCGGGGATCTTCAGCTGGTTGGAATATTCGTAGACGTCCTTCATCCGGTTGATGTCGGAGCAATCCAGATGCGGATCGACGCCTTGGGTGTACATGTTGAGCGCCAGGGTGACGATGTCGACATTGCCGGTGCGCTCGCCATTGCCGAACAGCGTGCCTTCGACGCGGTCCGCGCCCGCCATCAGGCCGAGCTCGGTGGTGGCGATGCCGGTGCCGCGATCATTGTGCGGGTGCAGTGAAATCAACAGGTTTTCGCGGTTGTCGAGATTGCGGCACATCCATTCGATGCGGTCGGCATAGATGTTGGGCGTCGACATTTCGACCGTCGACGGCAGGTTGATGATCAACTTGTTGTCGGGCGTCGGCTTCACGATCTCGGTGACGGCGTTGCAGATCTCCAGCGCCACTTCGAGTTCGGTGCCGGTAAAGCTCTCCGGCGAATATTCGAAGCGGTAACCGCCGCCGGCCTTGGCCGCCATGTCGGTGATCATCTTGGCCGCGTCGGTGGCGATGCGCTTGATGCCGCCGACGTCTTTCTCGAAGACGACGCGGCGCTGCAACTCACTGGTCGAATTGTAGAAATGCACGATCGGATTGGTCGCGCCCTTCAGCGCCTCGAACGTACGGGTGATGAGTTCGGGACGGCACTGCACCAGCACCTGCAGCGAGACATCGGCCGGCACATTGCCTTGTTCGATGCACCAGCGGGCGAAATCGAAATCGGTCTGCGAGGCTGAGGGGAAACCGATCTCGATCTCCTTGAAGCCCATGTCGAGCAGCAGCGCGAACATGCGCGCCTTGCGCTCATGGCCCATCGGATCGATCAGCGCCTGGTTGCCGTCGCGCAAATCGACCGAACACCAGATCGGCGCCTTGTCGATGACCATGTTGGGCCAGGTGCGGTCGGTGAGGCCGACGGTCGGATAGGATTGGTATTTGCGGGCAGCGCCCGGCATGTGGCCGGCCGCGCGTTTTACGCTTTCGGCTTCGCCGGATCGGATATCTTCTCGTGCGTTCATCGTCTTGTTCTCCCGGCGGCTCACGGATCGGTCTTCAGACGGATTGGTGGCGAGCAGCGCCTTACCAGATTTTCGTTCGCTTGATGTGAAGTGCCAATTTTAAACTGGCCAAGGAGCGTGCGCGTAAGCGGCGGTTCGACCGCCGGGCGCTCCTTCAGCGAACCCGGCGATCGCCGATAAGGCCGAGAAGAAGCAGGGTCGATGCCAGCGCGCGCACGGTCTCGCCGGCAAAGCCGGTCGGACGGGAAGCGACGGAGGAGACGCGCGTGTTCATGGCGGGTTTCATACAGGAGCGACCATGGAGAGGCAAGTAGGCGCATTTGCGCCCATTCCAGGCCTCTTCCCCGCGCGCGGCAAATACGCCAGACTTGGTGTTGTTTCGTGCGTGTCGTCGTTCCTTCGCAGTCCGGGCGACATGCATGGACGAGGTCGCGATGCCGGGGGAGGTCGTCCATGAATTTTGTTTTCTTCTCGCCGCATTTTCCCGCCAACGGCGCCGATTTCTGCGACCGGCTGAAGAAGGCCGGCGCCACGGTGCTGGGCATTGGCGATGCGCCCTTCGAGGCGCTGGACGGCAAGCTGAAGGCGGCACTGTCGGAATATTACCGCATCGCCGACATGGAGGATTACGATCCGGTGTTCCGGGCGATGGGCCATTTCATCCATAAATGGGGCCGCATCGACCGCTTCGAGTCGCTCAACGAGCATTGGCTGGAGCTTGAGGCCAATATCCGCACCGACTTCAACATCTACGGCACCAAGCTCGATTTCGTGAAGAACCTGAAGCGCAAGAGCCGCATGCGCGCCTTCTTCCGCAAGAGCGGCGTCGACACCATCGCGCAGCGCAAATGCTCCGATCGCGCCGGGGCCATGACCTTCATCCGTCGCGTCGGCTATCCCGTGGTGGTGAAGCCCGATTCCGGCTCGGGCGCCTCGAACACCTTCAAGATTTCCAACGCCAAGGAGCTCGATCAGTTCTTCCGGGACAAGCCCGAGGATGTGACCTTCGTCATGGAGCAGTTCATCGAAGGCCTGGTGGTGACCTTCGACGGGTTGGTCAACCGTGACGGCGAAGTGGTGCTTGCTGCCAGCCACCGCTACGACCAGAGCGTCATGGAGGTGGTCAACAAGGACCGCCACATGAGCTACACCTGCTTTCCCAAGATCAGGCCCGCGGTCGAGGAGGCGGGCAGGAAAATCCTGAAGGCGTTCGACGTGCGCGAGCGCTTCTTCCACATCGAGCTGTTCGAAACCAAGGACGACCGCGTCATCGCGCTCGAGGTCAACATGCGCCCGCCCGGCGCCTGGATGACCGATGCGATCAACTACACGTTCGACATCGACGTCTATGCGGCATGGGCCGACATGGTAGTGAAGGACGCTGCCGGCGGGCCTTACGAAGGCAAGTATTTCACCGCCTATGCCAGTCGCAAGCATCACCTCCACTATTTGCACAGCCATGAGGACGTGCTAGCCGCGCATCGCGACAAGATCGTCCATCATCAGCCGATAGAAAAGGTTTTCAGCCGCGCCATGGGAAATTACGCCTACCAGATGCGCTCCAAGGACGAAGCAGCGCTGCGCGAGGCCGTCGCCTATATCCACGCGGAAAAGGCGTGAGGCGATGGACATTTCCTATCACAAGCATTTCGCCGGCAATCTCGGCCGCGACATGGAATACAAGCGCTACGGCCATGCCGGCCGGCCGGTGGTGGTGTTCCCGACCTCGCAGGGGCGGTTCTACCAGTTCGAGGATTCCGGCGGGGTAGGGGCGCTCTCCGAATTCGTCGACACTGGCCGCATCCAGCTGTTCGCTGTCGACGGTATAGATTCGGAATCCTTCTTCAACAAGCACGCCGACGCCGCCCACCGCATCGGCCGCCACGAGGCCTATTTCCGCTATGTGCGCGAAGAGGCGCTGCCGGAGTTCCTGGCCACGGCCGAGCAAGCCAATGGCGGGCGCAAGCTGAAGCCGCTGTTCACCGGCTGCTCGATGGGCGGCTACCACTCCTCGAACTTCGTCTTCCGCTTTCCCGAGCTTGCCAGCGGCGTCATCGCACTGTCGGGCGTCTATTCGGCGCGCGACTTCTTCGGCAAGGCGCTGGAAGGCGACATTTTCTATAATTCGCCACTCGACTATCTGCCCGGCATTGTCGACCCCAAGCTGCTGGCACGGCTGAAGGCGCTGAGGATGATCTTTTGCTGCGGGCAGGGCGCCTGGGAAGAGCGCATGCTGGTCGAGACGCGCAGGCTGGAACAAATCCTGCGCGACAAATCCATTCCGGCCTGGGTCGACTATTGGGGCGGTGACGTCAGCCATGACTGGCCATGGTGGCACAAGCAGCTGGTCTATTTCTTCGGCCGTTGGCTGGACGACGATCTGATGCATAGATTGGACTGATGACCACACCCGAGCCCATCCGCCGCTTTGTCGACGCCACCAACGCCGGAGACACCGAGGCCTTTCTCGACACGTTCACAGCCGACGCGTCCCTGACCGACTGGGGACGGTCCTTCCATGGCCGCGAGCAGATCGCGCGCTGGAACCAGTCGGACAATATCGGCGTAAAATCCAATCTCCGCATTGTCCGCATCGCCGAGGCGCAAGGCAGCTACCAAGTCCGCATTGCGGTCAAAGGCGACGGCTTCAACGGCGAGGGCGACATGACCTTCGTGTTGGACGGCGCTCGCATAGCGAGCCTCGTCATCAGCTGACGCCGCGCTTGGCTAGCCTTCCTGGCATACCGGCAGTGGGATGGTCTCGTGTTCCGCTGCCGATCCACGGCGCAGGCCGAGGAAGACGACAAGAGCGGTGACGATAGTGATCGCCGCCAGCACGATCAGCAGCCTGTCGAACGCCGTCTCGTAGGCCTGGACCAGGGCCGTGGCTCCGGCACCCGGCGAGCGGGCGGCCGCTGCGCCGACATTGCCGGTCACCAGCAGTTGTGCGGCGGCGGTTGCACTGAGGGAAGGCGCCGTTCCCTGAGCCGCCAGTTGCGCTGCCGTGAAACCCGACAGGACAGCCATGACGATGGCCAGCGCCACGCCTTCGCAAGCGACGCGGGTGGTGTTGAAGATGCCGACCGCCATGCCGGCGCGCTCCTTCGGCACGACGCTGACGGCAAGCCCGTCCATCAGACCCCAGGGCAGGGCGATGCCGACGCCGATCAGCACCAGCGGCGCCACCAGGGCGATGGCGACAGGCGGTGTCAGGCTCAGCCAGACAAGGCCGGCGGCGGCGATCAGCAGGCCGACGCCGCAGATCGTCGCCGGTGCGATCCAGCGTGCGAGCTGGCCGGCAAGCAGAGGCAGGATCAACAGCGGTCCCGAGAGGCAGATCATCAATTGCCCGGCCTCGATCTCGCTCATCCCTTCGATGCCGATGAAGCGGATCGGCAACAGCACGAGCAGAACGACGAAGCCATAGGCCGGGGCAGCCGCCAGAAACTGGACGCCGACGAAGCGCGGATAGCGGAACAGCGAGAGATCGAGCATCGGCCGGCGCGCCCGCCGCTCAACGATGACGAAGGCGGCAAAGAAGAGAGCAGCCATGGTAAGCAGCCCGATGACGAGGGGATCGGTCCAGCCGTTTTGCGGTGCCTGCAGCACGCCATAGGTCAGCGCTGCCAGCGCGATCGTGAAGGTGCCGGCGCCCGCCCAGTCGAGACCGGTCGCATCCGGGTCGCGCGATTCCTTGATGGTGCGCAGGCCGAGCAGCGCGGCTGCAATCGCAAGCGCTGTGACCAGAAGGAAGGTCGACCGCCAGCCGAAGGCATCGATGAGCAGGCCCGACGCGATCGGTCCAAAAGCGAGGCCGATGCCGAAACTGGTGCCGAGAAAAGAGAAGGCACGCAGCCGTAGCTGTCCCTCGAATTCCTGGGCGAGCGCTGAGGCGCCGCCGGCGAAGGCGGCGGCACTGCCGAGCCCTTGCGCCGCCCTAAACACATCGAACCAGACAATGTCAGGCGCAAACATCGAACCCAGCGATGCCAGGACATAAATGACGAGCCCAACAAGGAAGAGCCGCTTGCGGCCATGATTGTCGGCCAGCGCGCCTGACGCCATCAAGGTGGCGGCGAAGGTCAGCATGAAGGCGTTCGTCACCCAGTTGAGCGCGATCGGGCTGCCGCCGAGATCGGCTGCAATACGCGAGAGTGCGACGGCCGGGCCGGTGAAGGTCAAGGGCATGGTCATGGCGGCAAGGCATACCGACAGCAGGACGAGCCATGGCGCGGCCGCGCCGTTTGGGGTCTTCGGGGTCATGGATTTTCCTATCTGAAGCAGTATCCGCCGGCCTGCCGCTGGGAGTGCGGCGCCGGCCGTGACGACAAGATAGGCCAGCGACATTTCCAGAAAAATAGTATTAAATCTCCAGATATAGCGGACTGAAACGCTCGAATGGAGAGATGAGATGGATCGCCTCAACGGCCTCCTGGCCTTTGCCCGCACGGCTGAGTTCGGCAGCTTCATCGCCGCCGGCCGAACGCTCGGCATCTCGGCATCGGCCGTCGGCAAGAGCGTCGCCAGGCTTGAGCAGGACCTCGGCGTGCGGCTGCTTCAGCGCAGCACGCGCCGCATCGGCTTGACCGAAGAGGGCAAGCTGTTCAACGAGCGGGTGCGCCGCATCCTCGACGACATCGACGATGCCGAGGCGATGCTGTCGCGGACGCGCGAAACCCCACATGGCCGGCTGCGCGTTTCAACCCCGATCGTGACCTATCATCTGCTGCTGCCGGTGCTGTCGGAGTTCATGGCGCGCTATCCCGAAATCGAACTCGACATTGACTTCAACGACCGCATCGTCGACCTCATCGACGAAGGCGTCGACATTGCGATTCGCAGCGGCGACCTGCCGGATTCGCGCTTGGTGGCCCGGCCGCTTGCGCCCTTCCGGCTGCTGTTGTGTGCAGCGCCTTCCTACATCGAGCAGCACGGCAACCCGAGCGGACCGGGCGATCTCGTGAACCACTACGGCATACGCTTCCGCTTTCCCAACAGCGGCAAGCTGCAGGGCTGGCCGTTCGTCGGCGGCAGTGCCGAGCCGGAGGTTCGCTCGATGCTGACCTGCAACAACACCGAGGCGTTGAAGGGCGCGACTATGGCGGGACTTGGCATCAGCTCGATGCCCGATTTCCTGGTCCGCGACGCGCTGCGCGACGGCAAACTTCTGACCGTGCTGGACGACTATGTCGATGGCCGCGGCCAGTTCCGCTTGCTGTGGCCATCCAATCGGCATTTGTCGCCGAAGGTTCGCGCCTTCGTCGATTTCCTCCCCGACCGGCTTGCCGCGACGCTGAGCGGTTCGTAGTCCTTTGCGGCCGGCGGCGATGACGACGACAGTGAGGAATAGCGCTGCCTTCAGTACGTCGCGCGGCCGCCGGAGAGATCGAACGTTGCGCCAGTGGTGAAGGAGTTTTCGTCCGACAGCATGAAGGCGATCATCGCGGCCGCCTCTTCGACCTCGACGAAGCGGCCGCGCGGAACCTTGCCCAGCATGTAGGCGACCTGGGCCTCGGTCAGCTGTTCGAGGATGCGGGTGCGCGCCGGTGACGGCGTCAGCGCGTTGACGGCGATGTCGTGGCCGGCCAGTTCCTTGCCGAGCGATTTGGTCAGCGCGAGCACGCCGGCCTTGGCGGCGGAATAGGCGGCGGCATTGGGATTGCCTTCCTTGCCCGCGACCGAGGCGACGTTGACGATGCGGCCGTAGTTGCGCGCGATCATGCCGGGCACCAGGCGCTTGCAGCAGTAGAAGACGCCGTTGAGGTCGATGTCGATGATCTGGCGCCAGGCGGCGGGATCATAATCCACCACCGTCGCCGCCGGTCCGGCAATGCCGGCATTGTTGATCAGCAGATCAACCGGGCCAAGCGAGCGCTCGGTTTCGATCGCGGCGCTGTCGACGGCCTCGATCAGCGATTGATCGCAGAGCAAAGCCTCGACCCGGCCGAGCGGGGCGAGTTCGGCGACGGCGTTCTTCATCGCAGCCTGGTCGACATCCCAGATGGCAACGCCGGCGCCCGACGACAGCAGGCGCCGGGCCACCGCAAGGCCGATGCCTTGCGCGCCGCCGGTCACCACGGCGACGCGACCAGAGAGATCGACGGCATTCACGCGACGGTTCATGGGCAATTTCCTCTTCAACGTATCTTTGAATTCGTAACTCAGTCCCTGACGGCTCGCGCCACGAGCCGCGCTATGCTCGGCCCGGCGATGAGCACGACCAGGAAGCGGGCCGATTGCAGCGCCATGACGAAGGATATGTCGACGTTCTGCGCGGCGGCGGCAATGATAGCGACGCTGTCCATGCCGCCGGGGCTGGTTGCGAGATAGGCTGTCAGCGGATCGATGCCGAGGACATGGCTGATCAGCCAGGCGAGACCGCCGCAGAAGGCGATCAGCACGATGATCGAGCCGACGATCTGCGGCAGCGCCCGGGTCGCGTGGCGCAGGATCGGCCGTGTAAAATTCAGCCCGATCGACCAGCCGACCATCCCATAGCTGAGCGCCAGCAGCCATTGCGGCAATTGCATCGCCACGCCGAAGCCGAGATGGACGATGGTGCCAAAGATGAAGGTGCCGAGAAAGAAAGGCGAGGGCAGCCGGCAAAGGCGACCGAGCAGGCCGCCGATCAGTGCCACGCCGAGCGTGGCGGCAAAGGCAGCCGGATCGATCGGCGGGAACCAGACGACAGCTGGGATTTCAACGCCTGAGGTGTCGACCCACATCTTGGCGACGAGCGCTGCCGTCATCGAGACAAAGATGACGCGCAGATACTGCATGAAGGCGACGAGGCGCTGGTCGGCGCCGAAGGCACCGGCCATCAGCACCATGGCGGTGGCTGCCCCTGGCGAGGAACCCCAGACCGCGGTGGTGCCGGGCAGGATGCGCCAGCGACTGGTCAGCCAGCCGAGCAGGCTGGATGCCGCAAGCGTCGCCAACACCACGACGAGGAACAGCGGCCATTCCTTGTAGAAAACAGAAAAGATGTCGGCTGAGATCGACGCCGCGACCAGGCAGCCGACGACGGCCTGGGCGGCGGCGAACAGCGGCCGCGGCACGCGCACCGTGGCGCCATTGGTGCCGGCAAGGATCGCCGCCAGCATCGGGCCGATCAGCAGCGCGGCCGGCAGTGCGGCATATTCCAGCGCGCCGGCGAACAGCAGCGAGAAGACCAGCAGCACCAGCCACTGCCGGACCGGGCGCATGCGCGCCATGCGTTCGACGGCCGGCTGATCTGGCGAGGAGTCCATGTCAGGGTCTTAGACCTGGGGAGGAAAAATGCGAACCCGCTATCGGAGAAAATTCGAGGTCTCGCGTCGGCGCCCGGGCGTCACTCGTTCTTGACAGCGGCCAAGCCGAAGCCGCCGGCCGGATGGGTCTCGACCTGGAATTCGAAGCCGGCGATGATCGGCCGCGCCTTGGCGATCGCCGCCTGGACTTCCGGCAGCTGCAGCGAAGCCTTGTGGCTCGCGGCGTCGGTCCACACTTCGGTCACCCAGATCGCGTCCGCATCGGCCGGATCGCGGGCGATGACATAACTCAGGCAGCCGGGCATGGCGCCGGTCGAGGCGAGCAGGACATCCATGATCGCGTCGCGCTGGCCGCGCGCTGCCCGCATCTTGCCGATCAGTCCGTACATTGCCTTACGTCTCCCCTTCAAACCTCAGCAAACGCTCGCATGGTGTGCATGGTTGCGAGACGCAGTATGCAATTGCCGGCTCACGGCATCAACTGGCCACCGTTCACCTCGATCACCTGGCCGGTGATGTAGCCACTCAGGAGATCGGACGAGAGGAACAGATAGGCTCCGACGCAATCCTCCGCCGTGCCGGCGCGCCCTTGAGGAATGGTGGCGACCATGCCTTTCATCTGCTCGTCGGTGGAATAGCGCTCGTGGAATGGCGTCAGGATCGTGCCCGGCGCCACCGCGTTGACGCGGATGCCGAAGCCGATCAGTTCCTTGGCCATGCCGCGGGTGACGTTGGAGACGAAGGCCTTGGCCGAGCCGTAGAGCCCGGCGCCGCCGCCGGCGCCATTGCGTGCGGCGATCGACGAGGTGTTGACGATGAAGCCGCCCTGCTTCTTCAGCCAAGGCATCGCCTTGCGTGACGCCGTCAGCACCGAGCGGGCGTTGAGGTCCATCACCGCGTCGTAATGCGCCTCGGTCTGCTCGGCATAGGGGACGCGGCCAAGCATGCCGCCGGCATTGTTGACCAGCCCGTCGAGCCGGCCGAAATGCCCGGCGCTCTCCTCGACAACACGCTCGACATCGGCGGCAGCTGAGAAATCGCCCTGGGTGAGGAACACCTCGCCGCCGCCGTCGCGGATGGTCTTGGCCAGCTTTTCCGCCGCCTCGCGGCTCGAATTGTAGTGCAGCGCGACACGGCTTTTTTGCACGGCATAGGCCAGCGCAAGGGCAGCACCTATGCCGGTCGAGGCGCCTGTGACCAGCACCGCCTTGCCGGCAAGATCTGGGATGACAAGAGCGGTCGCGGTCATGGGCGTTTTTCCTCCGGGATGTCTGCTCTCCCTTCGTAGGCTCACACCGGCCTTGCCTTCAAGTCCGTGGCGGCTCACGGCCTGAGATAGGCGTAGCCCTGGCGCTGCAGTTCGGCGAGCTTGACGACACCACCCTTGTCGGCGGCGCGGAAGCCCTCGAGCAGGTCGGCAAGCGTGATCTCCATGCCCTTCATGGTGTTGCCGCAAGCGTGCGGCTCAAGACCCTGCTGGACGAGGCCGGCGAAGCGTCCCGAGATCGCCGCCGATATGCCTTTCGACTTGAAGCCGGCAAGGGCTGGACCATGCACGACCAGCACGATCTCGACCTTGCCGCCAGTGCCTTCATAGTGGTTCTTGATGTTGCCGAGCACGAACTTGACCTTGTCGAGGTCGCTGAGGTGATAGGCGACCTTGGGCTTGTCCTCGGCGGCCGCCGCCTGGCTCAGTCCAAACAGGCCGGCGGCGCCGGCAAGACTGGCACGGAACATGTCGCGTCGGCGCATCGCATACTCCTCCTGGCGCTCACCGCAAATTGCGTGGTTGTGGCCATGATCCTAGCATAAACTGACGCTACGTCCTGTCGATGCGAGGGAGGGGCACATGACGTTCATGAAGTGGAAGAATTTCGCTGGCGCTGGATTTGGCGCCATGCTGCTCGGCGCGCTTGCGGGTTCGGCCGTCGCCGACGATGCGCTGAAACTGCCCGAACTCAGCCCGAACGGCGCCGATGCCTGTTTCGGCCGTGTCTACGACGCAGCCCACCTCAAGGCGCATCCCAAGCAGAAGGTGGCGCGGATTTTCTTCCTCTATGGCCATGATCCGGTGAGCCGTCCGAACGAGGAGCCGACGGCAAACGCCGACACTTCCTACAACGGCTTTCTCACCACCACCGTGCGCGGCGCCAAGACGCCGCAATGGGCCGGCGGCTGGTGCAACCACGAGTCCGAGGACGGCAAGTCAGGTCCGATCCGCTGCGGCATGGACTGCGACCGCACCATGGCCTCGCTGAAGCTCGATGACAAAGGACGCCTGATCCTCACCGATGTCTCATCCGATCTTTATCTCGACGCGGGATCGGAAGATGAACTCGGCGAGGCCGAATATGACCGGCAGGCGCTGGGCTCGGAAGACGATAATTTCCGTCTGGACCCGATGCCGGTCGCGACCTGCAAGGCCGAATTCGCGCGCATCGACCCGATCGATCCGGCGCTTGGCGCTCCGTTGCGCGAGCGGCTGAAGCCGGACCAACCTTTCTGCTACGGGCGCGATTACGATGCCGCGCATCTCTCCTCGCATCCTGACCAGGTGACGCAATCGATCCGCGTCTTCCGCGGGCCGGTCGAACTCGCGTCCTTCGCGTCAGGCGGCGATGTCGCCAACTGGCCCGACGGCGCCGACATCGCGGTTTCGGTGACCACCCGGAAGAACGGGGCCAAAATCACGCAGACCTATTCCTGCCAGGGCGAAGCGGACCAGTGGCGCTGCGCGGCCAGTTCGAAGATGAGCAATTTTTCCTGCGATATCGCGCAGAAGGAAATCTACCTCAAGCGCGGCGCCAACGGCACCATGATGCTGGCCAACCCCAACAGCAGCCTGGCGATCGTCGATCTGTGTTCGAAGGCAGCGGACGGCAAGACGGAATCGGACGACAAGGTGTATCGGCTGGAGGCGATGCCGCAGTCGGCCTGTGCTCCGTAAGCACCAACGCTTCGTCATCCACGGGCGAAGCAAGGAGCGTAGCGACGCGGCGCAGACCCGAGGATCCATGCCGCGACTTCGAAGCGTTGCTTCGGTGCAGTATTCTGCTCCGTTGTATTCCTAGACGGAGGTAACGGCATGGATTCTAGGGTCTGCGCGACGGAGCTTCGCTCCTGCTTCGCCCTAGAATGACGAAGTTCGGAAGGCTTCGGCCAATCTTCCAAAGTCGTGACGAAACCACTTCAAGCGAACGGCACCGCCGTCGTGCCTTTCGGCAGCTTTGCCTCGTCGTCGGGCTCGACATGGATGGTGACGCGCACAGAGGGGATTTCGGCTTTAAGCGCGTCCTCGATGCGGTCGCAGATCACGTGGCTGGCGCCGACTGTCATGTCGGCGTCGACGACCAGGTGGAACTCGATAAAGGTGGCGCGGCCGGCGATGCGGGTCTTGAGGTCGTGAACCTCCAACGCGCCCTTGCAATTGGCCGAGATGATGTCGCGGATGTGCATGTGTTCGGTCGTGTCGACGGCGCGGTCCATCAGGCCGTTCATCGACGAACCGATGACGTGCCAGCCCTGCCACAGGATGTTCAGCGCGACGATGACGGCAAGTGCCGGATCGAGGATCTGCCAGCCGGTCAGGATTGCGCCGACGAGGCCGCCGAAGACGCCGATCGAGGTCACCACATCGGTCATGATATGATTGCCATCGGCAACCAGCGCCGGTGATTTCGCGGCGCGGCCGGCGCGGATCAGCGTCCAGGCCCAGAAGGCGTTGATGACGGTGGCGACGCCGTTGACAGCGAGACCTTCCCAGGGCTGCTCAAGCGGCGTCGGCGTCTGCCAGGAGCGCCAGACCTCGTTGAGGATCAAAAGCGCGGCGAGTACGATCAGCACGCCTTCCAGCACCGCCGAGAAGTACTCGGCCTTGTGGTGGCCGAACGGATGATCCTGGTCGGCTGGCTTGTAGCTGACCTGGATCGCCCAGTAGGCGGCAGCCGAGGCGATGACGTTGACGATCGATTCCAGCGCATCCGAATAGAGCGCGACGGAGCCGGTGACGTACCAGGCGGCAAGCTTGAGCGCGAGCACGACGAAGGCAACGACGATCGACCAGAAAGCAAGGCTGGCGATCCTTTGCCTGGCCGCTGCCTTTGCCGCTGTCGCCGCGATGTTCTCGGTTGCCGCCATCGTCGCTAAGCGGCCTTTTCCTTGGCCTTGCGCGGCAGATGCGCAACGATGTTCTCGATGATGCGCATGCCGGCATTGTGGCCGAGCGTCATGATCGATTCCGGATGGAACTGCACCGCTGCGATAGGCTCCTTGCGGTGCTCGAAGGCCATGATGATGCCGTCCTCGGTCTCGGCGGTGACGATGAAATCGTCAGGCAGCCGCACCGGATCGGCAAAGATCGAGTGGTAGCGGCCGACGGTCACTTCCTTGGGCAGGCCGGAGAAGATGATGCCGGGCTTGGAGACGCGGATGCGCGACGGCTTGCCATGCATCGGAACATGCAATTGCCGGAGTTCGCCACCATAGGCCTCGGCCAGCGCCTGCAGGCCAAGGCAAACGCCGAAGATTGGCAGGTCGCGGGCGCGAGCCTTCTTGATGGTGGCGGCGCAGTCGAAATCTTTCGGCGTGCCCGGTCCAGGCGACAGCACGACGAGATCGGGCTTCAGCCGATCGAATACTTCCTCCGGCACCGGCGTGCGCACGGTCGAGACATTGGCGCCGGTCTGGCGGAAATAATTGGCCAGCGTGTGGACGAAGGAGTCCTCGTGGTCGACCAGCAGGATGTTGACGCCGTCGCCGACGCGCGCGGTGGTGCGTTCGGTGCCGGCGGCGTTGCCTAATTTGGCGTCGCGAATGGCGGAGAGCATGGCGGATGCCTTCAGTTCGGTTTCGGCTTCTTCTTCCTCGGGGATGCTGTCGAAGAGCAGCGTGGCGCCGGCGCGCACCTCGGCGATGCCGTCCTTGATGCGGATGGTGCGCAGCGTCAGGCCGGTGTTCATGTCGCCGTTGAAATTGACCATGCCGATGGCGCCGCCATACCAGGCGCGCGGGCTTTTCTCGTTCTGCTCTATGAAGCGCATGGCCCACAGTTTCGGCGCACCGGTGACGGTGACCGCCCAGGCGTGCGACAGGAAGGCGTCGAAGGCATCCATGCCTTCGCGCAGCCGGCCCTCGATGTGATCGACCGTGTGGATCAGGCGCGAATACATCTCGATCTGGCGGCGGCCGATGACGCGCACCGAACCTGGGTCGCAAACACGCGACTTGTCGTTGCGGTCGACATCCGAGCACATGGTCAGCTCGGATTCGTCTTTCTTGGAGTTGAGCAGCTTCAGGATCTGCTCACTGTCGGAAATGGCGTCGTCGCCGCGCTTGATGGTGCCGGAGATCGGGCAGGTCTCGACCCGGCGGCCATTGACGCGCACGAACATTTCGGGCGAGGCGCCGATCAGATATTCGTTTTCACCAAGATTGATGAAGAAGGAATAGGGCGACGGGTTGATCGACTTCAGCTTGCGCGAGATTTCGGAAGGTTGCGTCTCGCAGCGCTCGTAGAACATCTGCCCGGGCACGACCTCGAACAGGTCGCCGCGCTTGAAGCTATCCATCGCCTTGCGCACCAGATTGGCATACTCGCCCGGTTCATGGTCGCCGCGCGGCGGGATGCGGTCGGCGGTCTTGAACGGTTCGGCGATCGCGTCGCGCGGTAGTCCCTCGGTCGAAAAGCCATCGCCGGAATAGTCATAGCGGTCGGTCCAGGCCTTGGTCGAGTAATGGTCGACGACCAGGATCTCGTCGGGCAGGAACAGCACGAGGTCGCGCTGGCTCTGCTTGCGTTCGAGCGTGTAGTCGACCGGATCGAACTGGAAGGCGAGGTCGTAGCCGAAGGCGCCGTAAAGGCCGAGATTGGCGTCTTCCTCGGTCTTGAACAAAGCGGTGATGGCGCGCAGCACGGTGAAGACGGAGGGGACACGGCTGCGCTCTTCCTCGGTGAAGACCCGGCCTGGCTTGGCGACGTCGAGGCGGATCAGCTTTTTCGAGGTTTCGGTGATTGTGACTTCACTCAAGCTGGCGAGTGCCTTGCCGATCACCGGCAACAGCACCTCGCCACGGCCGTTTAGCGCCTCGATGCGCATGGCCCGGCCGCGCGCGGAAATCACCAGCGGCGGATCGATGATGGCCGTATCCCAGCGCGTGTAGCGGCCGGGATATTCGTAATTCGAGGAAAATACGGCACCGCGGCGCGAATTCAGCCCATCGACATAGGCGTCGATAGCTCCGGCATATGGCTTGTCGTGACGATCGCGGGTGATGGTGACGCCACCTGCTGTCACGAAGCGTTCAGCGCCGTTTTCCAGAACCTTTATCGTCGTCACTGCCGTCTCCATCTGGCTTGTTGGGCAACGGACCCGGGACTGGCTTTGAAAAAACAAATGGCCGCCCGGACATTCCGTTGCGGCCACCTTCTATTTTCACGCGCACGCGTTCGAACAGGCCGCTGTCAGCGAGCCCACCACCAAATGGTCTTGATCGAACGCATGTTCATGGGCGAAATCCATAGCGGCGAAAAGCCGGATGCGCAACAGGTTTGAAAGCCTGTTTGTGGCCGCCGCTTCCTGGGCTCATGGCACATCGCCAGAGCCGGAGGGCGTGCCTAGACTACCCGTCCAACACCGAGAAAGACGGGAAAGATAGCAAATGACCGACCAGATCGAGCGCGCACGCACGTTCCACGCCCTTCACGTCAAGGGAAACCCGATCGTTCTCTACAATGCCTGGGATCCTGGCTCGGCCAAGATCGTTGAGAAAGCAGGGGCCAAGGCCATCGCCACCGGAAGCTGGCCGGTCGCGGCAGCCTTCGGCTATGCCGATGGCGAGAAAATCCCGCTGGAGTTGGCGCTCGACAACATCAACCGCATCGTGGCGGCGGTCGACCTGCCGGTGACCATGGACCTCGAAGGCGGCTATGGCGTCGAGCCAGAGGTCGTCGCTCTGACAGTGACACGTGCCTTGCAGGCCGGCGCTATCGGCTTCAATTTCGAGGACCAGATCGTCGGCGGCGCCGGCCTGCACGACATCGCCGTGCAGGTGAAACGTATCGAGGCCGCGGTTGCTGCCGTCAAAGCTTCGGGCATTCCCGCCTATATCAACGCCCGCACCGACATCTTCCTCAAGGCCAAGCCGGATGCGCATGACAAGGCACTGCTCGACCAGGCGATCGAGCGGGCGAATGCCTATGAAAAGGCCGGCGCGAGCGGCTTCTTTGCGCCGGGTCTCGGCGATGAGGGCCTGATCGAGGCGCTGTGCAAGGCCAACGCGTTGCCGGTCAACATCATCGCGCTGGCGCATGTGCCGCCGCGCCAGCGGCTGGCCGAACTCGGCGTCTCACGCATCAGCCACGGGCCTGTGCCATACCGGCAGATGGCCGAATGGCTGGAGGCGAAAGCGCGATTGGCGATCTCCGGCTAACTCAGTCCTCCAGCGTTCCCGACCTCGCGTCGGTGCTCTTCTTGTCGCCGACCAGCTTCAGGAGATCCTCGCCGGCGCGGATGATGCGGCGCGAGCGCCGGGTCAGGATGACGCCGTCCTGCGGAGCGAATACTTCGGTACGGCCGCCGGCCTCACCAGGTGTATGGACGATTGTGGCGAGGCGTGCGCCCTTGGAAACGCGGTCGCCGGGCTTCACGTCGTAGAGCACGGCACCCGCCCGGGGTGCCGGCATCATCTCGATGTTTTCCAACGGCGCGACGAAGCCAGTGAAAGGACCTGGTGCGGCCAGGGCCGGGTCGGCGATCACGCCGCGCGCCACCAAAAGCCGGTAGAGCCCATCGGCATCGGATGCGGCCAGCCCGCCGTCGACATCGAGCATGCCGCGATATTCGACCGTGGTGGCGACGCGCCGCTCAAACTTCGCCACGTCGGCGGGGACGTTCTGGTAGGGCATGATCGTGGCGCCCTCGAAGGTGCCGGCGCTGTCTTCGCTCCACAGCACCACCGCATCAATGCCCATGGCGGCGGCGCAATCGGCCATTGCCGGCCACAGGCTGGTGTGGACGTAGAGATAGGCCAGCCCTTCATCGTCACAATGCAGATCAAGCACGATGTCGTGGCCAATGGAAAGTTGCAGCAGCCGCGTCTTCAACTGCTGGTCGGCAGTTCCGAACGTGGTGTCCGGTAACAATGCGATATCAGGCGCGGCAAGCAGCGGAAAGGCACGGTTGAAGTTGGTGCGGGTGCCAAGATGAAAGCGGCCCTGATGTTCGCCGAAATGATATTGCGCGCGGCCGATCGGGTTGGCCCAGGGCACGACCGTGATGTTACCCTTGATGCGCCCCTCGATCTCGGCCTTGTTCAACGCCGGCATCAATGCGTCGATGGCGACGACGCCCGGCAATTCGCCGGCGTGGAGTGCCGACTGCAGATAGGCAGAGGGCGCTGCCTTGTCAGCGCCGGTGAAGCGGAACGCCGGAAATTCGTAGAAAACGCCTTCGCTGTCGCCGGCAATGCGTTCGATCGATTTCTGCATGGGATGCCTCCAGGAAAAGAGGCAGAACACATGCACGTTTGCCGTAGGGCTGTCGATTGGTCCAGTTCGCGCCGCCATGGGCGCAATGGAATTATTCGGCGGCAGCCTGAACAGCCACCGGCGCGGATCGTTCGAGCGCCTGCGAGACAACGGCCACGCTAACGGCCAGCAGCGCGAGTACCGCGCCTACCAACGGCAGATGGGCATAGGAGACGCCAGCGGAAAGGGCCACGCCGCCGATCCATGCGCCGCTGGCATTGCCGACATTGAAGGCGCCCTGGTTGAGCGTGGCGGCAAGGTTCGGTCCTTCGGACGCCGCCTCGACGACGCGGATCTGCAGCGGCGGCACGACGACGAAGATCAGCAGGCCCCACAGGAAGACGACGCCGATGGCGACGCTGGCGATGGCGCCAAACTGCATGAAGCCGACAAACAGCACCGCCATCAAAAGCAGCGTGCCGATCACCGTCGGCATCAATTTCCAGTCGGCCAGCCGGCCGCCGATGATGTTACCTATGGTCATGCCGGCGCCGAACAGCAGCAGCACCCAGGTGACTGCTGACGTGGACAGGCCGGAGACCTCGGTCAAATAGGGCTTGATGTAGGTGAAGACGGCAAACAGGCTGGCCGAGGCCAGCGAGGCGATCAGCATGGCGAGCCAGACCTGCAGCTTGCCCAGCACGCGCAACTCGCCGCGCAGGCCGCCGCCGCTCGGTTCAGCGACGTTGGAGGGCACCAGCCAGGCGATGGCGGCGACCGAGATCAGGCCGATGCCGACGACGGCAAAGAAGGTGGAGCGCCAGCCGAACGCTTCGCCAAGCGCGGTGCCGGCGGGAACGCCGAGAATGTTGGAGAGCGTCAATCCCGCGAACATCATCGCCATGGCGCTGGCGCGCTTGTTGCGCGGCACAAGGCTCGCGGCAACCACAGAACCGATGCCGAAGAAGGCGCCGTGGCCGAAAGCGGTGAAGACACGTGCCGCCATCAGGAGCCAGTAGTTGGGCGCGATGGCGCAGAGGAGATTGCCGACGACGAACATCGCCGTCAGCGCGACCAACACCGGCTTGCGCGGCAAATGCGCGGTGGCCATGGCGACGATCGGCGCGCCGAAGACGACGCCCAGCGCATAGCCGGTGACCAGCAGACCGGCCGAGGGGATCGACACGCCGAGATCGGCGGCAACCTCCGGCAGCAGGCCCATGATGACGAATTCAGTGGTGCCGATGCAGAAGGATGCAATGGCAAGCGCAAGGATCGGCAAAGGCATGGAAAGTCCAGACTGAATCGGTTCAATTTCAGACTGAACGAGAAGCCATGCCGCGCGCAATGCACATTGCTGCAATGCACCAATGCAGAAAGCGCGGAGCTTGACGTGGAGTTACGTCAGACCAGCGGCTTCAGCTCCTGGGCGATGGTCGGCAGCAGTTCCGAGACGTTGGGATGGATATGCACAGCGCGCGCCAGCGTATCGACCGGCGCCTTGGCGTACATCAGGTCGAGCACGCAGTGGACGGCTTCGTCGCCACCAGGGCCGAGTACGGAACAGCCGAGGATTTCCCTGGTGTCGGCATCGACCAGGATCTTCATGAAACCTTGGGTCTCGCCCTTTTCGACAGCGCGGCCGACACGGGTCATCGGTCGTTGGCCGACCAGCGCCTTGCGCCCGGACTTTTTTACCGCCGCCTCGGTCATGCCGCAGCGGCCGAGCGGCGGATCGATGTAGAGCGCATAGGCCTCGATGCGGTCGCTGACCTTGCGTGGATCGTTGTCGAGCAGATTGGCGGCGACGATCTCATAATCGTTGTAGGAGGTGTGGGTGAAGGCGCCCTTGCCGTTGCAGTCGCCCATCGCCCAGATGCCGGGCACGCTGGTGCGCAACTGGTCGTCGACGGTGACGAAACCGCGCAGATCGACCGCCACGCCGGCCTTGTCGAGGCCGAGATCGTCGGTGTTGGGGGTGCGGCCGAGCGCCAGAAGCACATGCGAGCCAACCGCCGGCGGTTTGCCGGCGGAGAAGGTCACGGCGATGTCGTTGCCCTGCTTGGCAAAGCCGATGTCGCCGGCGCCGACATGGACTGCTATGTCTTCGTTTTCGAGGATCGACAGGATGGCAGCCGAAACGTCCTCGTCCTCGCGGCCGGTCAGGCGCGGGCTCTTCTCGATGACGGTGACTTCGCTACCGAAGCGGCGAAACATCTGCGCGAATTCGAGCGAGATGTAGCTGCCGCCGACGACGACCAGATGGCGCGGCAAAACATCGAGATCCATCATCGAGGAATTGGTGAGATAGTCGATGTCGTGGATGCCGGGCAGGTCGGGCACCGAAGCGCGGCCGCCGGTGTTGAGGAAGATTTTTTCGGCGGTCAATAGGTGGTCGCCGACGCGCACCGTGTTAGCGGATTCGAAGCGCGCATGGCCGCGATAGAGGGTGCAGCCCTTCATGCCGGCGATCCAGGTCTCCAGATTGGTGCGGGAGTCGTTCGTGACCTTGTCCTTGCGCGCCTTGATCACCTTGTAGTCAACCCCGACAGGGCCGGAGAGCGTCACCCCATAATCCGCCGCGCGCCGCGCCAGATGCGCGGCATAGGCGCTGGCAACCATGGTCTTGGTCGGCATGCAGCCGGTGTTGACGCAGGTGCCGCCGATCAGCTTGCGCTCGATCAGCGCCACGCTCATGCCGGCTGAGGTCAGCCGACCGGCGAGCGATGGGCCAGCCTGTCCGGCGCCGATGACGATGGCGTCGAATGTCTTTGCCGTCATGCCACCGCCGCCACGATCAGCAGGCCGCCGATGATGGCAACCGCGTCCTCGATGAAGGCGGCAGGCAAATCCTTGCCGAAGGCGGCCGCCAGCCGGCCGCGCGCTTCGGCGCCGCCATACGTGCCGATGACCGCGCCGATGGCGCCGGCGATAAGGCCGCCAATGGTGGAACCGGCGGTGGCGCCGATCACCGCGCCGGCAAAGGCGCCCGTGATGATGCGGGCGGCGAACTGCTGCGGCACCTTGCGGCTCGGCGTCGAGGGCAACTGGTCGGTGATAAGTTCGACAATCGCGAGGATGGTGAAGATGCCGACGGCGGCCCAATGGCCCATGAAACTTGCCCAGGTGCCGGCGACCGGCAGCCAGCCGAGATAAGCGCCCCAGGCGACCGCGGCCGGTGCTGTCATGGCGCGAAGACCGGCGATGATGCCGATCAGAAGTGCAAGCAGATAGAGCATCTAGATCCCCTCTATGCAGGGCCTCGGACGGCCCGCGCGGCAAGCTAGCATAGGCCGGGCATTTGGCCAGCGGGGTTTTCCCCAGCGGAGGATTGTGCTTTGGCATGAGATCAGATTGGAGGCGTGGCCATGTCCGCAAGCGAACGCACGAAAATGATTGCAGGCGGGTGGTACACCTGCATCGACGACGAGCTTGAGGCGCTGCGGGTGATCGCGCGCGATGCGGTGTTCGAGCACAATTCACTGCCGCCCCGAAAGCGCGGCAATCTCGGGCCGGGGCTGAAGACACTGCTCGGCAACGCGGGCGAGGGCGCCCGCATCGAGGCGCCGTTCCATTGCGCCTACGGTTTCAACATCCATCTCGGCGAGGGCGCCTTCCTCAATGCCGGCTGCACCATCCTCGACACCGCGCCGGTGCGCATCGGCAGGCGAACGCTGCTTGGCCCCAATGTGCAGATCTACTGCGCCGAGCACCATAAGGAGGCAGAGGGCCGTCAGGCGRGGCTGGAGATCGCCAGGCCGGTCACCATCGGCGACAGCGCCTGGATCGGCGGCAGCGCTATTATCCTCGGCGGCATCAGTATCGGCGATGGCGCCATCGTCGGCGCCGGCGCGGTGGTAACGCGCGACGTGCCTGCAAACACGACGGTGGTCGGCAATCCGGCGCGGGCCATCAAGGGTCGTTGACGTTAGAGCTCGCCCTTTTATGGAAACGGCGAGCTGCTCTAATTCTTGTTTTAGAGCAATTCCGGACGGAAAACCGTTTCACTTTTCCTGGAATTGCTTAAGCGGCAGGAAACCGGATCGTTGCTTCAAAACCATCCTGCCGGCCGGATGCCGGTGAGTTCAGGGTCAGCGTCGCATCGATCTGTTGCAGGATTTTGTTGACGATCGCCAGTCCGAGGCCCGATCCCTCGGCACGCGTTGCACCGCGTTCGAACCGTTTCACCAGACCGCCGGGAGTTGGAACAACCGGACCTTGGTTGATCACGCTGAGCCGGGCATCTTCAGTGATGCGAACGACAACCTCGCCGCCCTCGGCGCCATGCCGCAAGGCGTTCTCGATGAGGTTGCGCAGGATAATGGCCAATGCATCCGTATCGATCGCGGCGTATGACTTGGTGTTCGGCGTTTCAAGGCGAAGGCGACCCTTGTTCTGGTTGCGCTGCTCGAAGTCGGCGACCACCAACGCCGCGACCGCCCCAAGGTCGGCTGGCTTGCCGGCGACGGCCACTCCAGCATCGGCGCGCGCCAGCTGCATCAGCTTTTCGGACAGGCCGGCGAGATCGGACAGGGCCGCCTTGATCTGGTGTGGGCGTTTTCTTGCCGCCTCGTCCGGAGTTTCGGCGATCAGGCGTTCCGTCTGGGCCAGCGCGCCGGCAATCGGCGTGCGCAATTCATGCGCGGCGTTGGCGGTGAATTCCTTTTCGGCGTCGATTGCCATGTTGAGGCGCCGCATCAGGCTGTTGACGGACTTGGCGATGGCGGCAAGTTCGGAGGGCAGGTCCTCGGTGCGGATCGGAGCGAGGTTGTCACCGTGACGAGCGCTGATCTCGCCGCGCAGTGTCGCGATCGGCCTCAGGAAACGCGCCAGGGTCAGCCACGCGACAAGTGCGCTCAACGGGATGAGGATGACCATCGGTATCAGGAAGCCAGTGGCGGCTTCGAGCGTTTCCTCATTGCGCCGGGAATCGAGCTCGGCGACCTGGATGAAAACCGAGCCGCTGACCGCCGGCTCGGTGTAGATGCGCCATCCCGCGGCCTCAGAAAAACCTTTCGCGAGTTCAGCCGTGAGCGGCTCGGCGGGAGCATCATAGGAGTGTATGAGAACGTGACCGTCGGCGTTCCGCACCTGGAAAACCAGGCGGTCGCCGTCATCGTCCGAGACAGCCTCCGCAAGTCTGCGCGGCGATTGCGACGCCTCGCGCCCGAAAAGATCGTCGATGACCAGCGGCAGCAGCCGCCGCGCCGCTTCCTGCATGGAACTGTCCATGGCTTCGTTGATTTCACGATGCAGCGTGATGCTTCCGGTGCCCGCTGCGACCAGGCCGAAGGCGACCGTGAGCAGGATCAGTGAGGCAACGAGGCGACCGGCAAGGCTGTTGAGGACCCTCATGGAGATGCCAGGCGGTAGCCCAGCCCCCTTACGGTCGTGAGGGTCTCGCGCCCGATCTTCTTGCGCAGGCGACTGACATAGACTTCGACAGTGTTGCTTTCGATCTCCGCACCGAAGGCATAGAGCGCGTCCTCGATCTGGTTCTTGGCGACGGTCACGCCGGGCCGGCGCAGGAACTGCTCCAGCACCGCCCATTCACGGGACGTCAGCATGGCCTCCACGCCGTCGACGACAACGCGGCGCGCGGCCTGGTCGATTTCGACCGGCCCGAGCCGGATTAAGGGATTGGGGTTCCCCGCATAGCGGCGCGCGACGGCGGCAAGGCGTGCGGACAACTCGCCGAGATCGAACGGTTTGACCAGATAGTCGTCCGCCCCGGAATTCAACCCCGCTATGTCCGAGAGCTGGTCGCGCGCGGTCAGGATGATGACTGGCATGTCGGCGCCTTCGCGACGCAGCGTTTGCAGAAATTCGAGGCCCTTGCCGTCAGGCAGATGCAAGTCGAGCAGGACGAGTTCATATGAGACGACATGGAGGTGATCACCGGCATCGCCAAGCGTCGTGCTCCAGTCCACGGCATGGCCGTCGGCGGCGATGTGATCGCGCACCGCCTCGCCCAGCACGGGGTCGTCTTCGATCAGCAGAACGCGCACCTTGCCTCCGTGTTCACGGCAACACGCCGCCTTCATGCGGCACAAGGCTGACAGGAAGCTGAACGAAAGCCAATCGCGGCTTTTGGACGAGGTGATGGGTGTTCAGGTGGCTGTCAGGTTTAACAGCCAGGGTCCACGACATCGGAATTGGCCGATGGAGAAAACAAGATGAAGACCTTGATCCTGACCGCGCTGGTGATGGCTGTTGCCGGGCCGGCCTTCGCTGCCGACAGATGCGATGTGCCCACCGACCAGTGGCAGCCGCGCGAGGCACTGCAGAAGAAGCTTGAAAGCGAAGGCTGGAAGGTCCGCAGCATCAAGACGGAGAACGGCTGCTATGAAGCCAAGGCTCTCGACGCCAACGGCAAGAAGCTGGAAGCAGTGTTCAATCCCAAGACGCTCGAGTCGGTCGGCGCCGATTCCGACGACGGTTGATCGCCATGAACGCCACCGTTTCAACACGAGAACAATTGGTCAAGGTCTGGAGCCCCTACGTCCGCCTCTTTCACTGGTCACTTGTCCTGTGCGTTGCGGTGGCATGGCTGTCCTCTGGCGAAATCATGAAGGTGCATGAGTTGGCCGGCTACAGTGCGGGTGTGTTGATAACCTCGCGGCTGATCGCCGGACTGGTCGGATCTGGATACACGCGCTTCCGTCAATTCGTGCGTGGGCCGCGCGCGGTCCGCTTGTATCTCGCTGATGTGGCGAAGGGCGGCGAAAAGCGTTATCTCGGCCATAACCCTGCTGGCGGCGCCATGGTGCTGGCGCTTCTGGCTTGCGTGGCAGGAATTGCGCTCACCGGCTGGATGCAGACCACCGACACCTGGTGGGGCGTGGCCTGGGTCGAGGACACGCACAAGATCCTGGGCAATGGCATCTTGGTGCTGATCGGGCTGCATGTTGGCGGCGTGCTGCTGGCCAGCCTGCGCCATGGCGAGAACCTGGTTCGCGCGATGATCACTGGCCGCAAACGCGCACCATCGTCGGAAGACGTCGCCTGACTATAGAGACTGGACATGCAAGGGGCGTCGCGTCGATGCGGTGCCCCTTGCCGTTCGACCTCAAGATGACAGGGCCTGCGCCATCCGTTCGTCCTGATCTATCCGCCTGGAGAATTCGCGCCGGTATTGCGCCGGCGAGGTCCTGAGCCGCGCGGCGAAATGCTGGCGCAGCGAGGTGGCGCTGCCGAAGCCGGCTTCGAAGGCCACCATGTCCATCGATTTCTCCGTCGCCTCCAGCAGTCGCTGCGCGAGTTCGATGCGCTGGCCGGCGAGCCACTCGCCAAAGCTGGTGCCGATCGATTTCTGGAAACGGCGGGTGAAGGTGCGCCGGGTCAGGCCGGCGGCCTCGGCGACGCGGTCGAGGCTGTGCGTTTCACCTAATGTTGCCCGCACCGTGTCGAGCGCCTGGGCGAAGCGGTCGGTTGCCGGGGTTTTCGCCAGCGGGCGCTCGATGAACTGGGCCTGCCCGCCCTGGCGGTGCGGCGAGAGCACAATGTGCCTGGCCAGGCGCAATGCTACTTCGGCGCCATAGCGGGCGCGCACGATGTGCAGGCAGCAATCGAGCCCAGCCGCGACACCGGCCGAGGTGACGATGTCGCCATCGTCGACATAGAGCACGTCGGCGTCGACTTCGATGTCGGGATGCAGCGCCTGTAACCGGTCGGTGGAGGACCAATGCGTGGCCGCCCGCCGGCCGGCAAGCAGCCCGGCGGCGGCAATGGCAAATGTGCCGAGGCAGAGGCCGACGATCAGCGCGCCGCGCCGGTGCGCGCGCGAAAGCGCTTCGAGGAGCGGGGTGGGAAGCGGGGCGTCGAGATCTTTCCAGCTGGGAATGATGATGATGTCGGCAGCGTCGAACGCCGAGAGCCCATGCGGAACAGCGATCGTCAGCCCGGCATCGGTGTGGATGGGTCCATCGTCGAGCGCGCAGACGCGAAAGTCGAACCGCGGCAGGCCGAGCTTGGTGCGGTCGGTGCCGAACACGACGCACGGCACGGAGAGGTGGAACGGGCTGATGCCGTCAAAAGCGAGGACAGCAATGATCGGGTCGGTCATGGTCGGTTCCAGCAAGGAAGCGGATTGTCCCAATTCTTTCGAACGATGTCAATCGGGCCACTTTTGGCAGCCGGGCGATCCGCCTATTTTCGGCCCGTCCCGTTCAAGCCCTAGAGGAAACCACCATGTCCGCCAACACCACGCCGCGCCGCGCACTCATCGTCATCGATGTCCAGAATGATTATGACGGCGGCAACCTCGCCATCCAGCATCCGCCGTTCCGCGACAGCGTGGTCAATGTGGCGCGCGCCATGGATGCCGCCGCTGCCGAAGACGTGAAGGTGGTTGTCGTCAAGCAGATGGCGCCGGAGACGTCGCCAATCTTCGCCAAGGGCAGCCATGGCGGCGAATTGCATCCAGAGATCGCCAGGCGTGAGCGCGACCACTATGTCGAAAAGTCGCTGCCTAGCGCCTTCGCCGGCACCGATCTCGAGGAATGGCTGCGCGCCAACGCCATCGATACGATCACGGTGGTCGGCTACATGACGCATAATTGCGATTTGTCGACCATCATCCACGCCGCGCATGTCGGCTTTGCGGTCGAATTCCTGTCCGACGCCACCGGCTCGCTGCCTTACGCCAACAGCGCCGGTTACGCCTCGGCCGAGGAGATCCACCGGGTGGTGACGGTCATCCTGCAGTCGCGCTTTGCAGCCGTGCTCGACACCGCCGAATGGATCGATGGCCTCAGGACGGGCGCCCTGCCCAAGCGCGACACGATCTATGCCTCCAACCAGCGGGCGCTGGCGCGCAACGCGGCCTAACTGCTCGCCGAAATGCAAAGGGCGCCGCATCGCTGCGGCGCCCTTTTGTTAGGGATTGCACGTTCTTAGAACAGGCCTTCGATCTGGCCGGCTTCGTTGAGAAAGATTTTCTCCGAAGACGGCGCCTTGGGCAGGCCGGGCATGGTCATGACCTCGCCGCAGATGACGACGACGAAGCCCGCACCTGCTGAAAGCCTGACTTCGCGCACCGGCACGGTGTGGCCGGTCGGCGCGCCGCGCAGGTTCGGGTCGGTCGAGAAGGAATACTGGGTCTTGGCCATGCAGACCGGCAGCTTGCCGTAGCCGGCCTGTTCCCAGGCGTGCAACTGGTCGCGCACCGACTTGTCGGCGATCGCCTCCGAGCCGCGATAGATGCGCTGGACGATGGTGTTGATCTTCTCGAACAGCGGCATGTCGTCGGGATAGAGCGGCGCGAACTGCGACGCCCCGGATTCGGCCAGCGCCACCACCTTGTTGGCGAGCTCCTCGATGCCGGCCGAGCCCTTGGCCCAGTGCTTGCACAGGATCGCCTCTTCGCCCATCGAGGCGACATAGTCCTTCATCGTCTGGATTTCTGCGTCGGTGTCGGAATAGAAGTGGTTGATGGCAACCACCGCCGGCACGCCGAACTGGCGGATGTTCTCGATGTGGCGGCCGAGATTGGCGCAGCCCTTCTTCACCGCCTCGATGTTTTCCTTGCCGAGGTCTTCCTTCTTGACGCCGCCATTCATCTTCATGGCGCGCACGGTGGCGACGATGACCGCCGCCGCCGGTTTCAGGCCGGCCTTGCGGCACTTGATGTCGAAGAACTTTTCAGCACCGAGATCGGCGCCGAAGCCGGCTTCGGTGACGACATAGTCGGCAAGCTTCAGCGCCGTCGTGGTGGCGACGACCGAGTTGCAGCCATGGGCGATGTTGGCGAACGGGCCGCCATGCACGAAGGCCGGGTTGTTCTCGAGCGTTTGCACCAAATTGGGCTGCATGGCGTCCTTCAGCAGCACGGCCATGGCGCCGTCGGCCTTGAGGTCGCGGGCATAGACGGCCGACTTGTCGCGGCGATAAGCGACGATGATGTCGCCGAGGCGCTTTTCCAGGTCCTTCAGGTCGGTGGAAAGGCACAGGATCGCCATGACTTCCGAGGCGACGGTGATGTCGAAGCCGCCTTCGCGCGGGAAACCGTTGGCGACGCCGCCGAGCGAGCAGATCATCTCGCGCAGCGCCCGGTCGTTCATGTCCATGACGCGGCGCCAGACGACGCGGCGGGTGTCGATGCCAAGCTCGTTGCCCCAGTAGATGTGGTTGTCGATCAGCGCCGAAAGCAGATTATGCGCGGTGGTGATGGCGTGGAAATCGCCGGTGAAGTGGAGGTTCATGTCCTCCATCGGCACGACCTGTGCGTAGCCGCCGCCGGCAGCACCGCCTTTGACGCCGAAATTCGGTCCGAGCGAGGCCTCGCGGATGCAGACGATCGCCTTCTTGCCGATGCGGTTCAAGCCATCGCCGAGGCCGACCGTCGTCGTCGTCTTGCCTTCGCCTGCCGGCGTCGGGTTGATGGCGGTGACGAGGATCAGCTTGCCGTCCTTGTGTCCCTTCACCGACTTGATGAACTCGGCAGATATTTTCGCCTTGTCGTGGCCATAAGGCAGAAGGTGCTCGGTCGGGATGCCGATCTTGGCGCCGATCTCCTGAATCTGCTTTTTCTTGGCGCCGCGCGCGATCTCGATGTCGGACTTCACTTCGGCCATGACGGCTTTCCTTCGGATTGGACGGTGGAGGGGACGGGGTTGATGACTGTGGTCGTCGCAGGCAATTCGAAACGGCCGTTAGGCGCGCGGGCATGTTCTAACCCTGTCGCTGCCGCGGCGTCAACTTGCATGCAACTATGTTTCCTATGAAGAAAGTGTCTCCGCGGCCGGGCCGACCTGTCGCCGGTTCTTCCTGGCTCCGTTGCCGCGCCGTATAGAAGCCAGAGGATGCGACATTGCGCCGTCTCAAAACAGCCGCCCAATGCACGGAATGCGACAGAGGCGACGGCGCAAATTCGCCATCGCCGTCGCGGCGGCGACGGACGTTACTGCGTCAGGACGTTGCTGATCTCGACCATGTTCGAGCGCACCCGCAGCACATAGAAGCCCATCGTCGTCAGGTGGGTCGGCATGATCCAGCCATCCTCGCGGCCATTGGCGATGATGAAGGGCTGGATGCGCAGCGCCGAGACGAATTGCGCGTCCATCGTGTCCCATAGATTGCCGAGATGCTTTTCCTTGATGACGTCGTCGAAATCGGCCTGGGCGCCCTTCATCAGGCCGTAATAGGCATAGAGCTGGCCATAGGCGAACCAGAAGCGGTCGTCGGCGCGGAAGTCGAACCAGCCATCGTTGTGATTTTCGGCCCGCTCCTTGAGGATCGCCGAGGTCGAGCCGATATCCGAGGAGATGCGGTCTATATACTGCTTCAGATTGTCGGCGCGGGCATCGAACGTCGCCTGGCAGGTGGCGAGACGGGCGTTGAAGGAACGCAGCTTGTTGACGGCATCGCGATAATAGCTCGGCGTCGGCGTCTTCGGGCCGAACGGGTTGAGGCCGAAATACCAGGTGTATTCGTCGAACTGCAGATTGCCACGCGCATCCTGCAAATCGGCGTCGATCTGCGACGTCGTGCGCACACGGCCGAGATTGTCGGCCAGCTCGGTGGCGGTGCGGCGCACCGCCTGGTTGATGCCGCGCTGGAACGAGGCTTTGTTGTCCATGAACGGCGTATGATCCCAGTCGACGCCGAACAGGCCGAGCTTGTAGAGGATCATCGACGAGATCCAGGCATTCTGGTTGACGTTGAAGTCGGTGAGGTCGGCCGCGACCTGGGCGATGCCTGAATTGCCGCAGGTCTTGGCGGTCTCGGTGCCGGCGCCGGCCGCGACCTGTTCGCCGGCCGAAATGTTGCGGTTCTCGAAGGTGTATTTGTCGACGTAGTTGGGGTCGAACTTGTTCCACCACTGGGTGGCGTAGAAGAAGTTGGCGTAAAGGCCGATCAGCACCAGCAAAGCCAGGCCGACCACCGCCTTCAGGATCCAGCCGCGCTGCGTGTACCAGCGCCCGGCCCACATGAACGGCCACAGGATCACGCCGATGACCAGGCCGATGCCGCGGCCTATCCACTGGAAGATGCGGGTGAAGAAATTCACGATCGGATCAAGCATGGCTCACGTCACCCCTCAGCATGATGCCAAAAAGTTGCAGACTTTTTGGACAACATCATGCGCCAAAACAATAAGTTAGAACGAAATGACGGCTCATTTCGTTCTAGTCAGTCAGGCCGTAAAGGCGCGTGCGAAACGCCACCTTGTCCTTCAAATATGTGGTTTTCAGAACCTCCACAACATGCGATCGCCAGGCGTCGCTGTAGCCGTCATAGTCCTTGTAGAAGCCGGGCTTGTTGAAGACGTAGCGCGAGACGAAGTCCTGCGGCACGAAATCCGAGATCAGCTGGTTGGTCAGCCAGGCGTCGGGATGGTCGGGCTTTCCGCGCACGACCAGGAAGCGCTGCCGCGGCGGGACATCCTCGATCTTGAGATGGCCGAGTTGCGCGATCTCGCGCTTGGCGGCATTGAGGAAGGGAAAATTGCCATCGCTGGCGATCATGTCGGCATGGCCATGGATCCAGGTCTGCAGCCAGACCTTGTCGACGTCGGTCAGATTGCGGTTCGGCTCGGTGTCGCGGATCAGCGAGCGCACGACCATCTCGGCGCGATGCTCGAGATAGCCCGAGCTTTCGACCCATGACGCCCGCGGCAGTTCGATGCGGCCGGTGCTGGCCAGGAACTTGAACACCTTGTCGGCATCGTTGATCGAGAGATAGCTGACCTGCCAGGGACGCGAACGGCGAAAGCCTGGTGCGGCCGGATCGCTGATGACCGTCGTCATGTCGGGGTCGACGAAGACGTAGAGCCCGCCGAAATGGCTAGTCCAATAAGCGTTGTGGCGGAAGATCACCTGGTCGGGCACCAGCGCGTTCTCGCGGATGTCGCCGCACACCTTCGCCAGCTCCACCATGCGGGTCAGCATGGCGTTGTCGCGCCAGGCGTCCGGCTCCTGCTTCAGCCGGTCGACCAGCTTGCCGAGCTCGGCGGCCTTGCCCAGCACGTCCTCGGCCGACAGCACCTTGAACTCGACCTGGCTGATCGACAGCAGGTCCTCGATGTCGTTGACCAGCGGAACGGAATCCTCGATCTCGCCGTAGATGACGTCCTTGATGGTCAGCGCATCGATAGCGCGCTGGTTCTTGGACATGAACTCGAACATCAGCTGCGAGGTGTTGGAGAAGGCGGTGTGCACCACCGGCAGCTCGATCTGCGACGGCGTCAGGATGATGAAGCGGCGATTGACCTCATTGGGGTCGAGATAATCGTAGTCGCCGCACTCCTCCGCCACTTCCGGTGAGAAGCCTGTGCGGTCGATCTGGAAACTCTTCAGCTTGGTGGGTTTCAGCCCGAACGCAACAAGCGCTTTGTTGTAGCGCTGGATGAGATGCGACTCGTCGACCGTCAGCAGGCGGCCGTAGATCAACTCGTTGTCGCGCAGGAGGTCGGGTTTTTTATGGGCACTCATCCTGCCTTCTCCCCGTTCACGGGGAGAAGGTGCCCGAAGGGCGGATGAGGGGCGCGGCCTCTCCTTCTCCCCTTGTGGGAGAAGGTGGATCGGCGCGACAGCGCCGAGACGGATGAGGGGTGTTCCAGCGGAATGAGACGTTGACGTTCCCTGGAACACCCCTCATCCGTCGCCTTCGGCGACACCTTCTCCCACAAGGGGAGAAGGGGGCGTCGGCGTGCTTCACGCATTCCAATTGCCCTTCTTCTTCATCTCCTCCATCTCACGACCCGCGCGTTCACGCAGGCGGGCGTCGCGCAGCAGTTTCTCCACGGCAGCGTCGTCGGATTTGTCGGAATAGCGGAACTCGCTGTCGGCGTAACGGTTGATCTCCTGCATGACCATGTCCATCGAGAACGGTCCGCGCAGTTCCTCGATCATCGCTTTCTTCTCGTCGTAGCCCTTGTGCATGAAGGCTTCCGGTTTCTCGAACCAGTCGTTGGGAAGCTCGATGTCCATGGCGCGCATCTTGATGGCGTCGGTGACGTTCTTGATGGCACGGCCGGTGAAGCGCGGCTCGGCATCCTTGATCAGGTGCAGATAGGTGCCGACGTCGGCCATCGATTTCGGCGCGCCATTCTCCTTCATGTAGCGCTCATAGACCTTCATCAGCCCGTCTTCCTGCGGCTTCTCATGCTCCTCATAGGCCTCGGTCACGGCGCGCTCGATTTCCTGCGCGGCGTAAAGCTTGTGGTCGCCGAGCGGGATCTTGTGGTTCTTGCCGGCGAGCAGCACGAAGATGTCGATATAGTCATCGCGGCTCTGCGGACCATCGACCAGCCAGCGGGCGCCGGCGCGCTGGCGCAGCGCGTCGTCGACATTTTCTGGATAGTTGGAGAACATGCCGAACGAGCAGTTGCCGCGCACCACCGTGCCGGCACCGGCGAAGGCGTCCATCAAGACGCCGGTGATTTCCTGCTGGCCGGCAGAAGCGCGGTCGTCGGAGCGGCGCGCCGCCACCTGGTCGATATCATCGACGGTGCCGAAACCGATGACACGGGGATTGAGCACATTGTTGATGAATTGGCGGCAGTTCTGGCCTGACTTGCCCTGGTAGGACGAGATCTGGTCGACGCCGAAATTCTCATAGGCGAAGGGATAACCGGCGACCTGGCAATAGCCATTGACGAGGCCGGCGATCATCTGGATCAGCGTGGTCTTGCCGGTGCCGGGCGCACCGTCGCCGATGAAGGTGAAGAGGAAACCGCCGAGTTCGACGAACGGGTTCAGCTCGCGCTCGAAATCATAGGCCATCAGCATCTTGGCGAGCTTGACCGACTGGTATTTGGCGATGTGGTTGCCGACGACCTCTTCCGGCTTCTTGAAGGTCATCACCAGCGGTTTCGAGCGCTTGCCGGGCGCGACGTCGAAGCCGTCGAGGGTAAAATCGTCTGCGTCGATGCGGATATGGGCGTTCTCGAACGGGCCGATGCCGTCGAAGCGGCCTTTGCGCGCCAGCAGCCCGTCGATGGCGACGCGCGCGAAAGCACGTGCCCGCGTCGTCAGATCACCATCATCCTTCGATCCTGCAATCGCCTTGTCGAGACCGGCGACGATCGACTTCACCGCATCCTGCGGCGTGTCGAACAGGAAGTCCGGTTCAGGGATGTCGTTGGGCGCCTCACCGTCGCTGTCGATCAGCTGGAACAGATAAGAGGCAAGGCTGAAGGCCGAAATGTAAGCCGAGGCTGACAGAAGCTTCTTGAAGGTGGCGGCTTCGTCGCCTTCAAGCGGCGCGCGGGTGTTCTTGGCTTGCAGGCTTTCGAGGTCGGAGCCCTCGGCGAAGACGTCGGAAATGGCGAGCGCAATCGCCAAGCCGCGGCGGGCGCGAAACAACAGCGTGTGCTGCGGGATGCTCATCAGCTGGTCGTTGGGATGGATGGCGGCGACGGTCTTGGTCAGCTCGACCTCGCGTGTGCGGCGCACCGAGCCGACCGAGACGGTCGAGACGAAGCGGCGGTTGGTGCCGGCAAGTGCGGTACCGGATTCGCGCGAAGGGTCTTCGAGAACGACGACGCGGGTGATGAAGCTCTGCGCGGTGGCGCGGTGCTTTTCGATCGCCGCTTCCGGGATGGTGGTCAGGCCGGTGTCCATGAAGGATGCTCCGTGGTGTTACGGTCAGACGTCTGAGATGACCTGCCCGTTGGACAGGATGTGGACCTTGTAGCCGGAAAAGATCTTCTGTGCCTCGCCGGCGGCGTAGAGTGCCTGGTAGGCCTCGTGCGGGATCAGGGCGTGGTTCTCGTAGCTCGACACGCCCTGGTGCGCGGCCTCGAGATCGTCGGTGTTGATGAAGAATTCCTGCGTCGTCTTCTCGCTGGAAAACAGGCCCTTGCGGCCGGGTTTCTCGCTTTTGGAGTAAACCTCCTGGATGGTCCAGGTGAGCAGCCAGGCGTTTTCGGGCTTGCGCACCTTGGCCAGCACTTCGGTTACCGTCGAATTGTTGTCGGTAATGCCCGCGGAATAGAAGGGGCCAAGCACGACGCGGCGCAATTGCTTA
Organism: Mesorhizobium sp. P2_F5; assembly: GCF_056403715.1. Taxonomy (NCBI): domain Bacteria; kingdom Pseudomonadati; phylum Pseudomonadota; class Alphaproteobacteria; order Hyphomicrobiales; family Phyllobacteriaceae; genus Mesorhizobium; species Mesorhizobium sp. P2_F5. Next base: position 81,293 of record NZ_JBFUEY010000003.1, on the reverse strand, counting down.
GGGTGCAGCGGCTCGAAATCCTTGTCGAGATTGACGGCAATCGTCGCCGGCGACAGCGTGTACGCGGAATTCTTTTCGGTGAAATCGTCGAAGCGATGGGCAAGCTCGGGGTTGATCAGGCCATCGACCGGCAGCGGTATGTCAACCTGTTCGTTGAGTTTGCCGTTGCTGTCGACAAGCTGGCGGATCATGGCTTCGGAGGAATCCTCCACCGTCACCATGTAGACCAGCGGCAGGTTGGCGCTGCCGTCGAATGTCGCCCAGTGCACGAGGTAATAAGGGCGAAAGGTCTTGGGATTGACCGAGACTTTGGCCGTCTGCGCCAGCGAGAACGGACCAAAAGTCTGCTCGCTCTTGACGTCTTCGAGATAGAGCCGCTCGGCCATCGACTTCTGCAGCGCTTCTGGGAATTCCTTGTGGCGCAGGATGAAGTCGGCCATTTCCTCGCGCAACTCGCCAGCCAGCGGGATATTGGCCAGCCGCGCATCGGCCTGGCGGCGATCGTTTTCCAGCTCGAGCAGGTTCTGGAAGACGGGATAGCCGCTGTCGGCGCGCGAAATGCGGAACGTGTCCATGAAGCCGAGACGGTTGCGCCAGCAGGAGAACGACTTGTCCAGCCGGGCAATGTATTCGGCAACAATCTTGGCGACGATGCCGTGCCGGTAAAGCGGCGAGCGGTCGTCGCGCATGAACACTTCAAGGCCGCTGAGTGCGGCCGTGATGGCGGAAAAATAGCGCGCCGCCGCTTCGTTTTCGGGAGTCATGATACTGGCCTCAAGCGGGTGCCAGGCACCCCCCTCTGTCCTGCCGGACATCTCCCCCTCAAGGGGGGAGATCGCCTGTCGCGTGGGCCTTCGTCACTCTTCTCCGCTGCAGAAAAATACGAGGCGACGTAACTGCCAATCTCCCCCCTTGAGGGGGAGATGTCCGGCAGGACAGAGGGGGGTGTGAAGGAACGCGACACTGGCGAGTGCAGCAATTGCAATTACGACTGCACGTAGTTGGCCGAATTGTGCTTCTTCATCACGTCGTCGAAACGGCGGGCGAAGGCATCGTCGGCGAGCTTCTTGCGGCGCTGGATGTCGGAGCTGGCGACCATGTTCTTCTCGTGCATTTCGAGGAGATCGCCAATGTGCTTTTGCGAGGCGGCGCCGATGCCGGCCATGGTCTCCTCGGCGGTGTTGTCGACTTGGCTGCCCAGCGTGTTGATCTTGTGGGCGACGTCCTGCTGGGCGGCGGTCTTCAACGAATCTTCCAGCGCCTTGTAGAGCACGATGCGCTGTTCGGTATCGATGGTCAGCTTGTTGATCAGCGTCGACTGCGCGGCAATCTGGTTGTTGAGCGAATCGACGAAGGTCTGGAACATCGAGGTGTAGCGCTCCAGCGTCTGGCTCTCGGCCAGCAATTCCTGCTCCTTGGCCTGCTTTTCATTGTATTCGGTGGCCAGTTTCGAGCGCTCGCCCTCAAGCTGGGTGCGCTCCTTCTGGCTGGTCGAGGCCGCGATCTTGTTCTCGATGTCGAGCAGCAGCGGGTTGACCTCTTCGATGCGTTTCTGCACCGCTTCAAGGTTGGTCATAGTCACCTTGCGGCGCTCGATCACTTGCGACAGGCTGTTTTCCGAGGTTTTGTAGCGCTGGTCGAGGACCTCTTTTTGCGCCTTCAGGATGCCGACGATGGTGTCGGATTTGACAAGAAGCTCCTGCAGATTGCCGGCCAGCGACATGTTGCGGACACGGTCGGTGCGCATGCGCTGCTTACGCTGCGCCGAGAAGACGCCGACGAAGCTTTCCCAACCGGTGTAGTTCTTCATGCTTTCGAATTCGGTGCCGAAGACGTTGGTGGCGTCCTCCAGCCCGATGATCAGGTCGGCGATGTTGCCTTCCATCACCTTCTGCTGCTTCAGCACATCCTCGATGCGGGCATTTTCGATGTCGAAATTGGCGTCGCCGATCTTCTTGTCGGCGGTGGCCAGCGTATCAAGCACTGTGCCGGACTGCTCGATCTTGGTGCGCATGTCCTGCACGACTTGCCTGGTCTTGGCAATTTCGGCATCGAAATTCTGCAATGTCGCCATAGGGGCCTCCCGCTTCGGCTTCCGGTCGCTGGCTGCGAACAGCGGCGAATATATGTGGGGCATCCGGGGATTGAAAGACGCAAGACAAGACCCGCCCCGAAAACAAAAAATCCGTCATCGTCTTGAAAGTCAATGAAGGCGGGGTCATGGCGTGATTAACCAGCCGGCCAGGCATTGTTCAACTGTCATTGAACTTTGACGCCGGCAAAGCAGTCGATCTCCACCGGCGCGGATGTCCTGAAATTCGATTGAGAACTCAATCGGTTGCAGGGCCGAGACAGCAGGCGAAAGCCATCGCCATCACGCTACGCATCCAGCCGTTCAGGGCTTCGGATCGGCCTTCAGATAGGCGATGACGTTGGCAATGTCCTCGTCGCTGGTCAGGCCGGAGAAGGCCATCTTGTTGCCGGGTACTTTCAGCTTGGGGGCGCCGAGATAGGCCTTGAGGTTGGCTTCGTCCCAGACGAGGCCGGCGGCGCCGGCATCCTTCATGGCCTGCGAATAGTTGAAATTCTCGGCTGTGCCGGCGGTTCGGCCGACGATATCAAGGAGATGCGGGCCGACTTTGTCGCGGTCGGTTGCCGCCTCGTGGCAGGCCATGCAGCGGTAGAACACTTTCTTGCCCAGCGCGGCGTCGCTGTCGGCCTGTGCTACGATGATGCCGGCTAAGTAAAAAACGAATGCTGACGAAATGGCTCGAAGCATGGCGGTCCCCGGCTGGCTCTGGCTGCGGCCAAAGTAGGCGGCAGGCCTTAACAAACGCCATATGGCGCAGGTATTGCCCTCTTATTCATTGGGGCGGAGCGGGATCGCCGCAACCGCCTGGCGGATCGCGATTTCGATCGCTGCCAACGAATTTCTGTCGCGCACGAAGGCGCGGCCGAGTTCCGCCATCTCGGCCGCCGCTTGCGGCGTCGCCGACAGGTCGATGATTTTCGTCGCCAGCTGGCCGGCATCGTCGCTGGACAGGAAATGCCCGCCCGCCTGCAGGCCGAGCCCTTCGACGGCTTTCTCGGTGGCGGCGACGACCAGGCCCGCCGCCATCGCCTCCAATACCTTAATGCGGGTTCCGCCGCCGAAGCGCAGCGGGATCGGCGCATAGCCGGCACGTCCGAGCAATTCCGGCAGATGCGGTGGGTTTTCGATCAACTGCAGACCATGCTTGGTGCATAAGCCGCGCACGACATCGCCTGGGGTCTTGCCGGCGACGGTGATCGACCAGGGCTGGCCGGAGGCGGCGAGGCTCGGCACCATCCCGCGGCCGATCTGCTTGACGGCGTCGATGTTGGGGAAGTAGCCGAGATGGCCGATGAAGCACAGGCGCAGATCACGGTACCGCTCGGCGCCAATCGGCAGGGAGAGCACGCTCTCGTCCGGAATGGGATTGGCGATGAGCCTGATGTCGTTGACGGGGCCGAGAGCCGATAGTAGCGCCCCGTCGGTCCGCGAACAGACCCAGACCTGATCGGCGGTGGCTGCCGCACGCCTGTCGGCATCGCGCGCCTCCGCCTTCTTGCGGCTGTTTTGGCGCCAGCCTCGAAGTTGCTGCCACAGCGTCAGCCCGGCGATGCGGTCGGCCACCGTTTGGGAATCTATGTTGTGCAGGTCAAGGACGGTGCGCGCGCGATGCTTCGGCGCCAGCGTCAGCAACTGCGCAAGCATGATCTCTTCGATAACCACGAGGTCGGGGTCGAATTGCCCCCACAGAGCGTCTGCCTCAGCCAGTTCGTCGTCCGGTATGATGTGCATGGTCGGATGGGGGCTACGCCTGTACCAGGAAGCCCGGCCGCGCGCCGCCTCGATGATCCGGTGACGGATATTCGGCGGTGGAGAAGGCGCTGGGGCGCCAGCCAGGCTTACTGTCAGAACCTCGCCCATCGATGCCAGGGCGCGCGCATTGGCGGCGTTCCTGATCTCGCCGCCGGAGATCGGCGGAAACGGGCAATCGACTGTGAACTGGAGGATTTTCATGTTGCCCCGGCCGTTCAGCCTCCGGTGAAGCCGATGAAGTCGTCAGGCGCGGCGCGGCCCATTTCCTCCTCCCAATGGCGCCGGCAGAGCGAGACATAGACGTCCTTGCCGATCGCCACCTGTTCGCCCTGTCTTGCTACCTTGCCATCGGGGCCGAGGCGCACCACCATTGTCGCCTTGCGGCCACAGCGGCAGATGGTGCGCACTTCCCGCAGGTCGTCGGCGATGGCCAAAAGGGCACGCGAGCCGGAAAACAGATTGCCCTGGAAATCGGTGCGCAGGCCGTAGCACATGACCGGGATGTTCAGCCGGTCGGCGATACGGGCAAGCTGCCAGACCTGCTCTTCCTCGAGGAACTGCGCCTCGTCGACGAAGATGCAATGCACGGTCGTGTGCTCATGGTGCTCGGCAACGCGGGCGTAGAGATCGTCACCGTCGCGGAACATCTCGGCCTCGGTCTCCAGGCCGATGCGCGACGAGATCAACCCGGTGTCGCCCTTGCGGTAGTGACCGGCGACGAACAGCATCGTCGTCATGCCGCGTTCGCGATAATTGTAGGAAGCCTGCAACAGCATCGTCGTCTTACCGGCATTCATCGTCGCATAGTGGAAGTAGAGTTTGGCCATGCCGCTCTTTTAAGCCGAGTTGTCCCGGCGCGGGGAGGGGGCACCGCTGCATTTCATGGGAAAAGCCGGCTGCCATCGAAAAAGCGGCAGGTGTGTCGCTGTTTGGCCAGTCCGCGCCGTTGATCGTGATTGCCTTAATGCTTGAAACCACACCAGAATGGTGTTTGGCTGAGGAAACAAGGCGGGCAGAGAAACCGTAACTACGCTTCGCCAAAGAATCACAATGGGAGACTACCAATGTCGCGTATGAACACCTTCGTCGCCGGCCTCGGTCTGGCGACTTTCCTGTCCACGAGCGCTGCCCTTGCCGGCGATCCGGAGAGCTGCAAGGCGGTGCGCCTTTCCGATGTCGGCTGGACCGACATCCAGGCGACGACCGGCGTCGCTTCGGTGCTGCTCACCGCGCTCGGCTACGAGCCGCAGACGATCCAGCTTTCGGTGCCGGTGACCATGGCGTCGCTGAAGAACAAGGATCTCGACGTCTTCCTCGGCAACTGGATGCCGTCGATGACCAACGATATCAAGGACTACACCGCCGACGGTTCGGTCGAGACGATCAGCACCAACCTGACCGGCGCCGGCTACGGCATCGTCGTGCCGACCTATGTCGCTGACGCCGGCGTCAAGTCGCTGACCGATATCGGCAAGTTCAAGGACAAGTTCAACGGCAAGATCTATGGCATCGAGGCCGGCAATGACGGCAACCGCATCATCCTCGATATGATCAAGAACCCGAAGGACAATCTCGAAGGCTTTGAACTGGTCGAGTCCTCGGAAGCCGGCATGCTGACGCAGGCCGAGCAGTCGATGAAGAACAATGAGTGGATCGCCTTCCTCGGCTGGACGCCGCATCCGGTGATGGGCGCCATGAAGATCACCTATCTCGACGGGATGGGCGACAGCGGCTTCGGCGCCGCCACCGTCTTCACCAATGTGCGCAAGGGCTACACCACCGAGTGCCCGAATGCCGGCAAGTTCATCGCCAACCTGAAGTTCAACCTGGACATGGAAGGCGAGATGATGGACGCGATCCTGAAAGGCGGCGACGCCAACACGGTCGCAGCCGACTGGCTGAAGAAGCACCCTGACGCGGTTGCGCCGTGGATTGCCGGCGTCACCACCTTCGATGGCGGCGATGCGGCGGCGGCGGTCAAGACCGCGCTCGGAAGCTGAGCCGACTGAATTCGGCAAAGCCGAACCAGGAAGGGCAGCCAATTTAGAAAAGGCTGCCCTTTTTCATATCCTGTGAGAAGATGACGTAACGACAGCAGAGCCGGGGGCAGGCGGTCTCGCGCATGAGAGGGGCGATATGGATCCGATTTCGAAATTCATGGTCGATCACAAGATACCGATCGGCGCCTGGGGAAAGGCGTTCTTCGGTTTCCTCACCGACAATTTCGACACTGTGTTCAGGGCTTTTTCGAACGGCCTCAATTTCCTGCTCGACGGGCTGGTCGACATCCTTTTGGTGGTGCCGCCAGTGCTGCTGGCGCTAATCGTCGCCATCATCGCCTGGCTGCTGCAGCGCTCGCGGCCGCTGGCCATCGGTGTCTTTCTCGGCCTGATCTTCATCATCAACCAGAACCTCTGGAAGCAGACGGTGCAGACGCTGGTGCTGGTCGTGGCCGCCGCCACCATGGCGATGGCCATCGGCGTGCCGCTCGGCATCTGGGCCGCGCACAAGCCCAAGGTCTACCGCATCATGCTGCCGGTGCTCGACCTGATGCAGACGCTGCCGACCTTCGTCTACCTGATCCCGGTCCTGACCCTGTTCGGTCTAGGCAACGCACCCGGCCTCATCGTCACCATCATCTTCGTCATTCCGACCGCGGTGCGGCTCACCCATCTCGGCGTCGTCTCGGTGCCGAAGTCGATCATCGAGGCGGGCGAGGCGTTCGGCGCCACCAAGCAGCAGCTGCTTTGGAAGGTTGAACTGCCCTCGGCGTTGCCGACAATCATGGCCGGTCTGACGCAATCGATCATGCTGTCGCTGTCGATGGTGGTGTTCGCAGCGCTGATCGGCGCCGGCGGCCTCGGCACTGAAATCAACCGTGCGCTCGGCTCGCGCCGCATCGACCTCGGGCTCGAAGCCGGCCTGGCGATTGTCGTGCTCGCGATCGTGCTCGACCGAATGACGCGCATCGGCGTTGGAGGCAAGAAATGACCGTCGCCGTTGACTTCAAAAATGTCGATATCGTCTTCGGGTCCGATCAGGCCGGTTCGCTGGCGCTGATCGACGGCGGTGCCACGCGCGCCGAAATCCTCGAAAAAACCGGCAATGTGCTGGGCTGCGCGGGCGCCAGCCTGACCGTGCATGAGGGCGAGATTTCGGTGCTGATGGGCCTTTCCGGCTCCGGCAAATCGACGCTGCTGCGGGCCGTCAATCGGCTCAACGTCGTGTCGCGCGGCCAGGTGCTGGTCAAGGACGGCGACAACATCGTCGATGTCGTGACCTGCGATCAGGCGACGCTGCGGCGGCTGCGGCAGAAGCAGGTGGCGATGGTGTTCCAGCAGTTCGGCCTCTTGCCGTGGCGCACGGTGGAGGAAAATGTCGGCCTCGGCCTCGAGCTCGCCGGCGTGCCGGAGCAGGAGCGCAAGGAGCGCGTGAAAAAGCAGCTCGAACTGGTCCACCTCGACCAGTGGTCGAAGAAATATGCGCATGAACTGTCCGGCGGCATGCAGCAGCGCGTCGGCCTGGCGCGCGCCTTCGCCACCGAGGCGCCGATCCTGCTGATGGACGAGCCGTTCTCGGCGCTCGATCCGCTGATCCGCACCAAGCTGCAGGACGAATTGCTGCAGCTGCAGGCGGAGTTGAAGAAGACCATCATCTTCGTCAGCCACGATCTCGAGGAAGCGCTGAAGATCGGCACCCACATCACCATCATGGAGGGTGGCCGCATCGTGCAGACCGGGGCGCCGGAAGATATCGTGCTCAAGCCCGCCAACGACTATGTCCGCGACTTCATCGCCAATGTAAACCCGCTCTCGGTGCTGACCGCCTGGAACGTCATGCGCGATAGCCGCGATCTCGAGCACGGCGATAACGGCTGGGTATGGCTAGACCGGCGCAAGACGACGCGCTTCAAGATCGACGAGCACGGGCTGGTGGCGGCAGCCGAACGCGATGGCAAGCCGGCAGTATGGGTGTCGTGCGCCGACGTCGAGGCTCAGCCGGAGGAGACGGCGCAGGTGTTCTGGGCCAACCCCGGCACCTCGCTGAAGACAGTGATGCTGGCCATGCACCGCTCACAGACCGCGCCCGTGGCGCTGTTCGACGACCAGTCGCGCTTTGTCGGCGCGATCGGCATACGCGATGTGTTGAGCGCGGTGTTGCGGCGGTAGGGTTCCTACCAGTCGCCGGTCTTAATCAACTCAGCCCGATACGCCTGGCGCCAAGCTTGTAGAGGGCTGTGGCATCCGGGTCGAAGCGAAAGGTGTCGATGAAGTCATCGGCGCGGTAGCCGGGAAGCATCTTGCGGATGGCGGCGGCGAAGGTCTTGGCCTCGTCCAGCCGGCCGGCCAGCGCCAGGCAATGGGCAGCGATCGACAGGATGATGACATGGGCGTTGGGGCGGGCGGCCGCCTTCAGCGCCCAATCGGCTGCCTCGTCGAACTGGCCGAGGCGGACATGGGCCATGGCGCGCGCGCCCAGCATGCCGAACAGCATCGGGTCGAACGGCGACAAATGGCGCGAATGATCCGACGATCCGATCGCCGCTTGCGGATCGCCCGACTGCGACTGCACGAAGGACAGCGCATAGTGGCCGAGCGCGAAGTTGGGGCTGAGGTCGACGGCTCGGTCCAGCTCGAGCACGGATGCATTTCCTTCGCCGCGCAGCCACAGCGCCCGGCCCATCGCCCAGTGCGCGGCCGGATTGTGGTCGTCGACCAACAGGCTCTGGCCGGCCGTCTCAAAGGCAAGCGCGCTGTCCCGGTCGCGGTCGCCCCAGCGCTGAAAAGCGCTCTGCCAATGGGTGAAGGACAGGCCGGCATAGGCGCGGGCGAAGGTCGGATCCTGCCGTACGGCTATATCGAAGAATTGCCGGGCGAGGTCGTTTTCGCTGCGGGTGAAGCGATACATATGCCAGAGGCCGCGATGGTAGGCCTCCCAGGCATTGAGCGAATTGGGCGCCTTCAACATGGCACGGTTGCGTTCGACCGTCTCAATCTCGGATGAGATCGACGCCACGATGCTGTTGCCGATATCGTCGAGCACCGAGAAGATTTCGTCGGGCTTGCGCTCGAAGGTCTCGGCCCAGACGATCCTGGCCGTGCGCACCTCGACAAGCTCGACGGTGACGATCAGGCGGCCTGTCAGGCTGCGCACCGTACCCGTGGCGACATAGTCGACATTCAGCCGGCGACCGGCATCTTCCGGCGCGATGTTTTTCTCGGCCAGCGCAAAGACCGAGCCACGGGCGATGACGAAGAAATTCTTGAGCTTGGCCAGGCGGCTGATGATGTCGTGGGTCAGGCCGTCTGCCAGCCCGCCACGAACGCCGCCTTCGGCAAATGGCATCACGGCCAGCGAAGCCTTGTGCGGTGTCGAGGCTTCGGTTTCCGCGAGCGTGATCGGCGCCTGGTTCGCAGCGGCCGCTGTAACCGGCTGTGCCGGCAAAGTCGCGCAGTGACGTTCCGCGCGAATGGCCAGCCACGCGTGGTGCACCGGGCTGAAATCCAACTCCTCCGACTGAAAGAGTTGTGCTGCGGACGCCAGATGGTTTTCACAGGCGCCGAACTGGCCGCGCCGCGCCAGCCTTGTCAGAAGGGCGATGTGGGCCCGGCTGTCGAACGGGGTCAGCTCCAGCCATTTTTCGAGGTGGGCGGACGTGTCGTCACTATCGGCAGGGAGCGTCTTGACCAGATGTTCCAGGATGGCCGCGTGGCAGGAGCCGAAACGGCGGCGCTGGGCGGTCAGCCAATTGTTGAAGAGCGGGCTGCGGTCGATCTCCAGCCCCTCGAGGAAATCGCCGACGAAAAGGCGGGAGAGCGCCTGCAGCCGCGCTGGCTCGAGCGCTTCTATACCCGCGGCAGCCGCCGATGCGACATCCAGCACGTCGACTGACACGCCGTCGAGATCGAGCGCAATCGTATCATCAGCGGTTTCGATCCTGCGGCGGCCCGGTTCGTCGAGAACGGCCCGCAGTTTGCTGAGGCACCAGCGCAGCTCGCCCCTAGGGTCATTTGGAACATCCCATAGCAATTCGCATAGCTTGCCACGTCCGACCGGGTGGGGCGCCAGGGCCAGATAGGCCAGCGTTGCGCGCAGCTTGCGCGATGCCGGCAAGGCCACCGGGACGCCGTTGCGCACGATCGCCAGCGGCCCAAACAGGTGCACGCTAAGGCCTTGATGGCTGCTCGCCAGGTTCGATTCCACGCCAGATACCACGCCTGCTCCCACGCTGACCCGCCGGCCCCTGCTTTATCGCCGACCACGACAAAGTGCACCCGGCTCGCAAAATTTGCGCGCCGAATGTGGGGTTTACCACATTGCGGCACGTCAAGGACCTGTAGTGCGGCAAGGTGTCGAAACCTCGTCGCCCAAACCGCCGGTTTGTAACCGGCCCGTGAGCAAAACCAGGAGCTATCCATGTTGCACAAGCAGAAAATCAGAACCACGGCCGGCCGCGGCCGCCTGTTCGACAGCATTCTCGACACGGTCGGCGACACGCCGGTCATCCGCGTCAACAATCTCGGCCCGGCGCACGCGACCATCTACGTCAAGGCCGAGTTCTTCAATCCGGCGGCATCGGTGAAGGACCGGCTGGCGCTCAACATCATCGAGGAAGGCGAGCGCAGCGGCGCGCTCAAGCCGGGACAGACCATTGTCGAGGCGACCAGCGGCAACACCGGCATCGGCCTTGCCATGGTCTGTGCGCAGAAGGGCTATCCGCTGGTGGTGACGATGGCCGACAGCTTTTCGGTCGAGCGCCGCAAGCTGATGCGCATGCTCGGCGCCAAGGTGGTGCTGACGCCGCGCGCCGAGAAAGGCTTCGGCATGTACAAGAAGGCGGTGGAACTGGCCGAAGCCAATGGCTGGTTCCTGGCCCGGCAGTTCGAGACCAAGGCCAACGCCGACATTCATGAAGCAACCACGGGGCGCGAGATCGTCAATGATTTCGCCGGTTCGCGGCTCGACTATTTCGTCACCGGCTACGGCACCGGCGGCACCGTCGCCGGCGTGGCGCGTGTGCTGCGCCGCGAGCGGCCTGAGACCCGGATCGTGCTCACCGAGCCAGCCAACGCCCAGCTTGTCGGCAGCGGCAAGCCGCAGGTACGCGGCGCCGGCGGCGCGCCGGCCGCCAGCCATCCGGCCTTCGAGCCGCACCCGATCCAGGGCTGGACGCCGGACTTCATCCCGAACGTCCTGCAGGAAGCGATCGATGGCAACTTCTATGACGAGGTGATGCCGATCGCCGGGCCGGAGGGCATGAAATGGGCCAAGGCGCTGGCGCAGCAGGAGGGCATATTCACCGGCATTTCCGGCGGTTCGGCTTTTGCCGTGGCACGCCAGATCGCCGGCACGGCACCGGCCGGATCGGTGATCCTGTGCATGCTTCCCGATACCGGCGAACGCTACATGACGACGCCGCTGTTCGATGGCATCGAGGCCGAGATGAATGCGGATGAGCTTGCTCTTTCGCGCTCGACGCCCGGCTGCCAGTTCCCGGCATGATGGCGCGGGAGCAATCTGCATGGACGCGATGCCTGTCACCTCGGTTGCCGAGGAAACGCTTGACCCCTCGGACTGGGCCGATGTGCAGATCCTGTCGCATCGGATCGTTGACGATGCCGTCGCCTATTTGCGCGATGTCAGGCAACGGCCGGTGTGGCAGGAGATGCCTGGAGATGTGAGGGATTTCTTCACCGCCTCCCTGCCGCAATCGCCGACGCCGCTTGCCGACATCTATGGCGATGTCGTCGACAAGGTGATGCCCTATCCGATGGGCAACATCCATCCGCGCTTCTGGTCCTGGTACATGGGGTCGAGCAACTTCACCGGTGCGCTCGGCGATTTCCTGGCGGCAATCCAGGGCTCCAATCTCGGCGGCGGCAATCATGCCGCCGCCCTGATGGACGGCCAGGTGGTCGACTGGTGCAAGCAGATGACCGGCATGCCGGCTTCGGCCAGCGGCACGCTGGTCAGCGGCGGCTCGATGGCCAACATCATAGGGCTGACCGTGGCGCGCAACACCAAGGCCGGCATCGACGTGCGCGAGCATGGCGTTGCTGCCATAGCAAAGCCCTTGCGCTTCTATGGCTCGGACCAGATCCATTCCTGCCACCGCAAAGGCATGGAGGCACTCGGCCTCGGCAACAGGGCGCTGCGCCGGATCGCCAGCGACGCCAGCCTGCGAATCGACATCGAAGCCTTGCGGGTGGCGATTGCCGAAGATCGCGCGGCCGGGTTCAAGCCGGCCTGCATCATCGGCAATGCCGGCACGGTCAACACCGGCGCCATCGACGATCTGCAGGTGCTTGCCAAATTGGCGCATGAGGAAGACCTCTGGTTCCATGTCGATGGCTGCATCGGTGCGCTGATTGCGATTGCGCCTCAGAATGCTCATCGCGTCGCCGGCCTCGAATGGGCCGATTCCATCGCGCTCGATCCGCACAAATGGCTGCATGCGCCTTTCGAAGCGGGCTGCGCGCTGGTCAGGGATGCTTCGGCGCATCGCAAAACCTTCGCGGTGACGCCGGAATATCTGGAATCGACGCCGCGTGGGCTGGCCTCGGGGCAATGGCTGAACGACTACGGCCTGCAGACGACACGCGGCTTCAAGGCGCTCAAAGTGTGGATGGCGTTGCGGGAACACGGCGTCGAAAAATTCGGCCGCCTGATCGACCAGAACATTGCTCAGGGGCACTATCTCGCGAGCCTGATCGAGGCCGAACCGGCGCTCGAGCTGACGGCGCCGACCAACATCAACATTGGCTGCTTCCGCTACCGCGCCGACGGGCTCGATGGCGAGCGCGCGAAGGCGCTCAACACCGAGATCATGCTGCGGCTGCAGGAAGAGGGCATCGCCGCCATTTCCGATACGACGGTGCGGGGCCGGCATTGCCTACGAGTAGCGATCAACAATCACCGGACCCGGCGTGAGGACCTTGAGCTTCTGGTCGCAGAGACAGTACGCCTGGGCAACGAGCTCGCTTCTGCCTGACCGGCCATGCGGTCGGGCAGGCGGCTCTCAGCCGCTGGCGGCCTCCTTGGAATCGTCCCCGTCCTCCGTGCCGGGGAACGTGACGCCGGGAAGGTAGAATGTGATCGGTCGGATTTCGTAAACTGCCGAGGGGTTCACGCGACGCAGGTCGCGCGCGGCCGCAATCGCCGCCTCCTGCGTGGCGCAGTCGAGCACATACAAACCCAGCAATTGCTCCTTGGTCTCGGCAAACGGACCGTCGATGACGATGCCGTCTCCCGGGCCGCGCAGCGTGACGGCGTCAGCGGTCGCGCCCAGCCTTGCCGCCGGCCCAAGCTTGCCCTCACGGGTCAGCCTGGCATTGACCTCGAGCAGGTCGTGCATCAGCGCCGCATCCTGCTGCGGCGTCAGGGACTGGATGGTCTGTTCGACGTGATAGGCCAGGATGGCGTAAAACATGCGGCGATCTCCTCCTGTTCGAGCGGCCGCACTATTGCAAGGTTGGGTTGGCTGATCCAGCCCCGGTGCCCATCGAGACGGTAGTCTGCTGCCTTATGCCGCCAACGGCAGGCTGAGTTCCGTCTGCAGGCCGCCGCCGGGGTGGTTGGACAGGTTGACTTCGCCGCCGGCGCCGCGGGCGATGTTGCGGGCAATGGTCAGGCCGAGGCCAAGACCGCCGGTCTGGCGGTTGCGCGACTGTTCCAGCCGCACGAAGGAACCGAACACCTGGTCGAGCTGCGCCTGCGGTATGCCCGGTCCCTCGTCGCGAATGATCAGCGTGATCGTGCCGTCGGACTGCCGCAGGCTGAGATGGGCCTTCTTGCCGTAGGTCACGGCATTCTGGACCAAATTGTTGACGCAGCGCTTGAGCGCCACCGGCCGCGCCATGCAGATCATGCCGCGTGGCCTTGCGCCGTCATGGTCGAATGTGACCTCCTCGAACCCGTCGGCGATCGATTCCACCAGCGACCAGAAATCGATCCGCTCGCTCTTCTCCTCGGTGACTTCGAAGGTGGCGAAGTCGATGACGGAGCTGGCGATGCTCTCAATGTCGGCGAGGTCGTGGGCCAGCGCCTCGCGCGCCGTCGATTTGCGCAGGAGTTCGAGGCGCAGCCGCATGCGGGTGAGCGGCGTGCGCAGATCGTGGGCGAGTGCCGCCGCCAGGTGTTCGCGGTCCTCGACATAGTCGCGCAACCTGACCTGCATGGCGTTGACGGCCTTGGCCGCGGCGCGGATCTCGCGGCTGCCGGTCTCGGCGATCGGCGGGCTCTTCAGATCCGTGCCGATGCGGTTCACCGCCGTTTCCATCATCCGGTAGGGCGCCGTCAGCCGACGCAGCGACCAGATCGACATGATCACCACCAGGCCTGCGATCAGCGAATAGAGCGGCAGGCTGTCGAAGCTCAATATCGGTCCGACCGGCGTGTTGGGCTCGGTGAAGTTCAGCCATTGGCCGTCGGCGAAGCGGACAGATGCCGTCAGCTTGTCACTCTGGGCGAAGCTCGCCGCCAATCCCAAGAGGTCACGCTCCACCGCGCCGACATCCTTGGTGAGCACCACGCCGCCAGGGGCGTTGGCTGCCTGCGATGCCGGATCGCGCCGCACGCGAGCGTCGGTGATGCCGAATTTCGACAGCCGCCCGACCAGAATGTCCTCGAGCTCGGCCAGTTCGTCGTCGCCGGCGATCGACGAGGTGACGGCGGGCGTGTCCGAAACGGTGAGCGCATAGGTGGCATTGAACAGGCCGGACGCCGTCAGCTTGCGCTGCTCTGGCGTGTCGTCATGCATCAGCTGCACCAGCGAATAGGCGCGGTCGTTGAGCCGGTAGAGATCGACCTCGTCATTGGCGACGGCACGATCGCGCGAGACGATATAGAGCGTCGCGACCTGGCTGATCAGCAGGCCGGCAATGACAATGAGCAAAACCCAGACCGGCAGGGTTTGCGGCAACAGGCGTCTCATTCGGAGGTGGTCTCGGGCAGGAACTGGTAGCCGCCGCTGCGCACCGTCAGGATCAGTTTCGGCGTCTTGGGGTCGTCTTCCATCTTGCGCCTGAGACGGCTGACCAGAATGTCGATGCTGCGGTCGAACGAATAGTCGCTGTCGCCGCCGGAAAGCTCGATGAGCTGGTCTCGCGTGAGCACGCGCTGCGCGCTCTTGACGAAGGTCTGCAACAGGTTGAACTCCGCCATGGTCAGCTCGACCCTGACGTCGCCGGGCGCCATCAGCCGGCGGCGCGAGCAGTCCATCGTCCAGCCGGCGAAATGGTAGATCTGTTTGGTGGTGGCGCGCTTCGGCTCTGAAGCACCGTTGCGCCTCAGCACGGCGCGGATGCGGGCCAGAAGCTCGCGCGGATCGAAGGGCTTCGGCACATAGTCGTCGGCTCCCATTTCGAGGCCAACCACGCGGTCGGTGGTCTCGGTCACCGCCGTCAGCATGATGATCGGCGTCGAATAGCTGGCGCGCAGGTCGCGGCAGAGCTCCAGCCCGCTCTTTCCCGGCAGCATCACATCGAGAACGATCAGGTCGACCTGCGTGCGGCGCAGGATGTCCTCCATCTCGATGCCATCGGCGGCAACCGTCGTGCGCAGGCCGCGCTTCTGGAAGAATTCCTGAAGCAGGTCGCGAATGCCCTTGTCGTCGTCGACGATCAGTATGTGCGCATCGGATTTCACGGCGATCCTGTCATTGCTGGCGGCCGGTCGGCGGCTGCCTTTCTGAGTCTGCTTTGGCGATGTCACCCACACGATAGAATTCTGGCCACATGTTGGCCAGCGGCGATGATCGCCCGCAGAGCCGATTTCGCAGAAACAATCCAGAAACAAAATTCTATAGTTCGGAAAAACTTCCGAAAAAAATCAAAGGCATAAAGGGTGCCGTGGCGGTCAGGTCATCGGCTGCGACGCTAGTCTCCGGAGTAACGGACATTACCGATGCACAGGTTCACGATCAGCTTGATGGGTGCGCTGTTCAGCATTTCGCTCGTCACGGCCGCGGTCGCAGCCTCCGGCGCAAAGGTGACGCCGATCACAAGGAGCGAGCGCTGCATCGATCTCAATCGCCAGGTAGACGAAGCCCTCGAAACCCATGCCGCGGCAACGCAGGTCACCGCGGCGAAAGCACTGCAAAGAAAGGGAAACCGGTTCTGCGCCAACAAGAAACAGGCACAGGGTATCCGGATGCTCGCGAACGCTTTGAAGCTGCTTGGAGTGACACCGATCGACCCTGTTCAGTGACACTCGAAAACCGACCCGCACAAAAAAGGAAATGAAGCCATGAACAAGTCCCTCCTCTCCGCTCTCGGTCTCGCCGTTGCTCTCGCCTTCGCTATGCCGGTCGCCAGCAACGCTGCCGCCACCACGACCGCCGCTCCGGCTGCCACGACGACCACGACTGCTCCGGCTGCCGCACCGATGAAGGCTGCTCCGAAGAAGGTTGTGGCCAAGAAGGTCGTCAAGGCCTGCAAAGTGACCAAGACGCACAAGTGCCCGGTCAAGAAGGCGCCCAAGAAGGCTGCCAAGAAGGCCTGATCCAGACCAGCCCGGACAGGGTTGTCTGTAACAAGGCCGCTCCAGCCACACCCCCGGCTGGAGCGGCCTTGTCGTATCTGACGAGCATGATTATCCCGTTGATGGGTGCCGGCCACTCAGGACTTTAACTCGATTGCAATGCCGGTCCGGTAGGACAGCCCGCATGAAGAAGCGGCTTTCATTCATTCTGCGCTCGATGGCCATTGGTGGCCTTGTGGTCTCGGCTGCGGTCAGGGTGCTGATCCAGTTTACCGCCAGCCCGGTTCCCGATCCGGTGAACGGGCGCACCGAGCCGTCGCTGTTTGCGCCGGCGATCTCCAGTAACTGGCAATACATCACGCCATGGCAAAGCCTGCTGCTTGCCGTGCTCACCGGCTCGGCGCTGGCCTGCTTTATCGGCTGGCTCGCGGCCGCCTGGATGGAGCGCCGGGCTGCCGGATCGAGGCGGGATGCATCATCCACCACACGGCAAGTCCCGGCCCGCCGCATCGCCGACCGCCAGGGGCGTTGAACCGCAGCGGACAGTTCCTAAATTTGTGAACGGCTGTGCCGCCGGGAAGCCGGTTTGGCGCGCCGATCAAAATGGACGACTGCTTTCCCCCATGACAAAGTGAGAGCGACCCTCGCGCGATGCCGGTTCCCCATGCCTGAAATCACCTCCAAGCCCCGCACCAAGACCAAGCCGCAGACCGAGCGGCCGAAGCTCTACAAGGTCATCCTAATCAATGACGATTTCACGCCGCGCGAATTCGTGGTGACGGTGCTGAAGGGTGAGTTCAAGCTCAGCGAAGACCAGGCGCGCCGGGTGATGATCACCGCGCACCAGCGCGGCGTCTGCGTCGTCGCCGTGTTCACGAGGGATGTCGCCGAGACCAAGGCGACGCGGGCCACCGATGCCGGCAAGGCCAAAGGCTATCCGCTGCTGTTTACGACGGAGCCGGAGGAGTAGAGCCTCTTCCTTCTCCCCCTGTGGGAGAAGGTGGCCGAGCGAAGCTCGGTCGGATGAGGGGCCGAGCGAAGCTCGGTCGGATGAGGGG